>CAYLTX010000019.1:0-61763 GCA_964386725.1 uncultured Bradymonadales bacterium | reverse complement strand
GGCTCAGAAAGTCGACCTGCATCTTGGCTAAAAGGCTCTCGAACGGCGCCCGATCATCGGCGTGGTCGTGCTCGTCCTCGCCGCTGCGTTCGGCTGCGGCGCGCGAGCGCGCAGAGGTGGGCCGCCAGGTTGATCGCTGCTCCCCGGCCGATTTGCGAGCCCGGGCCTCGATTTTGACGCGCACCTTGCCCACGGGGCTCTCCTCTACTTCTCGCCGCTGACGACGAGCGTGCCTTCCAACGCGTTCAGAAGCGCGCCCGACTTGGTCACATCGACCACCTCGGCGGTGTAGACGCCAGAGCTGTCGGCGGGCAGATTATTGAAGGTCGCTTTGCCGTTCGGACCGGTGGTCTCGGTGGGCTCGATCGGCAGACCGGCCGCCGGGCCGCTGAAGCGAAGCGCGACCTCGGCGCCGTCGACCTTGGCGCCGGCCCGGTCGCGGATCTCCACGTCGACCTTCGCCTTTTGGCCCGGGAAGCTGACGTCGAGGCCGTCGACGATGAGCTCGTCGAGATTCGGCTGGATGACGAGCCCCGTAAATTCGCCCTGCGCCGTGTCGAAGTCGATGAGGTTCTCGACGCCGTCGACCTGCAGACGCGCGACGTACTCGAGGTTGGCGTCGAGGCCGCTGACCGCGGCGTAGAGCACCGGCGTGGGCTGGGTGGGCGGCTCGACGACGAACGAGACGGCCTCGGCCTGCGAGGGGTCGACGGGCTGCAAGGTCAAGAAGATGCGCTGTACCGGCTGGACCGGCGAGGTGAGCTCGACGCGAATGACCCGCGGTGAGCCGTCGATGGAGTTCAGGCTCGGACGCACCGAAAAGGGCGCCGCGTTCGACTCGAAGATCGGACGCGGCTGTCCAACGACCGCATCGGTATTCGGGTCGGTGAATTCGAGCCGGTGGACAACCTGCAGGACGTGCGGGCCCGGCGAAAGGTCGGCGGGCACGTCGAATTCGATGCGGTCATCGGCGACGTCGCTCGCGTCGATGGGGATGATGTCGGAGTCGAGGCGAACGGCGACGTGGTCGGCGGCAAGTCGGCGGCCGTGGATATCGAGCGTCACGCCCGCCTCGATCACGCTACCGGCGCCGCTTGCGGGGATGATCTCGTCGATATGCGGGCGGCGAATGGGCAGCGCCCGCGAGGAGACATGGCGCACCGGCAGCGGCCGCTGGACGGGGCGCTCATTTTGGATGAGCACGACCGATGCCTGATAGAACGCCGACGGGCGAAAGGGCGCCTGCAACGACGACCAGATCTGGGAGGTCTCCTCGCGGTTTAGAAAGTCGGGGCTGAGCTTGATCTGCTCGACCTGGCCGGACAGACCCGAGCGGGCGAGCGCCTCGAGCTGGCCCGACAGGGTGCCGTTGGGGTCGGAGTCGCGAAGCTTCTCGTCGATGAGGCCGCGCGGCAACACCGGAAAATCGTGCATCGCCTGCATGCCGTAGCCGAGCAGAACATCGCAGTGGGCGTCCTTGGTGGCCACCGCGGTGAGCATATAGTGCAGGTCGAGGGCGAGCGGCGGATTGGAGACGCGCCGGCCGCGCCCATCGCGCTCGGGCAGGTCGACGTTGGCCCAGCCCGGGTTCTGCGAGACCCGATACATGAATAAGTTGAGCAACGGGCCCTCTCCGCCGTCGCCGATCGCCCGGTCGGGCGGCACGGCGGTGACTGCGGGTTTGGTTCCCAGGTCGCTGGTCAGATTGACGATGGCCTCGCCGATCAATTCCTGGAGCACGGCGGTGACCGCTGCGATTGCCATGGCGTTGCTCATCGGTCGTCTCCGCGGCGTCGGGCGAGGTAGTCGTCGAGGGAGGTGTTCGGGCGAAACTTCTGGCGGCTGGGCGCCGGTGTTTGGGTCTTCTTGGTGCTGGTCGCGCGTACCTCGAGCCGGCCGATCTCGATGGTGACCTCGGCGGGCTTGGACGGCTCGGCTGGCGTCTCATCGGGCGCGTTCGGCGACGACGCGTTCGGCGACGGCGCGCTCCCGCGAGGGCGCAGGCTCGGCCGGCTCTGGCGCTCTCGGGTGGCGTCATGGGACAGCGACGGGCGAGTCGGCCCGGCAGTCGCCGTCTCTGAGTCAGTTTCTGGATGTGTATCTGGGCCCGAGTCGGGGCTCGCTTTTGAACGAGCGTCGCGCGTTGCAGACTCTTTTCTTCGCCGAGCATGCTCCCGCCGAGCATCGCCGGGACTCACGCGTGGCTCCAGCGTGGGCCTGGCATGCGAGACGTCGGAGGCGTTCACCTCGTCGTTTGTGGCCGGCCGGCGCGTGGGCAGGTCGACTGATCGTGGGGCTCGCAGACCCGGCGGCTCGATGGCCAGCGGGACGTTGGTAGCCGGCTCGGATGCCGGCAGATCATGTGTCGGCGGCTGGCTTGTCGGCGGCTGGCTTATCGGCGGCGTTTTGTCTGGCGGCGCTGCGCGCCTGCGGGTCGGCTGGCGCGCATCCTGCTCGGATGGGTTCTCGCTGCGCGAAGCTTCGCCGGGGAGCCTCGCGCCGGGCCGCGGCGTCTGCATCGACGAGGAAGCATCGTCTCCATCGAGAGATGGCTCGACCGGCGGCGGCACAAACGGCTGCAGATCTGCGGGCACCGCCTCGGCGGCGTACATCGGCCGCGTGCGCGGCTCGAGCGTCGAGCCGGTCGGCTCTCGTCCGGCTGCGCGGTGTGCCAAGCGGCTCAAGAAATCACTCATGGGGCGATCAACTCCATATAACAGCGTCGACGAAACGGGCTGAGCGCGAGGATCTGGTCCTCGCTCCACCCGTAGGATTTGGCGATGAGGTCGACCTCGCGCAGAAGTCGGCGCGCGTCGACCTCGATCTCGCGCCACAGGTAGTCGGCGATCTCGAAGGCCGCCCCCCACCGATGGCCGCACATCGGACAATCGAGGGTGTGCAACGACTCGGCCTGCGGGTCGCGCTCGGCCATCACCTGCGCCGCGCGCTCGACGACCTCGTCGGGCAGCGACTGCGCGTCGAGCTTGTCGGCGCCGGCAGACTCGACGGCAGACTCGCCGACAAGATGCGCCTCGAGAAGACAGCGCGAGAATAGCTCCCGGCGCGGGTCCTCGAGGCCGTCTGCGCGCTCGAGGGCCAGGATATCGGCGGTATTGGGCAGGCGAAGCTCGAGGGCGAATTCGCCCACTTCGAGCGGGAACGTCGACTCCAGTTCGCCGTCGTCCTCGAGGTGTCGCTGCTCGGAGGTGTCGAGCTCGAATTCGAGCTCGGCGTCGCAGCCCGGGCACTCCACGAAGACCTCCAGGCGCGGGCCATAAGTCTTCTCGCGTACCGACAGCAGGCGCGCCTGGCGCCGGCCGAGCGACAACGCGGCCAGCTCGCGCCAGTCGGCGTCGGCGACGGCTGCCATCAAGATGAGCAGCGCACGCTCCGAGGACGAGCCTCCCTGGCCCCGCTCCCAGACCCACAAGATGTCGCGAGCGTCGAGTCCGCGCACCACGATTATGCCTCAGGCACGGTGAAGCTGGGTTCTTCGGGCGCGGCGACCTCGGTGGCGCGCTCCCAGCCCTGATTCTCGAGCTTGAGCGTCTGGATGGCCACGGCGTTGCCGTTGGCGTCGAGTTCGGGGAGCGCCTGGTACTCGGAGACCCAGCAGTCATAGACCTTATAGGCGAGCACCTTCTGGCCGGCCTCGTTGTACATCTCGATGCGCATATCCTTGCGGAAGTCGGCCAGCGAGACCTCTTTTCCATCGCCGCCGCCCACATACCAGACCTTATTGGCCCACTTCTCGAACTCGGTGTCGTGGGTGACGCCGCGCTCGAGGGTGATCGGCTCGAATTTGGTCAGGCCGGGCGCCTTCCTTGGCGAGCTCGGGTCGCCACCGGAGCGATGCTCGATGACCTCGGTGCTGCGCGTCAGCGCGCTGACCTTGCTGATGCCGGCCACCGGATCGGTGTTCTCGCCGAAAAAGACCTTGAATTTGAAGTTCTTATAGGGATCGAAGGGTCGAATCGTGCTTGCCATGAGACTTCCTCACATCACGGATTTATATCAGGTTCGAAAGGCGACGTTGTACTCTTAGGCCTGCGCCTGGCCGGCCATCTGCTGGAGCTGGACGACGACGAATTCGGCCGGCTTGAGCGGCGCGAAGCCGACGACCACGTTGACGATCCCGCGGTTGATATCGTCCGGGGTGGTCGTGGTGGTGTCGCACAGCACGAAATAGGCCTCCTTGGCGGTGGCTCCCTGGAAGGCGCCCTGGCGGTAGAGCCGGTTGAGGAAGGACTCGACAGTCAGCCGAATCGTGGCCCACAACTGCTCTCCGTTGGGCTCGAAGACCGCCCATTTGAGCCCCAGCTCTAGGCTTTTCTTCAAAAAGAGGGTCATGCGCCTGACCGGCACATATTTATTGTCGCCCTCCTGATTTCCGACCAGCGTGCGCGCCCCCCAGGAGACCGGCCCGTAGCCGGCGAAGGTGCGAAGCACGTTGATCCCCGACTTGTTGAGCACACCGTTTTTGCCGTCATCGATATTTTTGGCCGGCTCGGCGCCGCGAAGCTTCGCCTCGGTGCCCGCCGGCGCCTTCCAGATGCCGCGGCTGCTGTCGATGCGCGCGTACAGCCCAGCCAGCGTGCCGCTGGGGCCAACTTTACGGGGTTTGTGGCCGTCGAGAGGGTCGGCGATCTCGAGCGACGGGAAGTAGGTGGCCGCGTTCTTCTTACGGAGTTTATCCGCCCAGTCGGTCATCTCGCTGGTCGTGTCGATGTCGCCCGGAGGATCGACGAGCAAGAAGGCATCCTCGTCCTCACAGATCTTCGCCACCTTTTCGTACAGACTCTTGGCCTTGTCCTGCCCGCTGCGCCCATCGGTATTGGTCAGATGGATGGCATCGGGCAGAGACAAAATATTGTAGGTAAACGGGGCGATCGTTCCCAATGCGTGGACGCCGCTGGGGGGAGTCGCCGAGGAGCTGCCTTCGATGGCCGAGATCAAGTCAGACATATCTTCATCAGACAACTCTTCTGCGGGCACTAGACCGAGGCTACCGCCAAGCAGCTTCTTAAAGTCATCGTTGCTCGGATTGCCTTCACTGTCGTAGTCGAGCACCGTGTCCCCGTCTGCAGTCACAGGCAGACTGGTCTCATCCGTGGACATCTCCTCGGCCCGAACAAGCTTCGACTCCGCGTTGATGCGCGCCACGAAGTCCTCCTCGGTCAGACCGGCGATCATCTCTTCGACGAGCACTTCGTCTTCGTCCTCTTCCTCTTCGGCGGCGCGGACCTTGCGGACGATGAGATCGAAGCCAACGACCGCATCCTCGTCATCTCTGTGGGGATAGACCACCACACGCAGCGACTCACCCCATTCGCCGGGGCTGGACGCTTCGATCTTCAATCGTGCGTTGTCATCGGTATCGTCGAAGATCCTACTGGCGGTTCCCGCGCCGGAGGTAACGCGGACAATCCACGCCTCACTGCCACCGTTGAGGAAGAATTGCTGGACGGCGTAGCTGGTGTCGCTGCCGGAGTCGAGCCCGCCGAAGTGGCGGCTGAACTCGGCGAAGCTGAACACGCGGGTGGGCTCGTTGACCGGACCCTCGGGCAAATAGCCCACGAAGGCGGCCACCGACGTGCTGGCGCCGCCGATGGTCTGGGCGCCGCTGGGCACCTCGCGCAGATGAACACCGGGATAATTCGGAATCGACGCCATACTTACTCCTCATCACAATATAAAATACGAAATGGCCAAATATACATCTTCACCCGTGGCCGAGACGTGCCGACAATTGACTACGCCTCAACCGGGCCGAAAGGCCGCTTCTGGTGCTTGTCTGGGGCCCAGACCCGAACGATATACGTTGCCCCCGTCGAACTGTGAGCAATGACAGGGGCAAAGTTAGCAGGTGACCCTAAGTCCGTAAAGGCGGTTCCAAGCCCGGCACATTGTCTTCAAGTGGCGCGATATTTTTGTTGGAATTATCAATCAAATCCGTGGCGCGATGCCTCAAATAATAGCTCACCGGAGAGGTCCGAGCCTCGCAATCATTAGCCGCTCGTCGCGCCGGGTTGCATTTTGCCAACAGTCACGCCATTTATAATGTGCTGTCTTCAGCGCCAGACCCACTTATGCCCATGCCCTCGCACATCTCGAGAGCGGCCTATGGCCTGCTCGGACTTCTCTGTTTGCTGGCCTGCGCGGCGGGCTGCTCGTCGACCCAATACGCCGACGAGGCCGACGAGGTCGTCGAGGCGCCCGACGACGGCGAGCAGGACGCCACCGTCGAGGGGCTGGGCGCCCAGGCGTGGTGTAGCGACTTCGGCCACGCCGGCCTCGACGAGATGGTCGAGCGGGCCTGGTCCGAGAATATGCAGCTCAAGGCCGCCTGGGCGCGGCTTCGACAGGCCGAGGCGGTCGCCGACATCGAGTCGTCTGCGCTGTGGCCGACGGCTGAAGCGGGCGCTGATGTGGACGTCTCGAATCGTGAATTTGGGGGTTTTGATGGCGTTGATGGTCCGGTCGATGGCGGCACGCAGACCGAGGCATCCTGGGAGTTGTCGGCCACCGCCGCCTACGAGGTCGACCTCTGGGGCCGCAACCGCCACCGAGCGTCGGCCGCCCGGCTGGAGGCCGACGCCTTCGAGGCCGACGCCCGCTCGCTGGCGATCACGTTGACCTCGGAGGTCGCCGAGGCGTGGTTCGACGTCATCGCCCAGCGCGAGCGCGTCGAGCTGCTCGAGGCCCAGCTCGAAGCCTCTCGAGACATCGCCGAGATCACCAGAATTCGAGCGCGAAGGGGCCTGGTCGGCGCGCTCGACGTCGCCCAGCAAGATCGCAACGTCGAGTCCATCCAGGGGGAGCTGGCCGCCGCGAAGGGCCTGGAGCGCACCAGCCGCCACCGGCTGGCCGTGCTCGTCGGCCAGGCGCCCGGCGACGCTCGAGACGATCAGCTCGTCGGCGACGAGACGCTGCCCGACGTCGAACCGCTCGACGATCCGGGCGTGCCCGCCGACCTGCTCCAGCGCCGCCCGGACGTACGCTCGGCCTATCTATTCTTGGAGGCCGCCGACGAGCGAACCGCCGCCGCCGTCGCCGACCGCTTGCCGCGACTTCGGCTGACCGCCAGCCTCGGCTTCCAGGCCGAGCAGCTCACCAACCTCTTCGAGCAGTTGTTCTGGAGCGTGGGCGCGGGCCTGTCTCAGTCGCTCTTCGAGGGCGGCCAGCTGCGCGCCGAGGTCGAGCGAAGTGAGGCCATCGCCCAAGAGCAGCTATACTTCTATGCCGACGCGCTGCTCGTGGCCATGCGAGAGGTGCGCGACGCCCTCGCCCTGGAGAGCACCGGCAGCGAGCGCATCGAAAGCCTCGAGCGCGAACTCGACATCGCCGAGTCGGTGCTAGAATTAGCCCGCAAGCGCTACCGGACCGGCACCGTCGATTACCTGCGTGTGCTCACCGGACTGCAAGCCCTCCAGGAGGTCGAGCGCACGCTGCTCGAAGCGCGCCGACAGCAAATCAGCCATCGCATCGCACTTTGTCGGGCCCTCGGCGGCAGCTGGGTGGACTCCGTGGAGCCGTCGATCGCCACTGAGGACTGAGAGAGATTGTGTCTGATACGTCGAACGAACAAAACGAGAAGTCTGCGGGGTGGATGCTCAGCCTGATCATCAGCGCAGTCATCCTGGCCGTCGCCGGCGGCCTGGCAGCGCTGACCTTCAGCACCGAGCCGACCGCCGAAAAAGGCGGGGCGACCAAAAAGACGGCGATGCTGGTCGACGTCGTCGACGTCGAAAGAGGCGACTGGCGCCCGCGCATCGTCGCCACCGGCACCGTCGAGCCATCCCAAGACATCGTGCTGCGCCCGCAGGTCGGCGGCCGGGTCACCGCGCTGGCGCCGGCGTTTACCCCCGGTGGATTCGTCGAAGAGGGCGAATTGCTCATCCAGATCGAAGCGGCCGATTATCGACACGCCCTGGCCCAGCGCAAAAGTGAGCTGCGCGAGGCGCTCTCCGAGCTGTCCGTCGAGAAGGGCCGCCAGGATGCCGCGCAGGCCGAATACGACTACCTCGACGAGGAGCTCGCTCCGGAGAACGAGGCTCTGGTGCTGCGCCAGCCCCAGCTCGACGCAATCCAACAGCAGGTCAGCGCAGCCCGGGCGGCGGTCGAGCAAGCCGAGCTGAACCTTCGCCGCACGAGCGTCGAGGCCCCCTTCGACGCCCATATCCTGCGCCGCGACACCAACGTCGGCTCGCAGGTCTCGCCCACCGAGAGCATCGGCCGGCTGGTCGGCGTCGAGGATTATTGGGTCAGCGTCGAGCTTCCGCTCTCCAAGCTCCGCTGGGTCGACACGCCCGCCGACGGCGAAGCCGGCTCGGCGGTCAAAGTTCGAAACCGACAATCCTGGCCGGAGGACACCTACCGCGACGGACGCTTATTCCGGCTGGTTGGCGCGCTCGACCCGGATACCCGCACGGCTCAGGTGCTGGCGTCTATCCCCGACCCGCTGGCTCGCGAGGCCGACCACCAGGGCATGCCCCGGCTGATGATCGGCGAATATGTCGAGGTGACCATCGAGGGCAAGCCCTTGGATGACGTCGTCCGACTCGACCGCGACTACGTGCGCGACGGCGACACCGTATGGGTCATGAAGGACGATAAGCTCCAGATAAGACAGGTCGAGATCCCCGTGCGCGACGCCGAATACGCCTATGTCTCGAGCGGCCTCGAGGACGGCGAAAAGGTCGTGATGACCAACCTGTCCACAGTCGTGGACGAGGCGCCGCTGCGTGTCGATGGCACCGGAGAAGAAGCCTCCGACGAGGAGGCCTCCGATGAGTAGCGATTCCAGCACTCACAAGGGCCCGATCGCCTGGATGGCCCGCAATCCGATCGCGGCCAACTTGCTGATGTTCTTGCTGATCGTCGGAGGCATCTGGTCGGCGATCAACATCCAAAAAGAGGTCGAGCCCGAGTTCCAATTGGATATCGTCGAGGTCAGCGTGACCTACCCCGGTGCGGCCCCCGCCGAGGTCGAGACCGGTATTTTGCTGCCCGTCGAGGAGTCGATTCGCGGCGTGCAGGGCATCAAAGAGATCACGTCGACGGCCAGGGAGGGCTCCGGGTCGGTGACCATCGAGCTGGTCTCGGGCACCGACCGAACCGTCGCCTTCCAAGATATCGACCAGGCGGTCAGCCGCATCCGGACCTTCCCCGACGATATCGACCAGCCCGAGGTCACCCTGCTGGCTCAGCAACGCGAAGTCATGCAGCTGGTGCTCTACGGGGAGGTCGACCACTGGACGCTTCGCCAGCTCGGCGAGCGGCTGCGCGACCGGTTGCTCAGCGACCCAATGATCACCCAGGTCGAGATGGGCAACGTGCCCGGCTACGTCACCCACGTCGAGATCCCGGCCAGCCGCCTGCGCGAATATGACCTGACCCTGGGTGACGTCGCCGAGCTGATCGCCTCGTCGAGCGAGGACGTGCCCGCCGGCGACGTGCAGACCAACGCCGGCGAGATTCTATTGCGCATGAAGGAGCGCAAGCAGTGGGCCGAGGAGTTTGCCGACATCCCCATCGTCAGCTCCGAGTCGGGCTCGACGGTCACCCTCGATGACCTCGCCGAGATCACCGACGGCTTCGAGGAGGCCGGCTTCCACTCCCAATTCAACGGCCAGCCCTCCGTCGAGGTGGCCGTCTACCGCATCGGCGACCAATCCCCGCTGGAGATCTCCGAGGCCGTCCACGCGATCATGGACGACTTCGAGCGATCGGTGCCCGCCGGCGTGCAGATGCGCATCGACAGCAATAGCGCCGACGACTACGACGACCGGCTATCGCTGCTGCTCGACAACGCCCTGCTCGCCGTGATCATCGTGATGGGCATCCTGGCGCTATTCCTCGAGATCCGCCTGGCGTTCTGGGTCATGATGGGCATGGCGATCTCATTTGTCGGCTCGCTGGTGTTTTTGCCGGCCGCGGGCGTGAGCATCAATATGATCTCGATGTTCGGCTTCTTGGTGGCCCTGGGCATCGTGGTCGACGACGCGATCGTGGTCGGCGAGAATATCCACGAGCACCGCGAGCGCGGCGGCGATCGACTGACGACGTCGATCGCTGCGACCCGCGAGATCGCCCGGCCGGTGACGTTTACGATCTTGACGACGGTGGTCGCCTTCACTCCGCTGCTATTTATCCCCGGGACCACCGGAAAATATTGGTGGCCGCTGCCGGCGGTGGTGATCACCGTCCTGCTGGTCTCGCTGGTCGAGGCGATGTTCATCCTGCCCGCCCACCTGGGGCACCATTCCCGGTGGGAAGGCTCGCGCATCGAAGAGTGGCTCAACGCCCAGCAATCGAAGTTCGCCCGCGGCTTCAACCGGGCCGTCGAGCAATATTTCGGCCCGCTATTGCACGGGGCGTTGCGCTTTCGATACGTGGTCCTGGTCGCCGCCATCGGGCTTCTGGTGGTCGTCGGCAGCTATGGTTATAGCGGGCATATGGGCATGGTGATGATGCCCGAGGTCGCCGCCGACGAGATCGAGGCCGGCGCCAGGCTGCCGGTGGGCACGACCCCGAAACAGGCCGGCCGGGTGGCCACCGAGATCACCGATTCGACCAAGCAGATGTTCGAGGAGCACGACCTGTACGAGGTCGCCCACGGCGTCAAGACCAACGTGCGCGGGGGCAACTTCATCGACGTCGAGATCGTCATGAAGGACCCCGACCAGCGCGATATGGGCGCCAACGAGGTCATCGAATTATGGCGCGACGAGATCGGCGATATCGAGGGCATCGACCAGATCAGCTTCGAGGCCGAGCGCGGCCCCGGCGGATGGCGAAAGGATATCGAGGTCGACCTCAGCCACAACGATATCGACATGCTCGAGCAGGCGTCCGAGGCGTTCCAAGCCCGTGCCGAGCGCTTTACGGAGACGCGCGACATCACCGACAATTACAACCGGGGCAAGGTGCAGTTGGACCTGAAGTTGCTGCCCGAGGGCCGCGCGCTGGGGCTGACCCCGTCGGGCGTCGGCCAGCAAGTGCGCGACGCCTTTTATGGCGCGCTGGCGCTGCGGCAGTTGCGCGGCACCAACGAGATCGAGGTGCGCGTCAAGCTGCCCGAGCACGAGCGCGAGGATATCCACGCCTTCGAAGACTTCGTGGTGCGTGCCCCCGATGGCACCGAGGTGCCGCTGCTCGATGTCGCCGAGGTCACCCGTACCGAGGCGTTTACCAGCATCGGCCGGCGTGACGGCCGCCGAGTCATCACCATCAGCGCCAACGTCGACCCCAAGAGCGCGGTCGGCCGGGTCGTCGAGTCATTCCAGCTCGAGGAGTTGCCGGCATTGCGCGCCGACTATCCCGGCCTGACCTGGAGCTTCGAGGGCACCCAGGCCGAGATGCGCGAGTCGACCGCGGCGCTGTGGGGCGGCTTCGGACTGGCCATGTTGATCATCTACTCGCTGCTGGCCGTCGCCTTCAGAAGCTACCTGCAGCCGGTCTTGGTGCTCGGGGTCATCCCGTTCGGCATCATCGGCGCGGTCATCGGTCATATCTTGCTCGGCCACGACCTGTCCCTGATGAGCCTGATGGGCATCATCGCGCTGTCGGGCGTGGTCGTAAACGACTCGCTGATCATGATCGACTATGCCAACCGAAAACGCGGCGACTCGCCGGCCCACCAGGCCATCCACCAGGCCGGGCTTCGCCGCTTCCGCCCGATCTTGCTGACCACGCTGACCACCTTCGGCGGGCTGGCTCCGATTATCTGGGAGACCTCCAACCAGGCCAACCACCTCATCCCCATGGCCATCTCGCTGGGCTTCGGCATCGTCTTCGCCACAGCGCTGATCTTGGTGCTAGTCCCGTGTATGTACCTGATCCTCGAGGACGTCGTCGCGCTGGTAGGTAGTGGGGACGAGTAGCGGGTCACCCGCATGATACGGGGCTCGTAAGGGGACCGGTTCATGCCTCTGCGGTCAGTGGCTCACCTTCCCAGGGCTCGGGATCGCCCAGCGAACTAAAGTCGTGGCTGTACGGGGTGATCGACGGGAGGTGCTCGATCAAGGCGGGGTCGGTGACCGTGATCTCGATGGTCCATGTCTCCCACGGGTTTTCGCTGAGCTTCGCGACCAAGTCGTCTTCGGGCAGCGAGTCGAAGTCGACCTGGTCGCCGTCCTTGGTCTTCTCGATCGTCGAGTCGACGATGATGCCCTTGGCAAATTTGGTGAAGATCTTGCCGGGGAAATCGAGCTCATGCTCCTGAGCTTTCGCGTGCAGAAGGCCGCCGAGTTTGGATGTGGCGTTCGCGAACGTGACCATGCTTTCGCACTCGGGTGTGGCGATGAGCGAGAGCGCCTCGGCTTCATGCTCCACGGCCAGCCTACGGCTGTCGTTGAAGCGGTATACGGTCAGCGAAACCGTGGCCCCGTCGACCTCGGCGTCCACGATCGCCGGAGAGGCCGATTCGGAGAGGCTCGCGATGGTCAACGGCTCGCCCAGACGCTCTTTGCTGGTGTTGAAGCGGGCGCGGCCGAGCTTGCTGCAGCCAGGACGAATCTCCGCCAAGCCGTGCATCGACCTCGAAATATAGGCGACATCGCCATCTGGCCTCACCACGCCGACGCCGTCATCGAAACGCGAGTAGTAGACGACCTCGCCGATCATCGACTCGATGACTTCTTGGGTGAGGGCTTCGCCCTCATACAACTCGTCGGTGATAAAAGCCGTTTCACCGTACTTGGGAAACCAGACGACGTCGTCTTCGAAGTCGCCGAGGAGTTCGAGGAAGAAGACGCGCGGAACGGGGATCAGGCCGGCGCGGGAATCATCGGCAGCGGCGGGCGCCTGTTCTTGCTCGAAGCGAATCGGGTCGCAGGCATCGAAGGAGGTGTTCGCCTCGAAGGCCGTGCTGTCCCAGGCCAGGTCGGCCGATAGGTGCGAGATCCACGCCGGATCGCTCACTTCAATTCGAATCGTGCCGCGGAGCCACCCGTCGGGTTCCTCCCAGTAGGCGTGTTGGCGGTTGTCCCGGGCTGCTGCGGGAGGCTCGTTGTCGAGTTCGACAATCTCCACATCACGAACGAAGCCCCTGGCATATTTACGCATCCAGGCGCCGTCGATGGATGTCTCGAGATCGACCTCCCCGGCGAGCGGGTCGTCGCCGTGGGCGGGCTCCGAGAGCAGCATGAGCGCAAAGCCGGGTGTCGCTGAGATGGACATCGAGTCTGGATGCACGACCTGGACGTCGAGCACCGCAGTCGTATCGTTTTCGAGTCGTCGAACGCTGACATCATAAAGGGTAGACATCGCCTAATCTCCCAGGATTTTATGGTATTGAATTGTCAAATGTAGCTCGGACTTTGCCACGATCGCCACCTCCTTTCAAGCACGTTCAGCAGGCTCCTAAAAGCCACGATCGTCGACGGCTGGCAACCATCGAATCACCGAGCGTCCCTGAATATTGGCCCGGGTTGTCCCGTCTATGCGAATATGAAGAAGCTACCAGCCCTCGCCATATTCGCCCTGCTCATCTCACCTGCCGCCGCCGCAGCTCAGATCCTGCACGTCACCGAGGATCCGGAGCCGATGACCGAGCGCTGCCAGAATATCGCCGCGGCTTTTCACGGCGACGGCGATGTCGTCCGGGTCGACTACCACGGCCAATGGGCCACCTGGGAGAACGGCCGGTACAGCCAAAACGGCGGCCCCGATCACGGCCCGTGCGCCACCGAAGCAGTCGTGCGAACGGACCCCGACGGCCGGGTCGTCTGGCGGCTTCGCCCGTCCGACTCGGAGGCCGCCGCCGGACTGACCCGACGCGGCGAAGTCGACCATTTGGTCGCCCACCCGGACGGCTCGACGTTGATGACCTTCAGCCAGGGCAGCTTCGAGACCAGCCACCACAGCACGGTCGTACAACTGGACCCCGACGGTGAGCCCGTGTGGAGCTTCGAGACCGAACAGGCCCCTAAATTTAGCATGGCACACGCCTACCTTGGCGACGGCGGTGAGCTCTTCGTCGAGTATCACTTTACCAATTACGGCTACGAGGGCGGACGGTTTCAACTCCCGGGGGGGCGCGTCTGGAAGCTGGGCGTCAACCAGGCAAAGACGATCATCGCGCGCATCGATCCGGCCAAAGGCGAGGTCCTCTGGGAGCGCGAGGCCGGCTCGGTGATCAGCGCCAAGGGCGGCGAGGTGCTGGCCCACGGCGTCCGGCGAAGCCGCTCGGGCGAACAGGTGCGCACCCGCCACAAATTCACCCGACTGTCCTACGGCGGCGAGCAACTATCAGCCGGCTATACGCCCTGGATGGCCGGCGAGCCGATGCGCTCGGCGGTTCGGTTCGGCGACGAGGTCTGGATGACCAACACGGTCGAGCTCGACCAGGCCCGAAAGCGCAAAGGCAGACTGCGGGTCTTCGACCTCGAGGGCAATGAGCTGCACAAGCGCACGCTCTCCCACGGCGCGCTGCTCGCCGAGCCGCGCGGCGACGCGCCGATGCGGGTGCTCAGCCCGACCAATTGCACCCGCGACGTCCACGACACCGTCGGCTGTATCACCGACGCACTCGACGTGCTCACGCTGAAATCTTGGGACGAAGAAGGCACTCCCAGCCGGATTCGCGTTCCGTCGCACCGCATCGAGTACCGTAAATTCCAGGCGACCGGCACCCCCGAGGGCGTCTGGTTGAGCGCGCAGACCTATTATGAACACGACGGCGGCCAACGAAGCGTCGCCCCGGCCGTCATCAAGCTGTTCTCGGAAGACGCAGATCGCGCCACGCGAAAGCCCAGCAAGCCTCGCGTCTGGAGGCCGGTCGAGAAGGCGAAGTCCGAGAAAGCCGCGCCCCCGCGCCTGTCCTTTTGACGCTCGGCTCTTTCCGCCCCCTTGGATTCACGCCGGCACTTTGTGTATCTTCGCGGCGTGGCTCCGCCCTTGGACCAGACGACGACCGATATACACGATAAGTGACGCCAGATGAGTGACCGTACGCAGCGCACGATAACCTGCCTTGTCTTCGCCCTCCTAGTGGGCGTGCTGGGCGCCGGCACAGGGTGCATGTCGGCGTCGGCGCAACCCGCCGAGCAGCTCGACGAGGTCGAGGGCCACCAGACCGTGGTGGTCGTTCACGGCATGGGCCGGACCGGCCTGTCGATGTATTGGATGGCCTCGGACCTCGAGGAGCGCGGCTACGAGGTCGTCAACTGGAGCTATTCGAGTTATTGCTGCTCGGTCGCCGAGCTCGGCGCTCAGCTCGCCGACGACCTCGAGGCGCTCGAGGGGCCGCGGCCCGACCGATTGCACTTTGTCGGCCACAGCCTCGGAGGCATCATCATCCGGTGGATGCTCACCCACCGCCCCCCGCCCGAAGACGGCCGCGTGGTCATGCTCGCCACCCCCAACCAGGGCTCGGCGATGGCCGATCAGTGGGCCGATTGGGGCGGTTGGCTGCTCGAGCCTCTCGATGAATTGACCAGCCACGAGACGAGCACCGTCCAAAACCTCGACCCCATCGAAGATCGCGACGTCGCCACCATCGCCGGCGATGACGACTCGAAGGTCTCCCCGGCCGAGGCGCGCATGGCCGGCGAAGCCGACCACGCCGTCGTCCCCTCCGAGCACACCTTCATCATGAACCGCGAGGACGTCCAGCAGCTCGTCGCTACGTTCTTGCAGAACGGCCGGTTCTGAGCTCAGCGAGATCGTTTCCCAACATCGCTGATCGGCAGGTTGGCCGATGTCGGACGCCACAAACCGGGCCGGCTCCCACGCCGGTGGGCCATGTCCGATTCCTGGACTATAGTCGTCAGAACCGACCCAGCCTCACGGCACCCGGCCGTATCATCCGAGCAGAGAGGCCGCCGCCCGCAGCATCAGGGAGGCTGGCGAAAACGCCGCGCGGAGTGCTCGAGTCCGTAGATCTCACCGCGCCGGTAGGCGCAGAAGTGCCGGGTGGTCAGCGGTGTGGACAACTCGTAGTAGTCGACCTTGCCGCGAAGCTGCGGCACCTGCTCGTACAGCGCCTCCAGCAGCCGCTTGGAGAGGCGCTCTTTGAAGGCTTCGTAGTCGTCGCCGCGATCCTTCCAGTCGGTGCCCTCCCACTGCTCGACCCAGCATGGCGTGCATCGCGAAGCTGCTCTTCGACGGCGGCAGCCCGTAGTCTCCCCACTGGCCGCACAGAACGGCGATGAGCCGCTCGTTATCGGTCAGCTCCTCGAGGACCCCCCGGGTGGTTCGCTCGGCGCCCCTTGGGAAAGTCGTAGACGTCCTCGCCGATGACGATAGCGTCGTAGTCTTCATCGTCCGAAAAGCGTTTGTACGGCGTCGCAATACCAGACATCCGTCCTCCGGCGGTGATGATGGAAAGGTCTCCCCGACGTCGCGGCCGGCCAACCCCGGGAGGTCGAACTCAACGCAGTTGAGCGTGAGCCAACTGCCCCAGACGCGCCACGGCATCCTCGACGGCGTCGGTCCACACGACCGCACAGTTGAGGCGAATAAAATTTCGGAACCGGCGCGACGCAGAGAAGACCGGGCCCGGCCCGATGCTGATGTCTTCGGCCTGGGCTTGCTCGGCCAGCAGCAGACTGTCGACCTGCGAGGGAAGCTCCACCCACAGCATATGACCGCCCCTGGGATGATTCGCCCTCGAGCTCGCCGGGAAGTGCGCCTCGACCAGTCGCCTCATCTTGGTCACCGAGCCACGGTAGACGCGGCGCAACTTCTTGAGGTGATGGTCATAACCGCCCGTGCGCAAAAAAGCCGCGACGGCCATCTGTTGGGGAGTGCCTGTTGCGTACGACGCGGAGCTCTTGAGCTTGGCGACGTGATCGCGCCTCTTGCCGGGGGCGACCCAGCCGACGCGAAGGCCCGGGGCCAGGGATTTGCTAAACGAGCCGCACCACAAAACATCGCCGGTGGTGTCGAAGGCCTTGAGGCTCTTGGGGCGGCGCTGGGCAAAGACCAACTCGGCGTTGACGTCGTCTTCGATGATGGGCACGCCGCGCGAACTCGCCAGCTCGACGATCCTTTGCTTGCGCGCTTCCGGCATCACCGCACCGCCGGGATTGGAGACGTTGGAGACCAAGAAGATGGCGCTGACATCGCCGGCGTCGAGCACCTCGCGCAGGGCGTCGACTCGCATCCCCTTGCCCGGCTCGGTGGCGACTTCGATCGCCTCGATCCCACACATCTCGAGCAGCTCGACGAACATATGATAGGTCGGCGACTCCACAGCCACGACCCCGCCGGGGGCGACCGCCGACCTGAGGCTGAGGATCAACGCCTCCCTGGCTCCGTTGGTGACGATGATTTCTTCGGGGCTGATCGACACGCCCGCCGCCACGGCTCGCCGCGCGATCTGCACGCGCAGCCCGCTGTGGCCCTGCAGGTCGCTACAACTGAACGCCTCTGCGGGGCGCTGGCGCACCACGCGCGCGAGTATCTTCGAGAGACGCTCGACCGGAAAGTACTGCGAGGGTGGCACAGCCACGCCCAGGCGAAATACCTCGCTGCTCGCTCCGGCGACCATCATGCGGAGATGAGGATCACTGCCGCTCGCGGTTGTCTCAGCCAGCGGGGCCGTTTGCTCGATGTCGGCGGGCAAACTCACACCAGCGCTCAGGCGCCGCCGATGCGGTGGCTGGACGAAGTAGCCCGAGCGCGGCCGGGCTTCGACCATGCCCCAATCCTCCAAGAGTCGAAGACCGTCGACCACCGTCGTCTTGCTCACCGATAGGTGTTCGCTCAACTTGCGAATCGACGGGATCTTGCAGCCAGGCTCGAAGGTGCCCTCGAAGATCAACGCGCGAGCCCATTCAGCCAATTGTCGATAGAGGGGAGTTTCGCCATTTCTTTCAAAAAACGCATCTTCCATAGTAAAATGATATGTCTAAGGCGCCCCGAGCGCAACGATGTCTCCTATATGACACAGCACGCTCGCCCCAGCCTGGGCGGCGACGAAAAAACCCCCGAGGTCAAAGACCCCGGGGGCAAAGCAGCGCCCGGCCCCGGGTGGGGAAGGGGCGCTGCACCATCACACGCGGTGATTAGCCGCGGTGGTTGCGTCGGCGTCGCCAGACCAAGCCAAGCCCGGCCAGAACGATAGCCAATGCGCTGGCCGGCACATCGGAGGAGCCGCTGCTCGCGCAGCCACATCCCTCGCTGGCGGCGGCTTGGGAGGTGTTGCTTTCCGAGGCGTCGACACCGGCATCTGCACCGGCATCTGCACCGGCGTCGCCACCGGCATCTGCACCGACGTCGCCACCGGCATCAGATCCGCCGGCATCTGTACCGGCGTCGCCACCGGCATCTGCACCGGCATCGTCTTCGATCATGCACACGGCGTTGCAACCATCGCCGTCGTCGGTATTACCGTCGTCGCACTCCTCGAAGCCTTCGCGCACGAAACCGTCGCCGCAGGTGTTGACCTGGCAGGTGTCCAGGCATCCGTCGGTGTTGTCTTCGTTGGCGTCGTCGCACTCTTCGCCGGCCTGGATGAGGCCGTCGCCGCAGTTGGGCAACTCACAGGCGTTTGTGCAGGCGTCGTCGTCGATGTCGTTGCCGTCATCGCAGCCTTCGACACCCCGCCACAGATATCCGTCGCCGCAGGTGTTGAGCTGGCAGGTCGACAGGCACTCGTCCTCGTCGTTGCTGTTGCCGTCGTCGCACTCCTCGCCCTCCTGGACGATGCCGTCACCGCACGACCCCAGCTTGCAGTCGTTGGTGCACTCGTCGTCGTCGATGTCGTTGCCGTCATCGCACTCTTCGACGCCCTTGTGGACGATGCCGTCGCCACAGACTGCCTCGGTGCAGTCGCTCAGGCAGCCGTCGTCGTCGCGATCGTTGCCGTCGTCACACTCTTCGACGCCGGCGTGGAGAATGCCGTCGCCGCAGACCGCGACCGTGCAATCATTCAAACAGCCATCGCCGTTGTCCTGATTGCCGTCGTCACACTCCTCGACACCCGTCTGAGCGAAGCCGTCGCCGCAGGTGGCCTCCCGGCAGTTGCTCAGGCAACTATCGGTTTCGATGAGGTTGCCGTCGTCGCACTCCTCGCCCTCTTGGACGATGCCGTCGCCGCAGGTGGGCACGGCGCAGCGATTCGAGCAGCCGTCGTCGTTGACGTCGTTGCCGTCGTCACAGGTCTCGACGCCGGCCTCGATATAGCCGTCGCCGCAGGTGGCGGACTCACAGGTGTTCAGGCAGCTATCCTCGTTGCTGGAGTTGCCGTCGTCGCACTCTTCGACGCCAGCCTGGACGTAACCGTCACCACAGGAGGGCAGCTCGCAGGTGTTCAGGCAGTCGTCGGTGTTCGACTGGTTGCCGTCGTCACACTCCTCGACGCCGGCCTGAACGTAGCCGTCGCCGCAGGTGGCCGTCTGACAGGTATCCAAGCAACCGTCGGTATTGTCGTCGTTGCCGTCGTCACAGGCCTCGCCGGCCTGGACGATACCGTCGCCGCATACCGGAAGGGTACACTGGCTGGTGCACCCGTCGCCGTCGACGGTGTTGCCGTCGTCACACTCCTCGACGTTGGTGTGGATGTAGCCGTCGCCGCAGGTGTTGGCCACGCAGGTATCCAGACAGCCGTCGTTATTGTCGGTGTTGGCGTCGTCACACTCCTCGGGGCCGTTGGTGAACCCGTCGCCACAGTAGGGACCCATGGCCGTGCAGCTGGTATTGCAGTGGTTGTAGGTGCCGTTGGCCGAGCCGTCGTCGCAGAACTCGCCGGTCTCGATGATGCCATTTCCACAGACCGGATTGGGCACGAACTCGTAGGCGCCGATGTCCCAGCCCGCATGGCCGTCGTTGTCGGCGTCGATGGGGCGGGTGTTGCCGTCGCGATCATTGGTGGGCGCGCCGGTGTCGTCGCCGATGTCGAGCAAGATACTGCTCGGGTCGAGGCGCAGGTCGGCGGGCGGAGCGGCGAAGAGCGGATCGGCCGAGACATTGCCCGCGCCGTTGCTCGAGACGTTCTGGAAGTTCGAATTCGAGTTGCCCCACAGGTCGCTGTAGGTGACGTCGACCGCCGCACTCGAGCGATTGTAGATGCCGTATCGCCCGTTGACCACCGAGATGGAATTGAGCACGTCTACGCCGACACTGCCGGAGCCGGCACCGACGATGTAGATCCCGTCGGTGTCGTTGCCGTAGGAGGTCACGTTGACCAGCTCGGTGCTGCTTGGGGTGTCGCTGGTCAGCCGGATATCGAAGCCGTACTGGCCGTTGCTGTAGCTGACCACATTGGTCAGTCGCGCCCACGCCCGGCCGTCGTCGGAGGTGACCTGGACGCCCGAGCCGGTGTTATTATGAGTGGTCACCGAGTCGATCTCGGCGCCCTCGCTGGAGACAAGGAGGCCGGCGTACTGCGAAAAGCGCACGGTGACATCCTCGATGTCGTTGGCCTGATCGGCGTCGTAGTGCAGCCCGTTGCGGGCGTACTCGATGATCGCATTATTCAGGTGCGAGTTGGTCGCGCTCGGCGCCATATACACGCCGTACCAGGTGCCTGCCGAGGCCGGGTCGGCCTTGAAGCGCACCGGTCGGGTGCTGCCCGTGGAGACGTCGAGGGTTCCCTCCACCCGCAGCTCGCTGAGGGTGGTCACCAAGCCGGCTCCCATCAGGTCTCCGGACTTGAAGACCAACTGCACGCCGGGCTCGATGGTCAGGGTGGTGTCCTCGTCGATCGTCAGGTCGCCGGGGACGACATAGGGGCTGTCGGCCCGCGTCAACGTCTTGTCCGACCACAGCGTGCCGTAAAGGCCGGGCGTCGGGTCGCTGGTAAACGGAAGCGCGCCGATGTCGCCGCCCGTCGAGCTGGCGAAGCGTGCCGGTGAGTTTCGCGTCAACCGCAGGTTCGACTGAGACACGTAGATCGGATTGGCCGAGAAGTTCCCGTCATCCAAGGTCAGGTTGCTGTGGAAGTCGGTGTAGTGGTTGCCCCACGCACCGTTATAGAGCACATGCACGGTTCCGTAGGCGCTAGTATTGCGGTAGGTGCCGCGCCAGTTCTCCGTGATCAGGTTATTCGACAGCGTCACCGAGGTGGACGTGCCCGAGGCGTTGGTGATGTACACCCCGTAACTGTCGTTGTTGTGCACGGTGGTGTGGTCGATGGTCGTATTACGCAGGCTGCTAGCATCCTGGGCGATGCGAATGCCGTAGTGGTCGTTGTCGCGCACCAGCGAGTCGTTGATGGTCGCGCCGGCCGCCTCGTGGACGAAGACTCCGTCGTTGTTGCTGACCATGTCCACCGCGTCGAGGGTCAACTGACCTTCGTCGACCTCGACGGCGTAGGCGCCGTTCTCGCGAAAGGTGGTGTCGGCGATGGTCGTCGCGCCGGGCTTTTGGTATTCGAGGCCGGTGTTGGCGTATTCGATGATCGCGTTTTTCAACACGAAGGTGCCCGTGTTGGGCCCCGCCCACAGTCCATGCCAGGTGTTTCGGTTGGTGTTGGCGCCGGTGAAGGTAATCTTGCCGTTGGTGGTCCCGTTGGCGTTGAGCGCTCCGTCGACGTTGAGTTCGGCACGCGTAGCCGACCGACCGCTCTTCATCTGGTCGGTGGCCGCAAAGCGCATCTCGACACCCGGATCGATTGTCAGCGTCACGCCGTCGGGCACCGTCAAATCGCCGGGTATCGTGTACGGGCTGTTGGTCACTGCCAACTGCTTGTCGGCCCACAGCGTGCCGTAGAGGCCGGGGGTCTGGTCGCCCTGATAGGGCAGCGCGCCCAGGTCGTCGCCCTGGGAGTTCTGGTAGCGACACGGCGAGTTCGAGGTCAGGTGCAGGTTATTCGAGGAGACGTACAGCGGGTTGGACGACATGATTTCAACGCCCGACTGCTCCAGCGTCGCCGGATAGAAGTTTCGGCTATTGCCCCACACGTTCGAGTACAAGGTGGTGATGGAAGCGTCGGCCCCATAAGTCCGGAGTCCATCACCGGCCGTGTTGGTGATGATGCTCTCGGACACCAGCGCCGTCACGGCGCCATTGGTGGTGTTGCGCACGTACACGCCACTGGTCCGGTTGGCGTTGATCGTCGACTGGTCGATGGTCGTATTGTCGACGGTGTTGGTGCCTTGCCAGATCTCGACGCCCCGGTCGCCATTGTCGGCGATGACCGTCTCCGAGATGGTGGCCGCCGCAGGCTCATAGACATAGACGCCCACGCCGTTGTTATCCTCGATGGTCGACCCGCTAATCGTCGGATTACCCGCTTTGACGGCCACTCCTTCGGAGGAGGCGTCGTGGATGTGCGAGTCGACGAGCTCGAGGCGCGGGCCCGGCGCGCTGGTGTCGACGCCGTTGACCGCGTGCGAGATCGTGGCGTGCTCGAGACGCACGGCCGTCGCATTCGCCCCGACGACGATACCATACCAGTGGCCGCGCGAGGGGTCGCTCAAATTCGCCTTGAAGCTGACCGGGTCGGTCGAGGTGCCGGTGACCGACAGGGTGCCCTCGACGATGAACTCCGGGCGCGCGGTGTCCACGCCGCTGGACTGCGAGTCGCTCGAGTCAAACCAGACTTCGACGCCGGCCTGGATCTCGAGGGTATGCCCGTCGGGCACCCGAACATCTCCCTGGACCACATAAGGGCTGCCTGACGACGTCCATTGAGTGTCCGTAATATCACCGGCGGGGACCGTCGTCAGCGCCTCGGCCGGCGAGGCAAAGGCGAGCACGACGGCAAAGACGATCCAACCTGTCAAAAAACCTACTTTCGGTCTGCTTGATAGTGCATGCACAGACATATTTTCTCCTCGAACTACTGCAAAATTCGACGGCGGGAGGCATGGATGCCTCCCGCCGTCGGTCCGTGACGCACAACCTTCTCAAAAGGAACTGCAAACCGGACAACTAGAATTAAATAAAATCCCCCTTTGCAGACACGGTATCAGCCGTGAACCTTGTGAAAAGGTACAGATCGGCGCTATTTCGAGGGGTACAAGCTCTCACGGCCTGTGGGCGGTCGGGCGTGGCGTTGGCGAGCCCGTTCGAGGATCGCCTCGGCGACGCGGCTTCCGGATAGCATCGCGCCGTTGATCGAGGCGGTGTCTCGGTGATCGCCACATACGTATAGACCCTCCTCGATGAAGATCTCTTTGCGTATGGGCGGCATCACATCGGGCGTTTGGACGGGAAGTGACTTCGCGATGACGTAGGTGCGAAGGTGCTCCCAGCCGGCGACGCCGTCGAACCATTCGGAGAGTTGTGCCCGACACTCGGCGACGAGTCGGTCGTCGTCACGCTCTCCCAAGATCGAGGCCGAGATCAGCGCGCGTGTGCCGTCGCCGTATTGGGGCGCGACGTTGGTGATGATGCTCAGGCTGTTGATGGGGCCGCGTCCGGTGCCGTCGAGCATCAGGAGCCGATCGTCGATGGGCGGCTCGGCAGCCGCAAAGTAGACCGTGGTCGACGGGCGCATCTTGCAGGTATCGAGACTGTCGACCCCCCCGAGCAACTCGCAGGCGCACGGCCCGTCGGTCGCCACGACGATGTCGGCAGCCTCGAGACGCTCGCCGCCTTCGAGCTCGACGCTGCCTGTCTCGACGCGGCCTGCCTCGACACTTCGCACCGGTGAGTCGAGCCGGATCTCGCTGCGCTCCAGACGCGAGGCGAGTTGGCGCGGAATGGTCTGCATGCCCCCGGCCGGCACCGATGTCTTCCCCTCGCTGAACATCTCGAAGATGAAATCGAAGAGCAGGCTGGAGTTGTCGAGGTCGGGGTCGATCATCGCGCCGCCGAATAGCGGGCGCAAAAATCGCTCGATGATCGTCTCCCCGAAGCCAAACGAGCGCAGCGCCTCGAGGGTGCTCTGTGGGTTTTGAGGATCGCTGACGCCTTGGCCGTGGAGGAGTTCGAGCTTCGACCAGAGCTTGGCCAGGCGCATCTTGTCACCCAGCCCGCCGATATCGGAAAAGACGGACCTGAGCCCACCGGCGGGATCGCTGCGAGGGTCAGCGAATGGTTCGAATTTCTGCCCCGTCCAGATCAGCGCGCCGCGCTTCCAGGGCCGCAGGTCGAGGGCGTCGTAGTCCAAGAAGCGCTGCGCCTGTGGGTACGCCTCCAAGAAGACCTGAAAGCCGCGGTCGAGCAAAAAGCCGCCGACCTCGTCGGTGCGCACCCTCCCGCCCACGTCGTCGGACGCCTCGAGAATGAGCGCGCTCATTCCGTTCTCTTCGAGGCGTCTGGCGCACGTAAGACCGGCAAGCCCCGCGCCCACGATAATGACGTCTGAGTCCATGATGCTCCTCCCGCAGTTCGTGTCCGAATTCGCTCATCGAGTCACACTGCGAAGGTAAACACCAACGGGAAGCATCACCCGAGTGGACGCCCCTGGTAGGCCGAAAAGAAGGCGCTTCGCACGTCGAATTCGCCGCCGAGCGTCTCGAGGTGCTCGTAGAGTGTCACCAGGTAGAAGCCCAGCCCGATGAAGTTCGGATGCAGCTCGGCGCCGGCCTCCTTGCACTGGCGAAAGACCTGCTCGAAGGTCTCGCGGAAGTGTTCGAGCTCGAAGGAGACCGCCTCTTGGCGGCCGGCGCCGAAGTGCCCGCGAAAGCTGTCCTCGGCGACGTCGATGTGGAGGGCGCGCAGGGCGTCGTGGAACATCGCGTCGTCGTCGGTGTAGAAGCCGGCGTAGAGCCTGCGCACCGCCGAGATGAACTCCGGTTGCCACTCGATATAGAAGCGATTGGGCTGCCAGGCGAGCGTGTCTTGGGCGCGGCGAAATTGGGAGTGGCGAAGATCGATGATCGTCCATTCGCCCACGTAGATCTGGTGGAAATACAGCTCGAGCAGCTCCTGGCCGTCGGCCCGGGTCGCCGTCGACTCGCCGATGAACTCGTCGCCCGACTCGAGCAGTCGCACCTCGAGGTCGCTGCTCTGCATCACCTCGCGGCGGGCGTCCACCGCCTTCGCAAAGCGCGCCTTCTTCATATAATTGCCGGCCAGCTCCGCGAATTGATGCCGCGCGTTACCCAGCGGCATCACCTCGAAGGTCTTCGGAGAGACCAGCTCGATGAGCGTGGACCAGTCGGTGCCCTTGAAGATGTTGCGCCACATATCGCCTCCCGAGTCGTTTCGAGTCGACCCATCCCAGCTTCCAAACGAACCGACCATGCGTGCAGATCAGCGACGTGGTCCCCTCAATAGTCGACATCCAAGCTCGCCACTTCAACCAGCGACGCATCACTGGCCAAATTTCAGTGAGCTCAGATAGCCCGCCGCCCGCAGCATCAGTGAGGGTTTGCGCTGGATGACCGCCGCGGCGCTGAGCACGCCGCCGAACAGCGCGCCGGCCACCCCGCAGGTGGCGATGTCCTGGCCGGTCAGATACAGCCCTTTGATGGGCGTATGCGGGCGCAGAAAGCGCTGGCGAAAACGCCGCGGGGAGTGCTCGAGCCCGTAGATCTCACCGCGCCGGTAGGCGCAGAAGTGCCGGGTGGTCAGCGGTGTGGACAGCTCATAATAGTCGACCTTGCCGCGAAGCTGCGGCTGCTGGACGTATAGCGCCTCCAGCAGCCGCTTCGAGATGCGCTCTTTGAAGGCATCGTAGTCATCGCCGCGATCTTTCCAGTCGGTACCCTCCCACTGCTCGACCCATTCGTAGGGGGCGATGGTGATCGCCTCGATGGTGCTGCGGCCGGGGAAGCGCCTCTCGAAGTCGGGGTCTTTGGCCCCCGGAAAGGACAGATAGACCACCGGAAACGGCGCCTGCGGGTCTGCGCCGGCCCGCTGCAGGTTCTCCTCGAGGTGTTCGTCGGGGTAGACCCACAGGTTCGGCTTGGCGAGGCCGAGCTCGTCGGCGGTGTGCTCGAGACCGATATACAGGCATAGGTGAGCGGCGGCGGGCTTAACCTGGGCCAATTGGTCGGCCAGACCGTGGCGGCGGGCGACGGCCTCGTCCAGCAACTCCTCATAGGTGTTGAACAGACCGGCGCCGCTGATCACGACCGGGGCGCGCAACACGGCGCCGTCGGCCATACGCACGCCGCGGGCGCGGCCGTCTTCGACGAGCACCTCGTCGACCTCGGCGCGGATCAGCACCCGCCCGCCGGCCTCCTCGATGACCGGCACGATCGACTCGGCGATACGGCTCGAGCCGCCCACCGGATAACAGGCTCCGTGGATATAGTGGGTGACCAGCATGGCGTGCATCGCGAAGCTACTCTCCGACGGCGGCAGCCCGTAGTCTCCCCACTGGCCGCACAAAACGGCGATGAGCCGCTCGTTATCAGTCAGCTCCTCGAGGACCTCCCGGGTGGTTCGCTCGGCGAGCGTGTCGAAATCGCCGGTCAGGCGCGAGCCCATGAGCCTGGAGAGCGCCGGCGGCAGCGCCTTGTCCAGAAAATAGCCCATCGAGGCCTCCTCCACCTCGCGCAGCAGCCCGAAATAGGCTTCGATCGCCTGGCGCTCCCCGGGAAAATACGACTGCAGCTTCTCCTTGAGCGCTCGGCGGCCCTTGGGAAAATCGTAGACGTCCTCGCCGATGACGACGCGATCATAGACCTCGCCCATATCGGCCCACTCGAGGGTCGAGTCGGTGACCAGGCCCAGCACCTTCCCCAATATCGTCTTCGGGTGCACACTGCCGATATAGTGGACGCCCACATCCCACTCGTAGCCCGGCCGCCGAAAGGTGTGGGTGTAGCCCCCGGCGGTGTAGTGCCGCTCGAGCACGAGCACGCGCAGACCCGCCAGCCGCGCCAGCAGCGCCGCCGAGGCCAGGCCTCCGATGCCCGAGCCGATGACGATGGCGTCGTATTCTTGGTCGTCCGAAAAGCGTTTATATGGCGTCGCGATACGAGACATCCGTCCTCCGGAGATTCGATGAGCTCGGTGCAACTCGAGCAGTATGTGCCGACTCTGGCGAGACTCTCATAGCCGAGCCCTACACGCCACTGCATACCGGGCTCCGTCGGGGGGCTCCGTCGGGGCCTATTAGGGCAATTAAGATAAGCGTCCGCAGATCGGTGAGATGGTCGTTTCCCGACGTCGCGCATCGGCACACACCGCCAAACGTGAGGCCTTATCGGTCAGCGTCATCGTCACCGGTCAGAATGCCGGCGCCCGCGAGACCGTTGGTCGTCGCTGATGAAGAGAGAAATTAAAGGTGCTTCCTGGAAGACCACGTCAGCCGCGGCCTGCGACGCCTCACCGCTTTCGGCCAATGAGCACATAGTCGCCGATGAGCTCCTCTCTCAACTCGCCGTCTTCATCGAGCATCCAGGGCAGCGCGTTGCGCCGCGGGACTTTGACGATGTCGGGCACCTCCAAAGTACCGAAGACGAAGTCCCAGATCGGGGAGCTCACGCCGTGGTTGAGTTTCGGTCGGCGGTAGTGGTGGTAGAGGTGATGACGACGGGCCCATCGCCCGTACCGACTATCGCCGGGGTCGCTGTGAAGGCGACGGTGTATCACCTCGTAGGCCACGTACATCGTCGCAAAGCCGACGGCCCCCGCGATACCCGGGACCCCGACGAATTGGTATAAGAGCGTGCCCAGGACCACCACGACGGCCACCGCCGCGATGGCCTTTTTATAGGCCGGCGCAAAATAGGTCAGATCGGCGTGGTGGGCCAAGTGCTCGACGGAGAAAGGATTCTTTGCCTCTCCCCGGTGCCCCCAGCCGCGATGGAGCCAATACTCCGCAAAGGTCCATCCCAAAACCCCGAGTAGAAATGCCAGAATATTGATCATTTCGCTTCTCCGTGGCTGTCAGCAATGGGGATGCCTACTCGACCGTCACGCAAAGCCCCTGCGCGTGAACGGGCAAGATTGTCCATTCTCCTGCCTCATCGTCACATCGCTGCTCGCAGACACCTCCCATTTTACCCGAACCGTTATAATCCATCACCATATGGCTCAGAGTGTGGCAGTCGATGCCGGGTTCTCTGTTCTCGCCGTGCTCGTAGAAATCACAGTTGAGATCGAGAAGGATGTCTTTGTCGGTATCACACGTTACGGATGCCCAGGAGAACGTGGACAAGGTGACTCCGGTGTCGGAATCTTCAACCAGATATACCGACTGGCGATCCTGCAACGGGCCAGCCGGTCCAGCCGGGCCCTCGGGCCCCTGCAATCCTTGGGGTCCTTCGGGTCCTTCGGGTCCTTCGGGTCCTTCGGGTCCTTCGGGTCCTTCGGGTCCCTGAGGCCCAGCCGGCCCCTGAGGGCCCTCGGGCCCCTCGGCACCTTGCTCGGCTGCCTCATCGGAACATGCCATCAGCCCCAGACAAACGGAAAGTGTGACGGAGAAGAAGAAACGAGTCTTAGAACCGAACATCTTCCACCTTTAGTTATTCAGTCGAGATTGAGCACTCTCAATCACTTCTTCAGCCAATATTGACCGATCGGTTAAGGAATATACTTCTGGCTACCGGGGCCTTCGCGTCAAGTCAAGCCTGAAAGGGTATGGCACACAAAAGGTGCCGCCCCACAACTCCTCACGGCAACTGCACGCTCAAGCTGTAGTCGCCTTCGCTGCCCAATTCGCCGTCGACGATCACAAATACTGTCTCGCCGCCCTGCACGTCGAAGGTCAGCGACTCGGGATCGCCCGGGCCATTGAGCACGGTCCCGTCGATGCAGGCCGGCTGGCTGCAGTCGTCGCGCGTGTAGATGAACGGGTCGAAGTCGTCGACCGGAGTGACCGTGACCTCGTAGGTGGTCGTCGTCGCCGGCGACAGCACGTAGACCTTGTCCTTGCCGCTGAACCGACCACTCGGACAATTCTCGTCGGTGGCCGAGGCGCTATAGTTATCGTTGGCATCGGTGGTTGTCTCCGTGTCGAAGGATCCACCGCTGGTGACGTCGATGGCCGTCGCACATGTGTCGCCGGGGACCTCCTGCGAACCATCGGCGTCGTTGTCGGACTCGGCGTCGGTGGCCGCATCGTCGGTGGCGTCCTCACCGACGTCTTCTGCGACATCCGGTCCAACGTCCCCAGCCGAGTCTCGCGAGGCGTCGTCCGCCGCGTCGGCGGTGTCTTGGTCGGTGTCTGCGGCGTCGGACAAGGCGGTGTCCTGCGTGACGTCGGTCGGGGAGGTGTCCGTGGCGTCGGTCGTGGTGGTATCGGCGTCCGCGCCGCCCGAATCTCGGGTCGGCTCCTCGACCGGATCATCGGTGGCGCATCCGCTCAGCATGAGGGTGGCGCCGATGAGCAGGGCGATGAGGCTTCGTGGGCTGGGTCGATACATCAGGACTCCTTTCAGAATTGAGCGAGGGGATGCGTTGGTCTCTCATCACTCGGCCGGCGGGCACTCGAAGCCGTATCGGCGGTCGGTGCTCGGTTCGGTGACCTCGCACTCCGCTGTCTGCTCTCCGTCGGAATCGCTATCCGAGCCACATCCGACGACCCAGAACATAGCGGCCAAGAATAATCCGACACTCGAACGCAACTTTGGGCCCAATATTGCTTTGACTCCACCTCAGAAAAAGACCGTCGACATTTACGGTGCTGACAAGCCTGCCAAGGGCCCCCAGGGTTTGCAAGCTGAGGTTGCGAATCGGCCATGAGTGCAGACCATCGACGTGGCCCACAGCGGCGTCACCCGCAGCATCTTCCGGAGGAACCCCATGCCCGAATTCGACGACAAACAAATAGCCCGCGACTCGGTCTGGGAGAGCCTGCGCGCCCAAAAACAGGCGCGCTTCCCGTTTCCCATCAAGGGGCGCATCCCGAACTTCGCCGGCGCCAAGCAGGCCGCCGAGCGCCTGCTCGACCACCCCATCTTCGAGGGCGTCGCGCGCATCAAATGCAACCCCGACTCGCCGCAAAAGCCGCTGCGGCGCATGGCGCTCGAGCGCGGCATCATCGTCTACGTGCCCACCCCTCGCCTAAAGGGCGGCTTCATGCGCTTCGACCCGCAGGAGATCCCCGAAGATAAATACGGCGAGGCGTCTGCCTTGAGTAAGTGGGACCGGTGGAAGCAGGACGTCGCCCTCGACGAGATGCCCCAACTCGACCTCATCGTCACCGGATGCGTCGCGGTGACCCAAGACGGCCGCCGCGCCGGCAAGGGCGAAGGCTACAGCGACCTCGAATTCGGCATCCTCGAGGAACTCGGCCACCAGCGCGTCCCCGTGGTGACCACCGTCCACGAGCTCCAGGTCGTCGACGGCTTCCCCATCGATGACCACGACATCGGCCTGAGCGTCATCGCCACCCCCGATCGCACCATCGACATCGACGCCCCGCCCCAACCCACCGGCGGCATCGACTGGGCACAACTCGACGACGAAGCGCTCGCCGAGATGCCGGTGTTGAAACGGCTAAAGGAGATGGGTGGGGAACGCCAGTAAAGCACCGCACGTCCGCATGGGTTGGGCTTCGTCGGGGAATGTGGTGCCCTTACGCTGGCCCGCTCGTCACGCGATGATCGGGTCCCCAAGCTCGAATATTCGATGAGCATCTCTACTCAGCAGCACCGTCCACACCCGGGACCGCCGGCAGCTCACGAGTGCGCGAGTAGGCCCGCCCACAAAGCCGGTCGCGCAACTCCTCGAACAGGTCGACCAGCTTTTTGAGCGCCACGGTGTCCGTGCGGCTCCGCCACCTTGACGTCTCAATCACCCTTGTACGATCCTCGTGGCACCATGACCCCCGACTTCGCCGATTTCGTCGCCTCCTACGCCGACCGCACCGCCTATGACGAGGTGTTCGACGAGGAGGTCGCCTTCTTTGTCCCGCTGGAAGAGCTACTTCCGGACGCCGCCCTCGCGGGTGTCGACGGTCGAGACCAAGTGGGCCCGGTCCCTCCTTCAGCCATCAACCAGGCCGAAGCACGCCTGGGCATCGAACTTCCGGAGGCCTACGTCTACTTCGTCACCCACTACGGCGTCGGCCAATGGGGCGAGGAGTCAATCGTGCACCCGAGCGACCTCTACCGCTTCGATGAGGAGATGTGGGAGATGGAGGGCGCCATCGGCCTGGTCGCCAACGTCCTCGGAGTGGGTGATATGGCCGGCATCCACCCCGACAAGCCGAAGAGCGACGGCGAGTACCCGATATACCACTTTTGCCACGACCCATTCGGCTACGGCGTCGTCAGCCCCTCGTTCGAGCAGTGGATGCGCGACACGATAGCCTCATTCGAGCGCACGCTTTCCGATCCCGACGTCCCTGGCCCCTACGCCGCTGCCCAAGACGAGGTGTACGCGTCGTGGCGACGCTTCCGGAAAGAGACCAAGAAGTGGTGGCAATTCTGGTGGTAAGCGGGGGGCGTCTCAGAAAGCGACCATTCCTCCGCAAGTGCGCATGAGACGGGGGCCGTCGGGGAACGTACTTCTCTTATGGTGGAGTAGGAGGTGGGCTTGACCGACTCCCAGCCCGTGGTCGTGGTCGTGGTCGTGGTCGTGGTCGTAGACGAACAGCGTAAAACCTCGCAAGGCAGCCACGTCGGTTGGTTCTCCGAGCCGAATGCCGAGCAGAAACTCTCTGCTGTTCGATGACGACGACGTTCACGACCACGACCACGGTAAGGCCCGGGTTTATGCGGGGTGACTCAGCCCCGGCCTGCGACCCATCCACCCCCGAAGCGCAAGGCAGCGCCGTTCGCTTCGATCACGAGCGGCTTCCACTCGTAGGTCGGCGGCCAGTCGAGGCCAAAGACCAGCGCGTCGCCGTCGTCGCGCTCCGGCTCCAACGACACCGGGGCCGTGGAATCACGCCACTTTGCGATCGTCGACTCGAGTAAGGCGACCGCCCCGCCGAGCCCCATCGGATGCGAGCTCCACAACTCCGGCTGACCCAGGCCCCCTTGGCTGAACTGAACATCGCGGGGAAACGCGGCGAGCAAGCGGTCGGGAGCCTCCATCTGGAGCACACGCACCGCCTCCTTCGCCGCCAGCGGCTCGATGGTCTCCAGCGGCCTCGGCCTACTGCTCGCCGATTGCAGCTTCTCATAGGCCTCCGCCGACAAGAGCACCGCGCCGCGCCGCCGCAGGCTGCTCACCGTCGGCGAGCGCCTGGTGCCCGGACCACCGTGACTGCCCCGAGTCAGAAAAATCCATTTCTACCGGCGCGAGTTCGATGTCTTCGATATGCCACATGATGGATTCCCGGTGCTTCGGGTATCGAATCGACTTGCTAACGGGCTGACGACTTCGGCGAGTATAGCGGCTCCGGGCGGAGTCATCGACGACGCCGCAATCGACTGAGTGCGCTGGCGCACACGTGCACATCACGAACGACGAACAATTACGTCGCCTTTCAAATATAGGCCCAGAAGCCCCGCCAGACCACGATCTCAAAAAAACTACGCAACGAAATCGCACTCCCTGCCGAAAACCAGAGTGGGAGGCATCTCCCATTCTAGTTCACGACAATTCAACGCAGAGGAGACGATATGTCCGCCATACAACAACGCGAAGAACCCGCAGAAACGCCCGAAGTCGACATCGCCCCGCAAGCCCGCATGTGCCTCGCCGGCGTCGCTCGTCTGCAAGGTGATTGGGGGCTGCACATGGTCGCCGACGTCCTGCGCGGCTCGGAGAAGAAGCGCGTGGTCGACGTCGGCCTCGACGAGCTCTCCATCCACGGCCTGCTCGACTGCCTGACGCGCGCCAAGATCCTCGCGATGCTCCGGGAGCTTCTCGACGCCGGCCTCATCTGCCGAGGCGCCCACGACTGCGTCGGCCTGACCCCGCTCGGCACGGCAGTGATGCTCGAGAAGCGCCCGCTCCCAACACATGTAGCACGCGCGCTCGAAACCGCTCACCGCGAGGCCCGAGCCCCGCACTCGTCGACCAAATACAACGTCCGCTCCCCGTCGGTCCAACAGACCCTCATGGGGCTGCGCCGCGGCCAAAGCCCCTGGGCCATCGCAAAGTCGCGCGACCTCGCCCACAGCACCATCGTCGATCACCTGCTGTGCCTGGCCGCCCACGGCGAGCGCTTCGACCTCACGCCACACCTCGACGTACTCCTCCTCGAAGAGCTGCGCCGCAAAGCCGCCGGCTGGAAGCCCGGCGACCCGCTCACCCCGGTGCGCGACGCCCTCGACGAGGAGGAGTGTCCGTGGGACAGGCTCAAACTGCATCTGGTGCAGATCTTTCGGGAGTAGGAGATGGGCTTGACGAACTCGCAGCCCGTGGTCGTGGTCGTGGTCGTGGTCGTGATCGTGGTCGTGGTCGTGGTCGTGGTCGTGGTCGAATAGCGACAATCTTCGCGAGGCTGCAACGTTGGTTTTCTAATCGAGCCGAATGCCGAGCGGAAACCCTCTGCTGCTCGATGACTACGACCACGACCACGACCTCGCCATCACTCCTCGACGCACACTTCGCACTCGCTTTCACAGGCGTCGTCGTCGGTGCACGCGTCGCCTTCCTTGCCGGCGGTGGTACACTCACACACCCCGTTGATGCATTCGTGGCTCGACGAGCATGTCTCGGAAGAGGAGGAGCTGGTGGTATTGTTATCGCCGTCGTCGCCGCCGTCATCGCCACAGGAGACCGACAGGGCGAGGGAGAACGACAAACACAGAATAAAAAACAGTCGTCTAATCGACATAGATGGTTCCCTTTGCAAAAACACTCACTAAACACTGTCTAACGCAGGGGCCAGTTTGGCTCCTGACCTCTTGCTAACCATACAGCGTCACCAAAGGCTGTCGAAAAATTTGCGCGTCCTCAGCCTGGCGAACGTCGAATCATCAACCAAAGCGAGCCGCCACCGGACGCACTTGACCCCAGACGACTCGTCGGCAAATTCGTCACGACCATTCGGCCAGACTCACTTCGACCTTGCAAGTGACTCCGACAAGGCCCCATCGATGCAGACAACCGCAACCGTCCAATGCCCCTGGTGCTTCGAGCAGCTAGAGGTGTGGATCGACCCATACACCGCCGGCGAACTCATCCGCGACTGCGAGGTCTGCTGCCGGCCGTGGCTCCTGCACGTCTCGCGCGACGCGTCGGGACGGCTGGAGGTGCGTGTGCGACGATCGAATTGAACCGCGCCGAACTGAGAACCCTCGGCAAGTGAATCGACCATGCGTGCAGGTCAGCGGCATGGTCCACGGGGGCGCTACCCCGCCTATTAAGGCAGTTAAGATTGACGTCCGGCGATCGGTGAGGTGGCCGATTCCCGACGTCACTGGTCGGTGATATGGCCGGCTCCCGAGGCCGCGGATCGGCAGCATGGTCGTTTCCCGACGTCGCGGATCAGCAGCTTGGTCGATTTTCGGCGTCGCGGATCGGCAGCCTGGCCGGTTCCCGGCGCCACGAACCGGCGACCATCACCAGACGCGCGGACCATAATCTTAATTGTGTTAATAGGCCGGCTCCCACGCCGGTGGGCCATGCCTCGGTTCCTGCACCCTGGCCGACGAAACGAACGTTGCGAATCGACCATGCGTGCAGACCATCGAGGTGGCCCACAGCGGCGTCACCCGCAGCATCTTCCGGAGGAACCCCATGCCCGAATTCGACGACAAACAAATAGCCCGCGACTCGGTCTGGGAGAGCCTGCGCGCCCAAAAACAGGCGCGCTTCCCGTTTCCCATCAAGGGGCGCATCCCGAACTTCGCCGGCGCCAAGCAGGCCGCCGAGCGCCTGCTCGACCACCCCATCTTCGAGGGCGTCGCGCGCATCAAATGCAACCCCGACTCGCCGCAAAAGCCGCTGCGGCGCATGGCGCTCGAGCGCGGCATCATCGTCTACGTGCCCACCCCTCGCCTAAAGGGCGGCTTCATGCGCTTCGACCCGCAGGAGATCCCCGAAGATAAATACGGCGAGGCGTCTGCCTTGAGTAAGTGGGACCGGTGGAAGCAGGACGTCGCCCTCGACGAGATGCCCCAACTCGACCTCATCGTCACCGGATGCGTCGCGGTGACCCAAGACGGCCGCCGCGCCGGCAAGGGCGAAGGCTACAGCGACCTCGAATTCGGCATCCTCGAGGAACTCGGCCACCAGCGCGTCCCCGTGGTGACCACCGTCCACGAGCTCCAGGTCGTCGACGGCTTCCCCATCGATGACCACGACATCGGCCTGAGCGTCATCGCCACCCCCGATCGCACCATCGACATCGACGCCCCGCCCCAACCCACCGGCGGCATCGACTGGGCACAACTCGACGACGAAGCGCTCGCCGAGATGCCGGTGTTGAAACGGCTAAAAGAGATGGGGGAGGAACGCCGGTAAAACACCGCAAGTCCGCATGGGTGGGGCTTCGTCGGGGAATGTGGTGCCCTTACGCTGCGCAGTGGCTTGGCGTTGTGGAAAGGGGCGCGGCGGATGTCGCTCACCTGGACCCACCACCGAACCGCAACCGCCGTTGACGTTGACGTTCAGGCGCCGCTTTTCAGGCGTCGCGCCGGAGTGGAGCGCAGCGAAACGCAGGCCTTTGTAGCCTCGGGCGACCGAGGCCCCGTTGTTTAGGGGCCGAGGAAGTCCGGGGAGGATGGTCGCGCTGGCGCAAACGCTCGTCATGAGAATAACGATTCACCCCGAATCTCGTCCTCCGCCGCGGGGTCAAAAAGCAACCCCGGCGACGTCGGCCGTTGCGGGCAAGCTGCCCGCGCGCCATTTCTAAGTCACATCTAGCCAGCGACGACCTTCGCATCCAAAAACAAATCGCTCGGCATCGGTCGCCTCAACTTCCATACAATGCCCATCGGCTTCTCACCCTCGTGACGCATATAGTCGGCCGGGCCGAGCAGGGTATACGGCTGGGTCTGGCCGGCGATCTTTTTGTGCTGGCGAACAAACAACAACACGTTAGTGCCCATGTCGCGGTGGTGGATGTAGCGCTGGCCTGTCGGGGTGTCGGGGGCGGTGTTCCATTGGGACTCCCAGTGGAAGAGCCGGCGCGACATGGCGTAGTCCTTGTACATCGTCTGGGGGGAGTAGTGCTTTTCGGTCTTCTCCAGGGTGATGAAGAAGAGGTCGGTGGCGAAGTCGTCGAGGTAACGCACGCCCTCGCGGATGGGGTTGGAGTCCTGGGGGGTGAGCAGGCCGAAGGCGGCGCGGATCTCGGAGAGGCTGTAGCGGCCGTGGACCGAGAGCGGGACGTTGTGCTCCCAGCCCATTTCCTCACCCAATGGGTGAGTGACATGATCGGCCCGGTCGTCGAGCAGGTTGAGCAGCTCGCGGAGCTCGTGGCGGATGGCGGGGTGTTGGCACCGTCGCGTGGGTAACTACTCTTAGACAATGTCCGAATAGACTCAGTAGAACGGCTCCAGGTTCTCTAAGATTGCTTGTGCAACTTCCACTGGTCTAGCCAACTCACACTCCCAAACTACAAGAGGTGCTATCTCAACTCCCCTAAGTTCCTGCTTAACACGTTCATCCCGTTCGCGATTCTTTTGCAGCTTTTCAGCCCAGAACTCGCGATTCCGCTTCGGTAAGGTGGTCCCTTTCTTACATGCCTGATGTGCGTGCCAGAAACAACCGTGCACGAAAACGGCCCAGCCTCGTGAGCGGTTGGCTATATCCGGATTGCCGGGCAGGTCGCGGTTATCCGTCGTGTAACGAAATCCCAGGCCGTAAAGAATTCGCCGCACGGCCATCTCCGGTGCCGTATCCTCGGTCCGGATCTGACTCATGCGCCGCGAGGTTGACTCATCGGTGATAAGCTCATGGCGGTCCGATTGCTTCTCTGTCTCTTTGTTCTTACTCATCACAAACGACGATTCACGGCGATGATTTGTGACGGTCGATATGGCAGATGTTGCACAACGTCACGAGGTTTTCGGGCTCGTTCGAACCACCTTTAGCATGATGTTCGAGATGGTGCAGTTCTAAATGGCGAGGATCTGACGGATTCCACTCATCGTGTGTCCACCTACAATCTTGGCACTGATGACCGTCGCGGCGAAGCACCCGCCGACGATTCGTTTCGCTAATATTCCTGTCGTGAGCCGGCAGCTGCCGGTCCTCTTCGAGTACATAGACTCCGATGTCTAAATCCGGCCGGCCGGAGTGATGCGTAGTTATGGGCCACCCGTGCTCGGTTCGGAGTTCTCTGATGCGTCGTCCCCACTCACTTCCTTTCGCGACGTACTTCAGTTCTTCGCCGGAAAGGGTTTCGCCTACGTTCTGTCGGAAATAGAGCAGCAATCGGTCGCGCATCCCCAAGTCGGTACGATTTCGAATGGCATTGGCGCGCTCCCATCGTTGTGCTGCCTTTTCGTCGCGTTTCGTGCTCAGGAGAACGTAGTCATTAGTACGCATCTTTTCCGTGTCAACGTGGTCCAGAGGAAACTCGCCTTCGTCGGCCATCTCGCCGGCGGTTTGGCCGGTTACGATGGGCCATCCTTCCTCTACACGCAGTTCTCGAACACGTCGAGCCCATTCACTAATTCCGGCCACGGCCATCAACTCTTCGCCCGCTACGATTTGTTGTGGGTGCGCTTGCAAATAGGCAAGTATTCGCTTTTTTCCGGACGAGCCCGGCATTGCCACTTTAGCCAATTCGTTCAATAACTTATTGGCCTGCAGCAGGGAACGGACCTGCTCGCGAATATTGCCGTGGTGGAGGGTTTCTTCGAAGTTCTCGAAAAGCTCAACCAGACGACGACGAAGCCTCTCGGCTTCGTCCTGGTTAGACTGCTGACTCACAGATATCCTTTGCCTACCTCTTGACCGAGCAGCGTCTTAAATAGCTGTTCGGTTTCATTAACATACTCTTCAGTCGTTCGACCTTCCAAACATCTTATCACCTCGACGGCAATAGCCTTAGCCAGGACGGGAGGAACCGCGTTGCCGATTTGCTTGGCAACTCGGACACGGGCAGTTCCCTCGAACTTGAAGTCATCGGGAAACGTCTGAAGCCGTGCCCCCTCACGAAGGGTGATCGCCCGGTTCTCTACGGGGTGTAGATACCGGCCCTTCTCAGGCTTATAGAACTCGGTGCGGATGGTCACCGACGGTCGATCCCACCACAGTCGTCCAAAAAGGTCCGTCCCGCCGGACTTTTTCCTCTTCCAGCAATCCGGCGTGATATCAGGACGATTCGCCAAAAGGTCGAATCTGTTGCCGCCCGGAGGAACGGCCTTGTACCTTTCCATACTTTTAGCCGTCGGATTTCGTCTGACGTGGATATTCATGGGAGCTTCGGCGTCCGGACGGACGCTAGTGCCCTGCGGCTCCGGAAGGTCCCCGATTGCGTCCTTCACCGTAGTCCACGGCTTCAGCTCCAACTCGCGGCGACTTTCATCGTCAACCTCAGCCAACTTGCTCATCTCGAGATGTGTGGGCCGTGGAAGGGATATGGGGCCGACCCTCGAGGCCATCAAGATGGTTCGATTCCGAACCTGAGGTGCACCGTAGTTCGACGCCGTAAGCACATGTGCAGTACGATGCTCGAATCCGAGTTCGTCAAGACGTTCCAAAATCTGCTGAAACTCCTCCGATGAAATCAGTTGCCGAACGTTTTCCATGACCACGACACGAGCATTCGACATACGTGCCGCTTCAAGGAAATACCACCAGAGTTGGCGACGGCTGTCCCCTTCCTTTTTCTTATTGAGCAGTGAGAATCCTTGGCATGGCGGCCCACCGATCACAACATCTGCAGCCGGTATGTCGGGATCGTTTTTGAGCAGTTGCTCGACGTCACCGCAAACCGAGTGCATACCTTCCGGGTCAAAATTTGCTTGATACGAGGCCATGGCCGTCTCCTCGTTGTCGACGGCCCAGACGGGAATGAACCTCATTGGGTCCGACTCCCCCTCGCGTAAAGCATTCACGAATCCGAGGGTCATGCCCCCGCACCCGCTGAACATGTCAATCAAGCGAAAACAAGGCGCCGACTTATCGTCGATAAGCGGCAGTTGTTCTTGAAGTGCAGCAGTCATTCGTCATCCAAAAGCTGAAGGAAACAGCGGCCAATCACCTGGTTTCTTACGGCAATCGAACTGTTAACATCGCTCGTCAACCAGATTATTCATCACGATCTAAGGCTTGTCCACCGGTCGCGCTTTTCGGTACGCTTTAAGCCCCTCGCCTTACGATCGGAATGCCCCCCAAACAGCTTCAGACAAGCCTCAATCTACCGAACAAATTTTCAGTTCTCTAATGGCGCAAAACCGTGGCCAAACAGATTCTAAGAATGATAAGATTCTACGAGCCGCGAAGGAATGTTGATGACTCTCGGCAATATTACACTTGAATCCGAAGTCAGGACGGCGCGAGAACACACACCGCCACACGGCGTTGTCTTTGGCGACAACCGCTTACGGTGTTTGCGTCCTCGCTCGCGCAGCACGCGCACACCATGCCAACGGATGAACGCGCATAGCAGATCGATGCGGTCGGCCGACTGCACCTCGCGTTTGATGGCGTGGCCGACGCGCGGCTCGTTCTTGGCGTTGACCAGCAGGTCGCTCGAGCCCAGCGGGATCGACGGCCTCGGCGGTACCGTCGACTGGTCGCGAAGCTGGCGGTGCGGCTCGCCGATGGCGTGCAGGGCTTCGGGCGGATCGATGACCGCATCGTCGCCCTCTTCTTCTGCAAAGTCGCGCACGACTCGAAGCACACGATTGGCGAGCTCGACCTGCTTGGCGCCGTCGCTCGACATGCCCTCGAGGCTGCGCTCGACCTCCCGATAGACATGCCGCGCGAGCAGCACGTGCGCGTCGCCGCGGTCGAGTTCCTCGCGCTCGATGAAGTTCGGCTCGAACTCTCCGTCGAGCATGCGGTCGAGTGTTTCGGTGATGAGCTTCTCGTAGAGCCCGGGTACCAGCTTGGGCGCCATCGACTTCCCCTGTAAGGCGTAAGAAATTGGCTTCGGGGGCCAGGCTACCAGGCAGGAGTGAGAGCGCAAAGCCTCGAGTGAGCTCGACAGTTCGGCCTCCGCCGCGGGGTCAAAAAGCGACCCCGGCGGTCGTAGTGTCCTGTCTTCGAGCGGCTTGGAGGAGCTCCCAGCTGTCCGGCGCCCCCTCCGCCTCGCAAAAAGCGCTCGGCACCTCCCCGCATCGGGGAGGAGTGGCAAAAAGTAGCGTTTAGAGGGAGTTGCAACACCGACGCGTTTGCGTCTTGCCACTCCTCCCCAAGTTGGGGAGGTGCCGAACGTTGTCTGTGAGGCGGAGGGGGCCTCAAAAAGCAACCAAGCCGCAGATTCAAGACGCTATCAAAGCAGGCACATGGCTTATCTAGATCTTTTTCGCGGCCGGCATTTGGAGAGCTTCTGGCGGAAAAGTGATCGCACGAAACTACATCGGTGGTAAGAAATATGAGCCGTTCACGGTGGAGCAGTGAGGCTATATCAAAGCGGCGGCTGATGCTCGCCGCCCTCGGTCTTTAGTGCTCGAACCAGGTCCTGGAGTTCCTCGATCTCGGGGCGCAACAAACCGCCTACGCTCTGCGCCTCGAGCCACTCGTGTAGCGCGCGATTGATGAGGGATTGATAGCTTCCTTCAGGGCCTGCCAGGTGCTTGAAACGCTCGACGATATCAGCATCCAGACGGATCGTGAGTTGCTGCTTGCGCTGAGCTGCCTTTTGCAGCCTTTGGCGCAGCGCCTCGGGACCTCGCCCGATCGTCTCCCGCTCGTCGGGAACCTCCCGGTACTCGTCTGGCGAATCCGTCTCATTTCCTGAACTCATTTTCCCACTCCTTGCTCGCGTCGAACGCGGTTACGAGACGTATCAGTGGAGCATCCTCGTCGGTGAAAATCACCTGAAGGACTCGTCCACTGCTCGTCTCACCCACGGCCATCATTCGTTCTGGATTCCCCTGCGGGTCTTCTTCGTACAGCGTTTGCCCTCCCTCAAAGACGTCAACGACTTCTCCAAAGGCGACCCCGTGGTTGTCCCGTACTTGCTGGTACTTGTGCTCGTCCCAGACATACCCAATGTCCATGCCGTTCTCTGCCTGTGCAAATTGTACTCGAGAGAGTGTTACCGCAACGGCAATTACAATTGTAGTTACACGGTAGTTCGCCGTCAATCCGAGCAACAAGCCAGCATCGGCTGTGAGGTTCGCGCCCGCGACCGCAGCGTCCTCTTTGCGGACGGCGAGCTCGCCGAGGAAAAACGCGAGGTCGAGCTGTGCCCGGTTGCACCTCCGCCGCGCCGGCCGGCGCTGTTTTCGATCCCGGAGAAGTGGTCGAAAAAACTCGACGAGGCCTTCGCAACCACGGATGATATGGAGTGGCAGAAAGCCACGCGACGGCGGATGAGCGAGGCCGAGAAAAAAGAGCTCGTCGCCTTTCTGAAATGCCTTCAGAAGTTCCCCTGGAAAACAATCCTCGGATGGTCCCTATTCATCCCCTGGGCTGTGCTGTTGATCGTCAACCTTTGGTTTGAACTGGCTGGCAGTGTCACGCTCGGCCTTTTCGTCCTCATCGGCGGACTCACCTTCTTCCTCGCCCGCCACTGGCGACACTCGGCCAGCGCAGACTTTGAAGAAGACCTCCAACTCGAGTCGGTCATCCGCGCCGACGTCGTCGCCGGCATGCACCGGTTCCTCGCCCTCCCGGAAGACGCCCAGCAGGTCGAGCTCCTCGCCGGATCCTGGGCGGTGTGGACGATCGATGGCACGCCGGCCCCGTGGCGCGAGTGAGGGGGCTTTTGAGGGCTTTGTTCGTACTCGAGAGCTCGGTGGCTGCAGGTTTGCCTACCTCAAAACACATCTCGCCCTTCGGCAATATTCAACAACTGGGGGAAGGTGAACGCAGCTGGTCGGCGACCTCGCGCTTCGCGAATCTCGCGCAACAGCCCCTCGTCTTTGAAGCTTCCCAGCAGTCGGCGTGCGGTGGAGTCGGGGATGTGGGTGTTGGAGATGAAGTCACTGCTCGTGAAGATAGGCCGATCGAATAGCCAGTCTAAGGCGTGAATTGCGTACTGAGAACGTGTCCAGTCAACGACCTTCGGCTTGAGATCTTCGTAGAGGGCCAGGATTTTCTGAGCCTTGTTCAGGTTATCCTCGGCCTGTTGGCGTACTCCCTCGAGGAAGAATCGACACCAAGCCGTCCAGTTGCCGCCGCTGGAGACGGCGAGCAGATGGTCGTAGTAGTCTTGCCGATTCGCCTCCAGATAGGCGCTCATATAGAACATTGGCTGGCGAATCAGGTCGCGCTGCCACAAGAAGAGCGGGATGAGGATACGCCCCATTCGACCGTTCCCGTCCAAAAAAGGATGCAGCGCCTCGAACTCCGCATGTAGAATGGCGAGTTGGACGAGTCGATCTGGAACATCGGCATGTACGTACTTTTCCCAGGAATCGAGACCATTGGGGAGCTCGTCTGCCCCGATGGGAACATAGCGCGCTTCATCAACCGTGCAGCCAGGAGGCCCAATCCAATTTGGTCCTTTTCTGAAACTACCTGGTCCCCGCCCTTGCCCCCGTACGCCAGCAAGTAGTACCTCGTGAACATTGCGAATCAGCCGCAGTGATAGCGGGATTTCGGTAAGCTGTTCCTCGGCGAGGCGCATAGCTCTGCGGTAGTTCATTACCTCTTGGATATCTTCGCGCCTCGACTCCGATAGCTCACTGGTGGATGCGTCCGCCTCATACTGGAGGACTTCTCCCATCGTTGCTTGCGTCCCCTCGATTTTCGAGGATAGTACAGCCTCTTGAGTCGTCAATGGGCTGAGCAGCACTGCGGGATTGGGAATCGCTGCCAACATTCCATCATACCTAGCAACAGCGGCAGAAGCCGGACCGAGGTACGGGATCAGCTCCTCCCATTCCAGGGATTCGGGAGGGAATGCGCCAAGATGGTAGTGAACGGGATCGGTCATCTTCGAGTCAACCTTGTTCAAAGTGCAGATGAGTCGGTTCTTGTCCGTCACGCATACGAAGCAACTTTACTTGTCACCCATAATTAACGCAATGTGGCAGACAAGACAGTTTGCAACTCATTCGTGAAGGACAAATCTCCTGGAGTTCAACATATCCCTGAGAGGTACGCCGTCATTAATAAGGGTGTGAGAAGGGATGTCTGACGCCCAGAGAACGTCAGTCCAATGCTTTTGCGACAACCTCAGGCTGTCCGCGCTCCATTTCGAAGACGGCTCATTTAGATCTTTTCGGGCGCAGACACGTGTAACCCAGAGTGTGCATCAACCCACCAGTCAAAGGGAAACGCTCGATGCCTGCTCTAAGACTCTCCTCCATTCTACTCGCCTCGCTGACTCTTCTGCTCGCCGCGAGCTGTGCGAGCCCCCGTCCCCGCAGCGAGCCGGCGGTCGATCAGGCGCATGTGCGGGTGATGACCTATAACGTCAACTACGGGCTGGCCGGTGACGCGGAGACCGTCGAGGCGATTCGGGGAGGCGGGGCGGGGGTGGTGTTTTTGCAGGAGACGACGCCGGCCTGGGAGCAGGTGCTTCGCCGACAGCTCGGCGACGACTATCCGCATATGGTCTTTCGGCACTGCTGCGGGGCCGGGGGGCTGGCGGTGTTGTCGAAGTTTCCGCTGCAGGCTGCCGAGTATATGGCGGCGCCCGAGGGGGGCTGGTTTCCCGGCTGGCGCGTGCTCGTCGACTCGCCCATTGGGGAGCTGCAGGCGCTCAACGTCCACCTTCGGCCGCCGGTCAGCGACAGCGGAAGCGTCGTGTCGGGCTACTTCTCGACCGGCAAGGTTCGCGGCCGGCAGATCGAGAGCTTCTGGCAAAAGATCGACCCCGCCCTGCCCACGCTGGTCGTCGGTGACTTCAACGAGGACACCGGCGGCGACGCCGTGAAGTTTTTGGCAGCGAAGGGTCTCGAGAGTGCGCTGCCCGAGTTCGAGCCCTCGGCCGACACATGGCGCTGGCAGACCAGCCTCGGCCAGCTCGACAGCCGGCTCGACCACGTCACCTACGACCGCCGGCTGCGCCCCTTGGACGCTCGCGTCCTCCAGGCGGGCCGCTCCGACCACCTGCCGGTTGTGGCGACGTTTGTGGCGAGCGAGGTTGGCGAGGTCAAAGAGAGCGACTCGGTCGATGGGGACGATTCTTCCACGTCGAGTGGGTCGCTAGGCAGGCTCTCCTCGAATTGAGCTGTTGAGGACCGGCTTGATGCGAGGCGCGCTGATCGCACAGAATACCACAACGAAAGCCGCATTCATCAGAACATGGGGTGTCAATGAGTGAGTACCAGTACTACGAATTCCGCGCGATCGACCGGACGCTGAGCGACCAACAGATGCTCGAGTTGCGCGACATCTCGACGCGCGCCGAGATCACTCGGACGAGCTTCACCAACGAATACCACTGGAGCGGGCTCAAAGCGCAACCGGCCGAGCTTGTCGAAGAGTATTTCGATATTGGCTTTCATTTCGCCAACTGGGGCGAGCGTGAGTTGATCCTGCGCGTGCCGCGCGACGGGCTCGACGCAGACGTTGCTGGCCAATACGAGGCCGACGACTGCCTGAGTATCTGGCAGACCGACGCCCACCACATCGTCCACTTTGCTCCGTTCATCGAGGACGGACATATCTACGGATGGAACGGCGAGGCGATGGTGTCGGCGCTGGTCCCGCTGTGCGAAGCGTTGGTACGTGGTGACTTGCGCGCCTTGTATCTGGGTTGGCTGTTTTCGGCCACCTACGGCTGGCTCGGTGCCGACGAGCCCGAGCCGCCGGTGCCCGCCGGCCTCGACCAACTAGACGATGCGCTGGAGACTTTGGCCGAATTTCTCGAGCTGGACGATGCCGCCCTGCAAGTCGCCGCCGAGGCGAGCCCCGCAGCGGCGCCCGAACCGTCCGTCGAGGAGCTTCGCCGCTGGTTGTCCGAGCAACCGGAGGACCACAAGCTCGATTGGCTCATGCGAGTGGTACGCGGCGACGATCAGCTCCTCGGTGCGACCATTCGACGCGAGTATGCGACCGATTGCGACCAGGTATTTGCTGGCCACCCGTGCGAGCCAAACGAGCCGCGCACCGCCGGTGAGCTCTATCAGCGCTCGATCGAGCGCCTAGAGGAACTCGAAGCCCGCGCCGAAGAGCAAAGGCGGCTCGAAGAAGAGCGAAAGCGCCGTGAGGAACAGCAACGACGCAATGCCTACCTCGACGAGATCGCCGACCAAGAAGAGGGATTGTGGGGCGAGGTCGAGCAGCTCGTCGAGACCTATAAGCCACGAGACTACGACGCAGCCGTCGAGATCTTGGTCGACCTTCGCGACCTGCACGACCGCCAGGATACCACCGCTGAGTTTCGCCGTCGGCTCGCCGACTTCAAGGAACGCTACGGGCGGCGCAGCAGCTTGATGGACCGGATGGACAAGCGAGATCTGTGACTGTCCGTCTCGCCGAACTCGCGTAGGCCCCCGGAAGACGCCCAGCGGGTCGTCCTCCGCCGCGGGGTAAAAAGGCGACCCCGGCGGCGTCGGCCGATGCGGACAGGCTGTCCGCGCTCCATGACCCCGGCGGCGTCGGCCGATGCGGACAGGCTGTCCGCGCTCCATTTTAAAGACGGCGAAGACGACAACGCGTTCATTGCTCGTTCGCAAAGACACACCAACCCTGGTCGCGATCGAAGGCGACCAACGCCGAGGCGCTGGTTCCGGCGTCCGGGTCACTCAACCACGCCGACATCCACAGCCACGCCCCGTCCCTGGTGGCATGGTGAAAGGCAACGCGGGCGTAGTCGCCGGTCGGCGCCTCGTAGCGCGTACATCGGTCCCCATCGATGCGACGCACGGCGCTGCGCTGGCCGATCAACCAATAAGTGGTATCGCTGACTTGCAGCACCCACGAGGTATCGGTGAACGGGATGTCGCGGTAGCCCTCCTCGGTCCAGTCGACGTTGAGGTCCATGTACAGGCCGAAGCCGTGGTGTAGCGTAAAGCCGCGTCCGTCCGAGCGCAGAAACACGCCCGAGTTCACGTCGTCGGAGCGCTCGTGGTACGACCAGCCAGGGCCCTGCTGTGAGTTGTGGACATACCCTGATCCGTAATTGTCCAGTGCGTATAGCCACGGGCCGCGCCGGGTGATCTCGATGACCTCGTCGATGGGCTGATCGCCCAGTTCGTTGTCGGGGTCCCAGCGGGCCTGATCGGACCACAACTCCCAGGCGTCGTCGTCCGGCGCGCGACGCCATAAGCCCGCCCCGCCGACGATCACCTCGTCGCCGCAGCCATAGCCTGCACGTACGCTGACGCTTTCGGGGAGATCGAGGCGCTCGAAGCCGTCGCCGATGTGTCGAAAGATCCGCCCGCGCTCGCCGGCCGCCCACCACTCCTCGTCACAGCCCCACACGGTGCGCATATCGGATAGCGACTGCTGCGGACCGTTGAACGTGATGAGCTCGCCGGCCACGCCCCGGACCAAGTCGATCCCCACGAACGTATCGCCGCGAACCCACAGCTTCTCCAGCAGCCCCTCGGGCAGGCGATCTGGCCGGATGGCCGCGCACGCCTCGGCCGGCGCCATGGTCGGCTCGACCGGCGCGCACTCGCCCGGCACCTCGAAGGGCAGCGGCAAGTCGGCGGCGTCCGCGCCGGCGTCCTGAACGTCGGTGCTCCCGTCGGCGTCGGTGCCGGCGTCCGCCACGCCCGAGCGTGTGCTGCCGTCATCGGGGCCCGAGCATGCGGCCAAAGATGCGAGCAGGAATGAGCAAAAGACAATGGCAGACGGTAGGCGCGGCATGTCCAGTGACCGTTGATGGAAATGTATAGCTTCACGGCCACAAAAACAGATTCCCGATCGAATTTCCAAACCCACTTCAAACTTGATTGCTTCAATAGGCGAGCCGAGCGCACCAAAAAAGGTGCCGCCCCCCACAAGCCAGCAGCATTTGTGGGTGGGCAGCCCGGCACACCTTCTCGCGCGCTGCATTTTCCGCTACGCGTAGAACGCATCGGCCATCGGAGCCTGTGGCGTGCGGGTCGCCTCGAAGAATTCGTCAGGGGCGACGAAGTCGAAGTAGATCTCCATCTCGTCGAGAAACGCCGGGAGCACCCGGGCGAGGTCGGCTTGTGCCAGGCCCGCCTCGGCGAGCCGCTGGACGAGGAGTACGGGGAGCTCCTCGGTCGAGAAGCCCTGCGGGTCGACCAGGTAGCCGGCGCAGGTCATGGCCAGGTGAACCACGTCGAAGCCGGTGGGCTCGTCGAGCTCGCCGAAGAAGCGCTTGCGCATCTCGCGGCGCAGCCGCGGGTCGTCGGCCGCCTCGAGTGGGCCGACGTCCATGTCCTCGCCCTCCTCGACGCCTCGCGCGATTCGCAACCCTTTTTCGAGCATGACACGCACCAGCGGGCTTTGGGCGGGTTCCTCGCGTGTCATCTGCCCCAGGCGCGCGAACTCGGCGGCGAGGTCGGCGTCGCCCGCCAAGGCGTGCCACTGGGCCGTATGCTCGGCCAGACTCGCCGCCCGCTCGATAGTATCTGCGGCCCCGCCGAGCCGGGAGAGCGCCGCTTCGAACCAGGCTTCGTCGGGCACCCAAAGAGTGCCGGGCATCCTACAAGCCGCGCCCATCGGCGCTAATCGCAGCTCGCCTGGCGCACCGCGCTCCACTCCTCGGAGCATTCGGTGTTGGCGGGGTTGTAGGTATCGGGGTTCCAGTCGTCGCAGTCGACCTGCATCATGCAGTCGCCGAAGGTGTCGAGCTCGGCGCGCCGGCACTCGCCCCAATGGTCGATGGAGGCGTCGACGCAGGCATCGGCGTCTTCGTAGTAGGTGCCGCCGCAGTCAACGTAGTGATCGCAGAAGCCCTCGAGCCCCGTTCGAGTACTCGGGCCGCCGCCCTCGCTGGCATCGGCCGTCGTCGCGTCGGGCGTCGTCGCGTCGGGCGTGGCCACTTCATTTGAATCGGTGGCGTCGCCGGACGCATCATAGGACTGGGCGTCCGGCTCGCCGGTCTGCGCGCCGCCGCCGCTGTTGTCGTCGCTGCAGCCGGCGGCCAGCATCAGGCTGACGGCGATGGTGCCAACACATACTCGAAACAACGCTGTGCGCATCTTGTCTCCACGGTGGCAGATTCGGTCGTCGGGAACACGCGACGATAGGGAGGCTGCGTCCATCACGTCAAGAGATACTGACGGTGACGACTTGAAGTTTAGCGCAGGCGTGCAAAATTGCGCCGAGCCCTGGGGGAGGCTCGGAGTATCGGAACTATTTCTGTTCAACGAGGAGCTACTGCGATGAGTGATTCAGAGTACACACCACCCGAGGTCTGGAACCCAGACACCGAAAGCGGCGGCGAGTTCGCCTCGATCAACCGGCCGACGGCCGGGCCGCGCCACGAGGAGGAGCTGCCCGTCGGTGAGCACGCCTTGCAGTTGTACTCGCTGGCGACGCCCAACGGCCAGAAGGTCACGATCCTATTGGAGGAGTTGCTCGAGGCGGGCCACTCGGGGGCCGAGTACGACGCCTGGCCGATCGATATCCTCGACGGCGATCAGTTCTCGACCGGATTTGTCGAGGTCAATCCCAACTCGAAGATCCCGGCGCTGCTCGACCACGACCACGATCCGCCCCAGCGGGTCTTCGAGTCGGGGTCGATCCTGCTTTACCTGGCCGAGAAGTTCGGTGCGTTTCTTCCCGAAGACCACGCTCGGCGCACCGAGACGCTCAACTGGCTGTTCTGGCAGATGGGCAGCGCCCCGTATCTGGGCGGCGGCTTCGGCCACTTCTACGAATACGCGCCGGTCAAGCTGAAGTACCCCATCGACCGATTCGCCATGGAGGCCAAACGCCAGCTCGACGTGCTCGACCGGCGGCTGGCCGACAACGCCTACCTGGCCGGCGATGCGTACTCGATCGCCGACATCGCCAACTGGCCGTGGTACGGCCGGATCGTCCTGGGCGAGCTGTACGACGACGCCGACAGATTCCTCGCCGTGCACGAGTACGAGCACGTCCGGCGCTGGGCCGACACGATCAACCAGCGCCCGGCGGTCCGCCGCGGCTGGCGCGTCAACCGCACCTGGGGCGACGAGGCCGAGCAGATGCCCGAGCGCCACGCCGCGTCGGACTTCGACTTATAGGGCTGAGCGGGCCGGCGAAGCTCACCGGGCAGCTCGGCCCCCGTCGAATAGGCCGAAACGCCCGGAGAGCCCCGTCCGCTCACATGATCCTCGGCGGTCGCCACGACGCGCGGCACTTCAGGTTGCGCGCCTTTCGCCGGGGTTTCAGTTGGCAACGAGCACCGATGTGACAACTTTCTTCCTGAGGTCAACAGACATCTTTTCAGGGAGAATGAGATGGTCGAACCAACGCCACATGATGGGTCCGAGGCTGCACCTCAATCTGTGACGCCGTTGCCTAAGGCCGAGGCCCAAAAGCGGCTGGCTGACCACGCCAGGCGACTGCCGAGCCGCGTTCGCAACCGAGTCAAGAAGGCGCTGAAGGCGCGTCGCTACACGCTTCACGAGTGCCTCGTCAACCGCGATTGGCGAAATACAGCCAACCTGACGACAGTCGTCGTTAGCCGAAAGATGTCGGGCGGGGCGTTGGCGTGTGCGAACTTCATGATCGATCTGGCCTGCCTGGGGGTCAAAAACGCGATCTTCGCGACTGCGCTCCCCCCTGAGGATTACGCCGACCTCAAACGCCGCGTTCGCGGCTACCAAGACGACCTTGTTCCCTGCCCTCCACCGCTGGCCATGCGCATCGTCGATCACGCGGTGCGCTACGCGCTAGCGCTGGGTTTTCTGCCCGAGGACGACTACTTCCCGTGCGTCAAATTGCTCGATTCGTTCGACCCCGACGATAGCGACGAACCCATTCCCCTGGGAGACGGAAGCGGCAAGCCGATGTATATCTCCGGCCCGCACGACGACGTCGACAGCATTTTGACGACCCTGGAGGCGAACGTCGGCCCCGACGGCTTCGAGTTTGTGCTGGCCAGTATGTGATTGGGCGCGCCATTCGAGGTGCTCGACGACCAGAACTTCTCGAAGGATCACCCAATGGGCTAGGAAAACCGGCACAGCAGGCGCAGCAGGTGGCTCGTCTTGGCGACTGACGCTGAGTCATCACTTGGCTGGCCAGCTGCAGCGCACCCGGCGCGACCTTCGTTCACGCCGACGACTACGACCCGGTGGGCCTCGCCGAGTTGGCCGACGTTTTAAGGCGTACAACACTTGATCGCGCAGTCCCCGTCGAGCCACTCCGTGACTCGGCATCTAAACCCCGCGGCATACCTTCCAGAGGGACACTCGACCTCGTGCATTTGATTGTCGGCATCGATGCCTAGCCCGGTCTCCGCCCATTCGCAGGTCGAGTCTCCGAGTTCTCCTTGGATCTTGCCGCTCACGTCGAGGTCGCCGTTGACGTTGACGTTGCCCTCGTCGACCACGAGCCGATCGTCGCCGTCTTGGTACAACGCGATCCGGTCGTTGTGCTCGTTGCCGATCCCCATGCGAAGCGTCGACCGTGACGAGGCCAGCCGCTCATACTCGAGATAGGCGTCGTCTCCCACAGTGCCGAGCAGACCGGGGTCGGTCTTGAAGAGGTAGAGTTGTCTGGCCTGGGGAACCTGGCCAAAATTCACCCGGGCCGTTTGCATATGGCCCGTATTTTCAGTCCTCAGATAATCATTCACTACGTTCAGCCTGCCGTCGGCGGTCACGTCGTCGAGGACGGTATTGCCAGCCACGTTGAGGCCATCGAGGTGGGTGTATCCGTCGACGTTGAGGCTGCCATTGAGGTCTGTCGCACCACTGGCGCTAAGAGTCGAAAGCGACGTCGAGCCGGTGACCTCGAGATCGGCGACGAATCCCGTGCCGTCGATGACGAAGTCGTTGTTGGACGCGCCCCGCTGGGACGAGGGCGAAGCCACCAACTTCTGTCGGCCGCTCAGCGCGGTGCCGGCCACCTCGATGCCGACATAGAGTTCGCTCTTGGCCATGACGAATTCCTCGATGGGTCCGTCGTAGGCGTTGTTGGGATCGTCGTTGTTGACGTCGGTCGAGTCGCCCAAGATCACCGAGAAGTTGCCGTCCGACACAAAGAGATTGCGCGTGGACGATTCCCACACCAGCGACTCGTCTTCAGGCGTGGCCGGGTCGGGGTCGCTGGCGGCGTCATAGAGCCGAAAGACAAAGTTGAAGTTGCCATCCTCGGGCACCCCGCCGCGCTCCAGATGCCCTTGATACGGGATCTGATAGGGCTGATTGGTCGCTCCTACCGACATATCACCGCTGGTGGCCAGCACCGCGCCGAAACCTCCAACGGCTCCGCCTAAAATAATGAGCAGCGACTTGGTGAGTGCTTGTGGAATCATTTGTTTCATATCTACTTCTCCTCGAAGTCATGGACCGATTTGTCATTCTAAATGGCGTTGGGTTCTTTGGGCCGTCGGTGCTCAACGCACCGACAGGCCGTTATTACAGTCGTCGGGATCCTCGCACATGCTCGCCCGGTCGCTCGCCCCCTGTGGGACGTGTCCGGTCACCCGCAGGTCGTCACCGGTGTTGACATCCACGCCGGTCAACTCGCCGGCCTCACTCTCGGTGACCTGGCCGCACATCCAGAATTGGCCGGCGCGGTTGCCCGGGTTATAATCCGGGCTGATGAACACGTCGTCTTGTGAAGAGCAGCCGAAGTCGCAGTTGACACCGCCGAAGGTGATGTTGCAGCCGCAGTAGCGCTTGCCGAAGTTGTCCGCGTCGGTGTAGCAGGAGCCGCTCTCGTCGGAGACCGTCGGGCTGCTCATCCCGGTGCAAAGCGGACGCCTGCCGACACATTCGTCGGCGCAGCCCCGCGTGTACTGGTAATCATCGCGGGTCGCCCCGTTGTTCAGGCTCTTGCCGTAGACGGCCTGGTAGTTGACCGCCGCCCACTTGACGCCTTCGGTCACCGGCGTGGTCACATCACAGGTGATCTCGGGGGAGACCGAATTGGCCACCCCGGCCGGCGCGTCGGAGTCGTCGCGGGTGTGGCCTGTCAGCCGACACACATTGGGGGCGTAGCCGGGAGCCCACTCGGCCGAAGACCCGCCTGCGAACTCATCTTTGAGCACCACGTGGGCCCCATCGTCGACCGGATCGGGCTCGACGGCGAGCACTTTGACGCACTTGAACTGGCTGCTGTGATTCATCCCCTTCCAGCCGTCATCTTCGGACCAAATCGACGACCCGCTGGCCGGGGTATACTGGCCGAAGTCAGTGCCGATGCGCTCGCGCTCATTGCTCTCCGCGGTGCGAACATCGGGGAAACGTGTGCACGTCTTCCAGTAGTCACCGGCCTCCGAGGAGTAGCTCATCGGCAACTGAGAGCCGCGGGCGAATTCTCGGATGACGTATTTGCCCGGCTCGTCGGAGGAGTCTGAGGGGACGAAGTAGCCCTCGGCCGCCTCGATAAAATAGGTCATTCGCGCGAACACATCCCCAGGGGTGGCGGCCACGTTGGTCTTCTGGACCTCGACGAGGTCGGCGGAGCCGTTGTCATTGAAGTCGGCGTTGGTATTGACGCAGACCTTGGTCAGTGAGTTGAGGTTGCGAGGCTCGAATTTCGTACCGCCATAGTCCGGAAGATTCGATTGCTCGAAGCGACTGGGGTCGTCGTTGCGCACCGACTCCTTGAGCACGACCTGCGTCAACGCCCCTCCGCTCAACTCGGAGACGGTCACCTCGCGGTGATCATCGCCGTCTACGTCGTTGACCAACTCGAAGCGGTCGATGATATGCCAGTCACAGTTGGCCGCTGCCTGGATGACCGGCTTGGTCGAGTCGTTATAAAATTCGGCGGCCTGCTGATCGACCCAGCCGTCACCGTCCTTGTCGCAGGTGTCCGGGCGCGCCGGGGTCAAGCCCGGGTTCCAAAACCAGCCCGGCTCGGTCTTGCACACGCAGCGGTTGGCCCCGGATGCCTGGGCGAAATCGTCGTCGGTACAGCCCTCGAAGCCCTCGTTGGCACAGGTCACGCATTCGCCGAATCCGTTCACCGCCTCTCCGTCAGGACAGGGGTTGGTTTCGCAGACGGCGTCGCCGTCTTCGGGCTTGAGGCAAAACTCACCGTCCGAGCAGGAGATGTCATCGCAGGTATCGAAGGGAACGCACGCATCGCCACCGCTCGGGTCGGGCTTGTAGCCCTGTTCGCAGTCGCCGCACTCGGCCGGCCCGGCGTCGGTCGCCTCGACGCAATCTCGAAACTGATCGGCGCACTCCTCGACGATGCTGTTGGGGTCGTCGGCCGGCTCGCAGACGGCGGCTTCGTCGCGCACACAGGCTCCCTGTTCGTCGACATAACCGGTCACACAGTCCCCGCAGGTGGCGTCTTCACCGCCACTGGACTCGGTACACACCCGGTTTTGGGCCGCGCAATCGAGATCGGCGCAGCGAGTCGCCTCGACACATTGGCCGTCTTCGCCTTGTTTGTAGCCATCGAGACAATCGCCGCAGCCCTGGCCCTCTTCACAGCCGCGGTGTTGGCCCGCGCAGTCGAGTTCCTCGCAGCTCTCCGAAGGACTCGTGCCGGTGTCTTCGGTACACCCGGCCAGCCCGATCCATACGGCGACGAATGCCGCCGTGATACTTCGCAAATGCATACTCATGCTTTTTGATGCCTCTCTTCGGCTGACACCGAAGATTTAGAGATTCGTGTAGTCGGTGTAGTACATATACAGTCGGATATCCTTGATATTGGTCGGATCGAGATCCTCGTTGACCTGCTCATCACGCATGTTGAGCACCAACTCCCATCGGGTGTTGACCAGCGGGCGGTCACGTAAACGACCGTTGCGGAAGATCTCGGCGTCGACGTCGCTGCTGCTGATGTCCCCCTGGCCAAGCTGGCGGAAGGTTCCGTTGAAGAACGGATTGATCACCGCGGTGCGCTCGGGGAAGAGATATAGCTGATTTTCATCGAACGCGTTCTGGACCGTGCCGGTGCCGACCTGGCGCAGATAGACCCGTGCGAGCACGTCGGTCTGACCGTCGTAGACGATCTCGGCCTGCAGGTAGCTGATCTTATGGTTGTGGGTCAGCGGCGATGTCTCCCGCAGCGAGGTCGGGAATGGGATGGAGATATAGCCGTTGTCGTCGAGTCTCGACGAATCATTGAGCATCTCCTGGAAGTCATCGTCGCGCAGCCCTTGGCTCTGGGCGACGCCATCCTCGCCGTACAGCTCGGTCATGAAGATGTCGTCTCGAAGCGACTTGATCTGCAGGCGCAGATCGGGCTCGCCGAATTGCTCCTGATAATCGATATAGGCGTCCTCGAGCTCTCGCAGGTAGCCGGCCAGATCGTAATCTCCCGCCGAGATCATCCGCACCAAGAACAGCTTCTCGAGATCGGCGTAGCTCTGACCGGTGTAGTATTCGAAGACCCGGGTGGCCTTGTAGACCGATTTAATAGCCGAATCGAAGGTGCGGTCGGCGGTGATGACCGCGTCGTTTTTGTAGATGCGCACGTTCGGATCGTTGCGCGCAGCCTCCAGGTCGATCGACATGGCAGCAGCCTCGTCGTATTCGGCGCGCAAGCGCTCGGCGCGTGCCTGGACCTTGCGCACTCGCGAGCGCGCCAATTCGATGGCCTCCAAGGAGCGCAACACCTCAATCTCGGAGACCAGCGTGTCGTTGACCAGATTGGCGACCTGCTCATTCTTCTCGATCTCGGCGACCTCACAGTCCCACTCGGCCTCCCATTCGGTCATCGCCAAGTCGCGCTTGGTCTCCCAATTGCTCAGGTCCGCCTGCGAGTCCAGGATCTGCTGCTCGAGAGGCTCGACGGCGCTCATAAAGGCGACGTGGGCGACGGTGGTGTATGCGATGTCGGCGGTGCATGCCGCACCGGCCAACGTCGAGGCGTTCAAGATCTGGCCAGGGGCGGTCATCCCTCCACCGGCTCCGGCGGCCTCGGACATTCGATCGGTGCAATCGACTCCCGCCCGGAGCTCGTCCTGGGCGAGCGCCAAGACCCGTTCGGCCGAGCGAATACCGCGCTCCTGTCTGTTGAGTTTGTCCGCCAGGGAGGTCACCTCGTCGTTGGCCTCTTTCCAGGTGGCCCACTCCTCCAGCGCCGGGAAATCGGAGTCGACGCATTTTTCTTTGTAGGCGTTCTCGGCCTCGTCGATCGCGGCCTTGATGCCATTGAAGTTTTGCTTGGCCACCTGAAAGTCGAATTCGGCGAGCACCGCCTCTTTGCGCGCCTCGTACAACTCCCCGGTCCCAAAACGCCCGCAGGGGTCCTGATACAGAAGTTGGCGCATAAACCGCGTCTGCTCGCTGCTCGACGTGCCGCTCTTGAGCACCCCGACGTCCTTGAAATACTCGCTATACTTGGGAATCGCTGGATATATCGTGCCGTCGGCGCCTTCGACGGTGCCGCACAGCTCGGAGAGTTGGTTCTCGTAGTTGTATTTGAGGCGCTGCAGCTCATCTTGGAATTCGGCCATATCCGTCTTCTTGCTGCGGTTGCTCTCCAGCGCGATCTGCTCTTTGTCGGCGGCGGTGTCCACCTTGGATTGGGCAATGCTCAGCGCGCGCTCGAAGCCGTTGGCGTCGAGCGGGCCGAGCACGGGAAACGGGATATAGTCGGGGGCGAGCCCGAAGATCGTCTGATTGTCGTTGATGTCGGCGTAGACCCGTCGCATGTCCAGCAGGCCCATGCGGTAGCGACGCTGGGCATCGACCATCGTGTCGAAGATCTGAGCTCGGTCCGCATCGCTGACCGACCCGACGAAGCTGTCCATGAGCCGCGAGAAGACGATCGACTCCTGATAGGTCGCCACGTAGCCACGCTCGGCGACCTGGCGGGCCAGCTCGGGCCGGTTGAGCGAAGCATACTTCTTGGCCACCTCGCTCCACGCCCGCGCCTTCTGGGTGGAGGCGCGGATGAGCCGGTCGAAGTACAGGGTCACGATCTCCTGGCGGATGAACGTCTCGTTTTGGCGGCCGGCGTCGGGGCTATTTTTATCCTGCTCGAGGCTGTAATTGATCGCGTTGCTGATCGAGTAGAAGCGGTCGAGCACCAACTGGTAGTACTGAATGGACTGGTACAAGGAGTACATCTCGTAGCCGGCGGGTCCCGACAGGTTGATCCCGAGCTCGCCCTCGAAGGCCTGACCGTCGAAGGACTTGCCCTGGCTGCCGGCCAGATCGAAGCGGCTGGCGAACGCGTCGGTATAAGCCTCGTCTGCCAGCACGATCAACAACTCGGCGTATAGACGCTCGAAGCCCATGAACAGGACCTCCTGGCAGTTGGAGTCTTGGCCGGGCAGGCACTGCGGGGCGTTGGGATCTCCGCCGAGGTGGTACTCGCGCTTGTACGAGAAGTTCTCGCGCAAATAGTCACGTACGCTGGTGCCCAGGGCGTCGAGGGCTCCGTTAGAGCGCAGCGCCTCGCGTCGCTGGTTGTAGATCGCCGACAGGCAGTCGACGCGCTCGCGGACCTCCTCGATGAGCAACGGGTCGTAGCAATACGGCGAGTTGTTGGGGTTGGGTGCGCAGATATCGGGAGCGAAGCCGATACTCTGGCCGCTCGAGCTGACGAATTGCGTGCGGTAGCGAAACGCCTCTTCGATCGTCTGCTGCAGCGGAGCCATCGATCCGTTGCTCGTGGTTTGACCGTAAAACGTCTTGCCATTGCGCAGGTCGGTGCGATCGGGCGCGCAGCTTCTGGCCCCCACATCGTTGCACTCCCAGTACGGGTCGGTGCGAAGCACGTCCTCGACCAGACGCGTGGTTCCGTCGCCAAAGTCGTCCTCGGCGACCACCCCGCGCTCCCACTGCTCGAAGAGCAAGTGGCAGCTCTGGTCGCTATTGCAGCTCAATGACTCGAGCTGGGAATCGTTGATGGCGTCGAGGGTGAAAAAGGTCACCTCGGCGCTCTCCGGACACTCCGGGCTCGAGCTGTTGGGCGAGCCGGTGTCGAAGAAGCCGTAGACCTCGCCGCTGGTGGCGTCGAGGTACCGACACAGGTAGTGCACACGCTCGGAACTCGACGACTGGGTGTCTCCACTGGCGTCGACGTAGGTGATCGCCGAGGCGCCGGTGAGGTCCCGCCCGGACATCACACCTTGGACCAACTTGCGTACCTCGGCGTCGCCGACCTGGCCGGTGTCGCCCAGATCTGCGTCTTGCGGCGCGTTGGTGAAGGTCTGCAAGAGGTTCTCGGAGCATTGGTAGGTCAACTGCCCCTCTTCGGCCTGTACGGGGGCGGCGTCGCCCAAATCGGTGCCCTCGAACGCCTCACTGTCGAGGTCGACGTCTTGGCGCTCGAGCATCATGAAACCGTAGACTTCGAAGTCCTGGCCCTCGTCGGCGTCATCGGTGCCTGCCATGAAGTTCTCCATGCGCTCACGGAAGATGACAAACATCGTCTTGTTGTTGATCATCGCTCCGTCGACCAACTCCATGCGTCGAACCCGCTGGAGGCCGTCCGGCACTGGATTAGCCTGAGTCAGACGCTGGTTTTCGGCGATCTCCGCCTCGGTGTAGCTGCCCAGAGGCGTGCAGCTTTCCTGGCCAACCGAGCCGCTGCAGCTCTCGCCGGGGCCGTAGGGGTATTTCGAGCCCCGGCATTCATAGCGAAAGTATTGCTGGGTCTGCGGGTCCCACTCGACGGCGTCCTCGAAGCCGGGCACCACCCACGGCGTGCCGACCATCTCGAAGCCTCGATCGAATTCGGTGTCGACCGAACAGCCTTCGCTGCGGTCGTTGACCGGGTAACGCCCGGACAGAACCGAGGTCGCTCGCATCGTTTTCATCGGCGCGACACATGCCGCCGACGGGTTCGAGGAGCCGTTGGCGCAGCCGCTCGGATCGGTCGTAAAGCCAATCTCGACGGACGGATTACCCGGATAATGCAGCGAGCCGGCCGTGTCGATGCGCCCCACGAGCTGGTTGGTATCCTCGTCGTCGACCTGCAGATTGAGCGCGACCGGCAATTCATTGACCCCGAACGGCACCGGATTGCCCGGGTCGCCATTGGGGTCGGTCGAGTAGAATTGGTAACCGTCGGCCACCCCGGACAGATAACAGATACGCTCCTCGTTCGACGGCGAGTTCGACTTGCACAGCTCGCGCACCGACGGCAGCTTCCAAGACTCGGTGGTGGTCGCTTGAACAACCTCCAGGAGGCGCTCGTAGTCCTCGGGCGTGCCCGAAAACTGGCTAACCAAAAAGCCGCGCCACTTTCGCACGAACGCGTTGGCCACCATATTTACGTTGGACTGGGCGATCTGGCCTGGCTCGTTGCTCTTCTGAGCGAGCCAGTCATCGAGGCCGTTGGTGCCGAAGTGGGCGAAGTACATCGCCTTACCCTGCCATCGACCTTCCGGAGCGCTTGCGTAGTTGAGAAATATCTGGCGTGGGCGCAACTGCGAGCGTTGGTTGCCGTCGGCGGGCAGCAACTCGATCATGGCGTCCCAGGTATCGGGGGCCTCGTCGGTGGCGCGGACCGCGAGCTCGACGCGCTCGCCCGGCTCGAGGGTGAACTCCAACTCGTCGCCGCCTTGGAATCGCTCATCGACGCCCATCTCGAGCCAGGGCAGCAACTCGGTGTCCGAGCCGCGCTCGACGACCTCTTCGCCGGTGTCGTACCGAATCGTGTGACGCTTCTTGCGCAGCAGGAGCGTCTCGGAAAACTCCCCGATATTCTCGACTCGAAACGTCTGCACTCGCCGCGCAGGGTTCAGGCCCAGGCTCGTCCTGGACAACACGATCTCGCTGAACACACGCGGTTCCTCATCGGATGGATCCTCATCGGACGGATCCTCATCAGCCTGCGAATCTGCGTTGTCCGCGCGATCTGGGCGAGACAGCGGCAGGCAAAACCCGGTGGAACCGTCCACCAAATCACAATAGTCGCCCGATCGGCAGGCCTCCCCGCCCAGCGAACAGGGAGTACGGCAGACGTGGCGGTGACACAGATTGTCGCCCCCACAGTCGTTATTGGTCTCGCAGGTCGAATAGCATTGGCCGTCCTGACAGCTCTGGTGGCCGGGGCACTCCATATCGGTTTGACACGCCCGCGGACCATTGCCGGGCTGTACACAAGAACCCTCGACGCACTCCGCGCCGCCGACGCAGCCGCGCATCATCCCGTCGGAGCTGCAGCCTCGGATCGTCCCGTCCGCCTTGACCAGCGAATTGCGGCAGGGCGTATAACATTGGTCCACCAGACGCACACCCAGCGCGGGGTCGCGCTGGCAAGTATCGTCCTCACAGACCAACCCGTCTCCGCAGGTATTCTGCTCCGAGCACGGGCAGCCTTTGAGATCACTCGAGCAGGCCACACAGAGCTTGTTGGGGCTACAGACCAACCCGGGATCACAGCTCGACACAGTGCCCTCACAGCTGCACCCCAGCGAACCCGGCCCGTCGGCGCAGGTCGGCGCCACGCAGAGGCCGTCAACACAGGAGGCATCCCCATCGCAGGCGCCGGCAGTCCCGCACGCACAGCCTGGCAGCCCCGGCCGACACTCCAAGCAGGTGTCTGCCTCACCGCAACTCAGACCGGCCGCGCACGTTCCATTGTCGAAACAAGCGCATTCGAATTCGCCGCTGCGACAGTCCCCCGCATCACCGGAGCACCCCGCAAAGACGAAGACCAAGAATAACAGCGACAAAACCTGCAAATAAAACCGGCTCTTCAATGTAGCTCCCCGATGATTGCTCCCGAAAATTGGCCCGGAAGATGAGAGATGGAACGACGGTTCGAATCCGTCCGTGGCGGGCCGAATGATGTCGACCGCCTCATGTGGCGCTATCCCAACCCGTAGGATGTCCGACGTACCAAGATAGTATAGGCGGGGGTGGGCCGGCCGTCTTTTCTTTGCGCGCCAATTGCTTCGCATTTCACGTTCAGCGCAAGAACTCGACAACACCATGTCGTCGCCGAAGGCCTCGAGCTGTTGGAAGTGTGGCGCAGGGCGATCTGCTGCAGCGACTTCATAGGCCTTACGGCACCGCTCCAAGGTGTCCTACGCACGTGGATGCAGCCACGCCCGCGACGACCGACGTTCGCCGCCGCCGTCGTTGAGAAGCCGGCGCGCAACACCTATGCTGCGGCCCGTTCCCATCCCCCATTCTCAAAAAGGCTATGATGAACCAGAAATTTGCGTTGCTCGCCGTATTTGCACTCGCGGTCTGCCTGTCAGCCTGTGAGCACACCATCAAGATGCGCGGGCAGGTGACCGAGAAGATGCCCGTCGAGACAACCTCGCCGGCCGAACCGGAGCCGGTCGAGGGTGCGATCGTACGGCTTTATTGCCCCGAAAATGGCGATTGGCGAGCGATTTGGGAACCGATGACCACCGACGCCGAGGGCCATTTCCAAGATGAAAGGATCGGCGGCCCGGAGCTCGACTGCGAGTTCCGGGTGCGAAGCGACGACCACAAGCCCGCCTCGGTGCCCTTGGACGACGTCTGTGTGAAGATTGACAAAGGCAAGTACTGCTACGAAACGGAGGCCGACATCGAGCTCGAGCCTGCCGATCCAGCCGACTGATCGACGGGCTCAAGCCCCGCGCCGATACCGCAGAAGCGCCCGCTCGAAGTCCTGGCGGGAGGCGACCTCGAGCACGATGAGGCTCGCGCTTTCGGGCTCGAGCCGAAAGAACATTCGCCAGTCACGACCAATGCGACGGGTGTAGACATCGGCCGTCTGCAGGCGTTTGATGCCGGTCCACCGGGCGGTGTCTGCGGTGGCCAGCTCGGCGGCGCTTGCGACGGCGCGGCGCACCACCGACGCAGGCAGGCGCCCCAGGGAGCTCTCGAAGGCGGCGTCGAAGCGAGGCAATACGCAATCGGCACCGGAGACTTCCGGCCCGGCGGATTCGAGGGCGTCGAAGGCTGTTTCGGTGCTCTCGGAGCTCGCGGAGGCGTCATGCTCGGCATTCTCGGACGCCTCGACGCGCTCGTGCAACTCGCAGACCTGCTCGCGAAGCGCGCTTCGCTCCTCGTTTTTCTGGTCGATGATGCCCTTGAGCCGGTCGATCTTCTGGCGAAGCCGCCCGACATCAGCCCTGGGGGGCGCGGCCTCGACCGTCGCGTTCACCGGCTGAGCGGCCGGTTGGGCGACCGGCTCCTCGGCCTGCTCGAGTTCTTGTTGCAGTTCAGACAGCTGCGCCTTCAGCCGCTCGCGCTCACGGCGCGCCTGGGCATAATTTCGACGAAGCTCCTCAGCCTCGGCAGCCTCCTCGCGCTGCTGGGCCGTCTCGATTCGCCGAACCAGGTCGCGAAGCTCGGACTCCATGCGCTCTTCGGCCCAGAAGTCGCGAATCTCTAAGGCGCGATCGCCGGCCGGAAGCTGGAGGGTGTCGCGCACCTCTTCGACCATCTGAGCGAGCATCTCGGCGTCCATGAGGTTGTCGCGCGACATCGCTCCGCGGGCCACGAGAATGCCCAGCGGCGGATGGCGCCGAAGCAACGCCACCGCCAGATCGGCCTGGTCGAGGCCCTCGTCGTCGTCCTGGCGCCGAAGCACCCGAAGCGCCTGTTCGGCGAGTTGGGCGACGGTCACGTCCTCCTCGCCCAGGAGCAGATCGAACTCGACCTGGGCGGCGGCCTTGTCGTCCATGAATTGGGCCTGGTGGCGCACCACGTCGAGCTCGCCGGCAAAGAGGGCGCGCTCGACCAGCCGGGCGCGGTGCTCCTCGATGTCCTCGACGCCGCGCTCTCGCATGTGGTCGAGCACCCGCCCGGCCTGGTCGAAGCGGTTGAACCGAATCAGCTGCTCGAAGGCCATGACCACGCGCGCTTCGCTCAGCTCGTCGAGGTCGAGCGCGATGATCTCGTGGGCGTAGAGCGCCCGAAATTGGGCGTCGGTCAACTTGCGCTCGACGCCGGCGCGCGCGCTGCCGCTGCTCTTCGCCTTTCGCAGGCAGCACTTTTTGTATTTGCGCCCGCTGCCACACACACACGGGTCGTTTCGCCCCACCTCCTCGCCGTTTTTCTGTACGGTCCGCCCGCTGACGACGTGGCGCGCGGCACGCTCGGGCAGAAGCGCGATGGGCGCCCGGGTGACCAGCCGCTCCAAATAGCGCC
>CAYLTX010000018.1:54460-64618 GCA_964386725.1 uncultured Bradymonadales bacterium | reverse complement strand
CACTTCGTCGAGGATCTCTCGGATCTGTTCCAGGCGCGCCGGCTTGACCAGGTGGTGGTCGAAGCCGGCCTCGGCGGCCTTGCGGCGATCGGAGGCTTGGCCGTAGCCGGTCAGCGCGATCAACTTGATCTTCTCTCCCCAGTCGGTGCGCCTCAGCTTGCGCGCGACCTGATAGCCGTCGATGCTGGGGAGGCCGATATCCAAAAACATCACTTGGGGTCGAAAGCGAGAGGCCAGCTCTAGACCTGCTTCGCCGCCGTGAGCGACACGCACCTCGCATCCCTGGATCTCGAGCAGAGCAGCTAGCGCCTCGGCAATGTCGACGTTGTCGTCGACGACCAGCACGCGCAACGGCTGATCTTCGGTATCGGCGTCGGGTTCGTTCATCTGAGGGGCCTCCTCGCCCGCTGAAATCACCACTGGCATGCGAACCGTAAAGCGACTGCCCGTTCCGAGCCCTTCGCTGTGGGCCTCGACACTTCCCTGGTGCATCTCGACGAGCCTGCGCACCAACGTCAAACCCAGGCCCAGTCCCCCGCTGGAACGATCCAGCGAAACCTCGGCCTGCGTGAACAACTCGAAGACGTGGGGCAGCAGCTCACGGGAGATACCCTTGCCGTCATCCCGTACCTCAATGGTAAGTTCGTCGCCCTCGACGTCAGCCTCTAACCAGATGTGGCCGCCTTGGGAGGTATATTTGACGGCGTTGTTCAGCAGGTTGGCGATCACCTGGGTGAGCCGGGCTGCGTCGGCGCGGATGAGCACCGGCCCGGCCGGAAGGCTCACCTCGAGGTGCTTGTCGCCGGCCTCGACCAGCGGCTTAGCCGTCTCCACAGCCGTGGAGACGATCTCTTCGAGGCGATGTTCGCCGATATTGAGAGTGATGTGGCCCTGGTTGATGCGGGCGACATCGAGCAGGTCGTCGACGATACCGGCGAGCTGGTCGAGTTGGCGGCGGAGCACACCGCTGATCCACTCGATGCGCTCGGGCTCGGGGCGCTGGGCCTGGGTCGATAGGATCTCGGCGGCGTGGGCGATCGGGGTCAGCGGATTGCGAAGCTCGTGGCCGAGCATCGCCAGAAACTCGTCTTTGCGCTGGCTCTCGAGCTCGAGCTGCTTGCGAGCGACGACCTGCTCGGTGATGTCGACGCCGAACACCGCGACGCCCTCGATATGTCCGTCGAGATCGAAGACCGGCAGGTAGGCGTGGGTCAGGTAGACGTCGCGCGCCTCACCTTCGAAGCCCGGCCCTCGATAATGAAATTCGTCGACGAATTGCGGCTCGCCGGTGACCATGACCTGCTTGATACTCGACAGAAAGCGGTCGAGCAATTCGAGCGCTTTGTCCGGGTAGATCTCATAGACGCTCTTTCCGATGAGGTCTTCGCGGCCCATCAGCTCTCTGTGGGCGGGATTGCTCAGCGTGTAGACGAGCGCGTCCCCTTCGAGCACCGCAATGGAGACGGGCGCCTGCATAAAGAGCTCGCGAAAGCGACGCCGAGACTTCTCGCGCAGGCTCTGTTGAAGCGCGGCCGCCGATAGCTGGGCGTGGATACGAGCTAGCAACTCACGTGGCGAGGCGAACTCGCAGATCACTTCCTCAAAGCCGGCGTCATAAGCCCGGGCGCACGTGCTCTCGTCGGCATCCTCGGCGAGCAAGACCACTGGGACAGTCGCGTCGTTGCCAGTGGCCGCGTGGTCCTCGAGCGCTTCGGGCAACTCGATGCCGGTGGCATCGGGCAGATCCAACTCGGTGATGATCAGATCGGGAGTTATCCGGCGGATGTGATCGAGAGCAGCCTCGAGGCTGGCGACTGCGTCGACCTCCCACTGGGTCGACAACAGCTCCGCGAGATAGGTGCGCCGCCGTGAGTCGGCCACGACCAGCTGAATGCGGCTGGTCAGCGCCCCGTCCCCATCCAGACGCTGCTCGCTGTAGCGGCGGTGGTGGATGAATTCGGTGACCTCTTCGACGCGCAGCAGGACATAGGCTACCGCGCCGTCGTCGTCGAAGACCGGTTGAAACACCGGGCTCCAATAGCGCTCCGCCCACCGGGCGTCCGAATTCTGCCTTTCGCTATCCGAAACACCCGATAGATTATAGCGAAACGTGCCCGCATGATGTTCGGTGCCCGTCTCCAGCACCAACTGCAGCGTGCGCCGGACGCGCTCGAAATCAACGGCGTCGATGGCCCGGGCATCTTCGTCGGCCACCAGACGATCGACCTGCTCGGGAAAGACCTCGAAGAGATTTCGATCCACGAGACGCTCACGCCGCATGCCGGTCAGGCGCAAGAATGTGTCGCTGGCGTCGACGACGGTAAAGTCGGGAGGATCAGCCGCCACCACCAAGTAGCTATCTGGAGAGGAGCGAAATAGGCGCTCATAATTGATTGGACGAGGCGAGCCAGCAGGCACGTCGGTTCTCCGCGACGAGGCGATGGGAGCCAGCGCGGTTCCGCGCACCACAAAACCACCGCCACGGGCCCCCGTTCATTGCGCCTTTTAAACTAGGCACTGCCTTGGTTTCCGCAAAATCTGATGCCTCTTGGCGTCCGATGAGCCTATTGTTCGGGCTCATCGTCGTCGACGCCGACGTGCTCGCGCAAGAATTCGGGGATCGACGAGCGGTGAAAGCCGTCGTAGGCCTGCGAGGCGTCGTGATCGGGCACGGGGAAATTGCCCGGGTATAGCGGCGCTCCGCCGTCGACCGACAGCGTCTCGCCGGTGATGAACGAGGCGGCCTCGGACAATAAAAAGCACACCGCCGCGCTGATCTCGGACTCGGTGCCCAGCCGCTTCATGAGTACGTGCTCGCGAAGCTGCGGGATGGTCGCCTTGACGTAATCGGGGTAGGTATCCATGCCCGACGAGGCGATCCAGCCCGGAGCGACCGCGTTGACCCGCACACCGACGCCGGCCCACTCCACAGCCGCGGTGCGCGTGAAGTTCTGCATGCCCGCGCGCGCCGCTCCCGAGTGGCCCATCCCCGGCATGCCGCGCCACATATCCGCCAGGATATTGACGATCGCCCCGCCCGACTCCTTCATCGACTGGTCGAAGGCCTCGCGAGCCATCAAAAAGCCGCCGGTCAGGTTCGTGCCAACCACCGCGTCCCACCCCTTCTTGGAGATCCCGACCAGCGGGGCGGCGAATTGGCCGCCGGCGTTGTTGACCAGCAGGTCGATGCGTCCCTGCTCGTCGACCACCTCGCCGATGACCTGTTTGACGCGATCCTCGTCGCGAATGTCGCACGTCTTGAAGCTGGCCTGCCCGCCGTCCTCGGCGATCTCGGCGGCGACCGCCTCGAGCTTCTCCTGGGTACGGCCAATCAGCACCACATGGGCGCCCAGATGGGCGAGTTCGTGGGAGATACAGCGGCCGATGCCGCTGCCGCCGCCGGTGACGATGGCGGTCTTGTCTGTGAAGAGATCGTCTCGAAGGACGCTGCGATACGATGACATAAGAGTGCCTCGCTTGGGCTCAAGTTAGTATTTACTGACCTAGCTTCGTATCCGCAGATCGGTTTGTCAAAGCTGTTGGTATGGGCCGCCACCGGGCGACGCCCTGCGCGCGGCCCGCGGCCCGACCTTTGTGCCACCCCGGATGTCCTTAGGTTAGACGGTGTGGAGGGCTTCGAACCGCTTCGAGATGGGAGTCGATATGCATAGACGCACCGAGACGTCCGCAACCAACCCGGCTAGAAGGTGGCGCCTTTGGCTCATGAATCTGCTGGCTTGCGTCGGCCTTCTGGTGGGTTTTTCAGCCTGCAATCCTGACGCAGGCTGCGGTCTCGGCGAAGACGAGTTCTACCGGCAAAACCCCCGATCCGTTTACGAAAAGGAGCAGGACGACAGCGCCGGCCAGACCCGCCAGCGCCAGAAAGCGCCGCTCATCGATGAAGACGCCGGAGATGTCGTAGATACGGGAGATGCGCAGGATTCAGACACCGGGGAGCAAGACGAGCCTCTACCGCCCAAGCCGGGGGCTCAGCCGCGTTGAGCGTCTCACGAACTCCTCAGATCACTACCAGACTCACGCCAATGAGAGCCGGCCGATCAGTTCAGGACCTTCTGGGGGGTGGCTTCTTCTTCGTCTTCGTCGTCGAGCGTCCAGCACTTTTGCTGGCGAACCATGGCCTCGATTTCGGAGGCGGGAACCGGCCGGCTGAAGTAATAGCCCTGGCCGTATGGGCAGCCCAACTCCTTGAGAAAGCGCCACTGCTCGAGGGTCTCGATGCCCTCGGCCAGCGAGTGCATGCGAAAGTTTCGCGCCAGCTGAACCACCGTGGTCACGATATTGGAGTCGCGCTCGCTGTCGGGCACCCCGTGGACAAAGGAGCGGTCGATCTTGAGGGTGCGAACCGGCATATGCTTGAGGCGCTCGAGTGAGGAGTAGCCGGTGCCGAAATCGTCGATGGAGATTTTCAGGCCGCGCGCGCGCATCTCGTCCATGATCTGGGAGATATGGGTGGCGTCCATCATCGTGGCGCTTTCGGTGATCTCGAACTCGACCAACTCCGACGGGATATCGTGGCGCTCGAGGGCGTCGCTGATCTTGTCGAGGGTCTCTCCGCGCCACAATTGGCGAGCGGATAGGTTGATCGCCGAGTAGAGCGACAGGCCCTTGTCTTGCCACTCGCGCAGCTGGCGGCAGACCTCGTCGATGACCCAATCGCCGATCGGAACGATGAGGCCGGTCTCCTCGGCCACCGGGATGAACACTCCCGGCGAGACCATGCCTTTTTGTGGCGAATTCCAGCGCAGCAACGCCTCGACCCCGAGCAGCCCGCCATTCTGAAGATCGACGATCGGCTGGTAGTAGACCTGAAATTCGTCGCGCTCGAGCGCGCGGTGCAGCCTGGTGTTGAGCGAGAGGAGTTGCTGCTGGCGCTGGGCGAGCTTTCCGGCATAGAAGCAAAAGCCGCTGCGGCCCATCTCTTTGGAGCGGTTCATCGCTCGGTGGGCGTGCTTGACCAGGGTATCCGGGTCGTGGGCGTCGCTGGGATACATGCTGATGCCGATGCTCACCGTGATATAGGATTCCTGGTCCACGAGGGTAACCGGCTCCTTCATCACCTCGAGGAAGGCCTGGGCCTGCGCGGCAGCCTCGGCGCTATAGACACTCTCGTCGGCACCGGGCTCGCCGAGATCGTCGATATAGATGAGGTATTCGTCGGCGTTGGGGCGGGCGATCAGCGCGTCCTCCCCGTAGAGTTTGTGCAGCCTCTTGGCAACCTCGACGATGAGTTCGTCGCCGGCGGCGTGGCCCAGGATGTCGTTGACCAGGTGGAAGCGGTCGACGTCGACATAAAAGAGCGCGCCGTGTTTCTCACGACCGTCCGCGTCGGCGCTGACCAGGTCCCCGAGTTGCTCGAGGAATCGGTTGCGGTTGGGCAAGCCGGTCATCGTGTCGTAGTAGGCGACGTATTCGAGGCGCTCTTCGGCGAATTTTCGCTCGGTGATGTCCACGAGCACGCCCGCGACTGCCTGGGGTTGGCCGTCCTCGTCGCGCTGGACGTGACCGCGGTCCTCGAACCACAACTTTCGGTCGCCATCGGCGTGGGTCAGTCGATATTCGATGACGTACTCATCGTTGTCTTCGAGCTGGGCGAAGACCTGCTTTTCGACCCGATCGCGGTCGGCCTCAGCCATCTGCTTCCACCACAGCATCGGGTCGTCGACGCAGTCTTGGGTCTCGAAGCCGAGCAGGTTCTCGACGGCCGGGCTGACATAGCGGGTTTCGAAACGCGGGAAGCTGGCCAGGTACATGATGTCGGGGACCGTCTCGACCAGCTGGCGAAAGCGCTGCTCGGATTCGGTGACGTCGTCGAAGAGTTGCTGGCGCTGCAGAGCGACCCCAATCTGACGGGCGATGGCCTCGGCCAGGGGAAGATGTCGCTCGTTGAAGGCGCCTTGTTCCTCGCGGAGGGCCAGACTGAGCACGCCGACACACTCACCGGCGACTATGACCGGGCAGGACAGGCCGCTGCAGATGCCCGCGCGTCTGAAATCATCGTGCGGCGCGTCGACGCGGCCATAATCGGCGACGATAAGCGGCTCTTCTCGCTCGAGCACCTTGCCGGTCAGCCCCTGGGATACATCGAAGGGTTCGGTCAACCCGGGGAAGTCCTCGTGGGCGAAGCCGACCGGCCAGTGGTAGCGCGCCTTTCCGTCGTCTTGGAGCAGCGCGACTCCGCCGAGATCGGCCCCGGTGACCATCAGCGCGGCGCTGACGGCCTTCTGGCCGAGTTTGTCCAGGTCCATCTCGCGGGACAGGCTCTCGATGACCTCGCCGAGGCCCTCGACATGCTCGCGTGCTTCTTCGACGGCGCGCAGATCTTTATAGTCGCCCACATAGGCGACGACCTCGTCTCGCTCATTATGGATCGGCGCCACGCTCAAATGCACCGGCCGCGAGCTGCCGTCCTTGGTCTTGCGCAGCACCTCGCCGGTCCAACGGCCGGTCTTCTTGGCTTGGGCGAGGGCTTCGAGCGGCTGCAGTTCAGCGGGCTGTCCGGGCACGGCCAAAAAGTCGGTCTTCCTGCCGCATACCTCTTCCATCGGGTAGCCAAACAGCTCGGTAAACGCCTGATTGACCTGTAAGATCCGATCTTCGAGGTCGACGATGATCACCCCGTTGCCGATGGTGTCTACGATCCCCTCGAGTTGTCGTTCTTGATCTTCGAGCCGGCCTTGCCAGTCCGCTAGTGAGCTGCGGTGGCGACGCACCATGAAGAACAGCACGATGCCGGTGATCAGCACGAAGCCGGCCTCGGGCACGACGTCCCACAGCATATGTCGCTGTTCGCTCGCCCAGCCGTCGAGCAAGATCTGAGATCCTGCGATCCAGACGATGGCGCTGATCGTATAGCCGAATACGATCATGACGCTCGAGACGCCCCCGACATCCCCCTGACTTTGACCGTCTTTGGATCCGGTCATATTAAATGCCAGAGTCAGGTAAGCCGCTCATACCGCGGCAGCGACCGTTCAGTGCGAAATGATGAGTGGACCAATAACCAACGACACCCTTTTTAAAAAGTGTCGCTAAGCTGTTGTATCGACTCTTTCTTTGCCTGATTATTGATCTCATGCGAAGCCGTGCCCGTAAAGGGACGCACAGCGGCATTACCGTGCTAAGGCGAGAATTTTGTAGGATTTTTTCATTGGCTCCACTATTTCTTTGGCCCAATGACCCACCACCGAAGCTAAGCTGCAACACCCCCATTTTGAACTGGAAATGCGAATATTACAATAGTACTGAAATTTTATAGTGAGAATGAAGCATTCCCCCTGCGATCGTGGCGGGGTATTTTTGGGAGTAGAGGCCATGGCTGAAAACGACGACATCACCTGTGATATCTTGGGCGAAGGCGACCTCGAGATTCTTCAGCATCGCCGCGGTTATCGCTTCGGCCTCGACGCGCTCCTATTGGCTACTGACCTGCCTCTCGAGGGCGACGAGCTCGACGATGAAGCCGGGACGAGCGTCGTCGAACTCGGCGCCGCCCAGGGCATCGTTTCCCTGTGCGTGGCGCGCCAACTCGAGCGAGCTCGCGTGGTCGCCGTCGAGCGTCAAGAGGCGCTCTTCGAGCTGTTGGTCGAAAATATCGCTCGCAACGATCTCGACGACCGCGTCGAGCCGGTGCGCGGCGACGTGCGCGATCACCGAGAGCTGCTCGCGCCGCACTCGGCCGACTTGGTAGTCTGCAACCCGCCTTATTTTCGCCAGGGCGAGCGCCGCCCGAGCGCCAACGCCCAGCGCGCGGCGGCTCGCCACGAGCTCCACGGCGAGCTGGACGATTTTCTCGACGCAGCGCGCTACGTCTTAAAGCAGCGCGGCCGCCTCAAGATCATTTTGCCCCCCCTGCGCCTCGCAGATCTGATCGCCGGTAGTACCCGCGGGGATTTGGTCTTCGAGTCGATGCGCTTTTTTCACTCCCGAGCCGATACCAATGCCTACCTGGTCGAGTCGGTGCTGCGCCGCGGAGGCGCGCCCGACCTCGAGATTCGCCCGCCGCTTTACATCTACCGAAACGCCGAGGACTATACCGACGAGGTTCAGCGGCGCATCGAGCAGGCGTCGCGGTCCATCCACCACGACGAGCCGAGTTGATGAACCCCGCGATAGCAAATCTCAGCAGACCAAACCGCACCCCATCGAGCTGCTTGTTGTGGGCCTCTGTCTTTTTGGCCTCTCTGATCGCCGCGGCCGGCTGCTCGACGCCGGGACCCAAGGCCGATCCGGTCGACACCGCCTTCGCCAACAGCCGTGCGGCGGTCACCTCCGGTGTGCGAGAGGGCGTCGAGGAGAGCGAGAGCATCGACGATTATACCGTCGCCGCGCGTCTCAACCCCTGTCAGTGTGACGGGCCGCCCCACGAGATCTTTATCCGCGGGCGATGGACGCGTACCTACCTGGACGCCGACGAGGCGCTGCTCGAAGAGATCGACGACCGGCTCGACGAAGCCGCGGCGAAGCGCGAATTCACCAGCCTCCTGCTCCGGGGCGCCATCGACGGCGACAAGCGCAACGAGCGCGGCATCGACTATCCCATCTTCGAGATCGACGAACTCGCCGAGGCAGACCCCGCCAGTCAGCAGAATTAAATGTGCGGCACTTAGCTCATCACTCCGGACGGAGCGGGGCGCGAGGGTCCTCGACGTCGACGCCGTAGCGCCGGGCGAGGCCGCTGCCCTCGGCGTCGATCATGCGGGCTCGTACGAGCTCGTCCATCGGCGCTCGGTAGCGCTCGAGTTGCAGGACGAGCTCGGCCAGGCTCTCGATGCGGTGGCCGAGGTCGCGTTCGATGAATTCGATGACCGTCGGCGCGTTGTGCATCGCCGCCGGTGCGTTGCTCATCAGATTATTGAAGAAGCGCAGCATCCGCCGCAGCGTCCACCCTCCGCGGGTTTGCATGACGCGTCCGCGGTTGAATAACAGCATATCCACGTCGAGATCTTCGAGGCGCTCCAGGCTGAGCAGATAAGCTTGGACCTCTTCGATGCGCTCGGGCAGCCCGTTGGCCGTGAAGCTGCCGCCGAAGAGCGTGTGGTGCTGGGCGTCGTAAAGCGAGATGTGGCCGGGATCGGGGCCCGGGGTCGCGATGACCTCGAGTTCGAAGGTCCCGGCACAGATCGTGTGGCCGCTTCGAATCGGGATAAACTTCAAATTGGCGGGGACCGGCGGGTAGTAGGTGGAGATGAAGCGGTCGACTTCGCCGAGATCTTCGTCGTCGTAGGCTTCGTCCTGCTCGACGATCCGCTCGGCCAGCGAGCGTACCGCCTGGCGACGCTCGTCGATATGCGCCTGGTAATTGGCCGGCTGGACCATATCCGGGCTGAATACGAAGTGATCCACGTTGGGCAAATTTGCCGCGGCGCCGAGCACCTCGATATTCCAGCTCGTATAGACGATGCGATCGAGGTCGGAGACCTCTACGCCGAGCTCGCGCAGTGCGCGGCAAAGTGGCTCGAATTGGCTGGGGTGGCCGGCGTTGACCAACGCGGGGGCGTCGCCGCGCAGCAAAAACACGTTATTGGGCTCGCAAGCCGGCGACGGCAGGCCCTCGGCCTTGTCGAGAATAATGCGATCGATGTCGTCGCTGACGGTCTCGATTTCGAACATCACGCTCATCCCTGGTAGGTAAAGCGCAGCTCATAATCGCATAGATAGAAGGTGTCCCCATCTTCGATGCGCTTGGACTCGATGCGATTTCCCCGATATTCGATCCCGTTGGTGGAGTCGAGATCTTTGATATAATAATTACCGTTTCGGTGGATGACAGCGCAGTGCTTGCGCGAAATATTGCCGTCTCGGATCGTTAGATCGGTCTGCTGGCTGCCGCGACCGATGACGAATTTGTCCGAATCGATGACGTAGCGGTTATTATTGAAGATCATATATAGCGGCGCGGCCTGTTGGGGCTGGCCGCCACCGGGACGAGCCTGCTGCTGGCCAAAGCCGCTGCCTCGCGGGCTCTGGTGCGGGTTGCCGCCCGCATAAGGCTGCTGGCCGCTTTGTTGGCCCGGACGAGGCGGAGGCGGCGGGGGTCCGCCGGGGCCGCGCTGGTTGCCGGGGGGCTGGTTGCCTGGAGAAGGCGCCTGCTGCTGGCCAAAGCCGCTGCCTCGCGGGCTCTGCTGCTGGCCGCCGGGC
>CAYLTX010000018.1:0-54450 GCA_964386725.1 uncultured Bradymonadales bacterium | reverse complement strand
GCCGGGCTGGTTACCCTGTTGGGGCTGCTGGTTGCCTCGCACCGCCGGCACGCGCTGGAAGGTGCGGTGGTCCATGCCGTTGCCCGGCCCATTGCCCGGATGGGAGCCGGGGCGTTGCTGGGGCCGCTGGGCGCCGCCCTGGGGGCTGGGCTGCGGTTGTTGCTGCTGCCCCCAATTGCTCGAACTGGGCTGGTTGCCGCCGCCAGGAGGCTGCTGCGTACCGTCGCCGGGCGAATAGTCACGGCTTCGCGCGTAATGCCGCATCGATTCGTTGATCAGGTAGTCCATCGAGCAGCCCAATTCCTGGGTCATCTGCTCGAAGAGCTCCCATAAATAGTCGCGGCAATAAAAGCTACGAAGTGTTTTTCGATTTTGGTCGGTCATCGGGAGCTTTCCCCTCGTCCGGTTGGGGGACGGCGCTTCGCGCGTCGAGGCGCGAAGCAATATTCGAAAAGAATCTTTACGCCAATCGTTGAGCCACGTTAGCACATCGATCTGAAAAGTGTCCAGAAATCGCGCAGGTGCGTTGTGGCCACAGAGTTGGTATTCGTGCTCGCGCAGCGAAGGCGTCACTGACCAGCAAGGACTCCATGAGCAAAGAAAGACTCGACGTATTGATGACCGAACGCGAGATGGCCCCGTCGCGCTCGAAGGCCAAGGCGATGATCATGACCGGGGAGGTCTTCGTCGACGGCCAGCGTGTCGACAAGGCGGGTACGTTCATCGATCCGGAGGCCGACATCGAGTTCCGCGGTGACGTCAACCCGTACGTGTCGCGCGGCGGCCTCAAACTCGAGAGCGCGATCGACGCCTTCGACTACGACTGCACCGACAAGGTGGTCATCGACGTGGGCGCCTCCACCGGCGGATTCACCGATTGCGTGCTTCAAAAGGGCGCGAGCAAAGTCTACGCGGTCGACGTCGGCTACGGCCAACTCGCCTGGAAGCTGCGCCAAGACGAGCGCGTCGAGGTCATCGAGCGCACCAATATCCGGCATATGGAGCCCGATCGGATCCCCGAGAAGTGCGACCTGGCGGTCATCGACTGCTCGTTCATCTCGCTGGAGCTGGTGCTGCCCAACACAATGACCTTCCTGGCCGACACCGCCGACATCCTCGCGCTGATCAAGCCGCAATTCGAGGTCGGAAAGGATCGCGTCGGCAAGGGCGGCGTGGTCCGCGACGAGGATCTACGCCAGGAGGCGATCGGTGGGATTGTGGAGTTTGCAGAGGGGTTAGGCTTGAAGTGTGTGGACTCGGTGGATTCCGAGGTGCACGGGCCGTCGGGGAATGTGGAGCATATTGTGTGGCTTCGTCGGGGGTAACAAGGTGTCCGTGGCCCCAGCAACCCGTTATCTCACCCCTCATCCCCAAACGTGTCGTAGTCGTAGATATCGGCCAAAAAGTTCGCCCGGCCGTCGTCGTCGACGCGCACGGTGAAGTAGTCGATGTGCACCGGGACGCGCTTTTTGAGGAAGATCGGCTCGTAGATGGTCTCGGCGATGATGTGGTCGATATCGTAGTCGTCGAGCTGGCCGTCGTGCTCGAGCAGCAATTTGGCGAAGGTCAGCGGCTCGTGCATGCGCATGCAGCCGTGGCTGAACGCGCGAATCTCGCGGCTAAATAGCGCCTTGGCCGGCGTGTCGTGCAGGTAGACGTCGTGCATATTGGGGAAGATCACCTTGACCTTGCCCAGCGCGTTCTCGTCGCCCTGCAGCATGCGCACATACTCCCATTTTTTGCCCGGAAACATCACTTCGTACTCGTTCTCCTCGTACCAGGCGGGGATATGGTCCGGATCGGTCGAGCTGACGTCGACGCGGCCGGTCTCCGGGTCGAGGTAGCGAAATTGAGAGGTCAGGGCGCTGGGTGAATCGTCCGACTCGCCGGCCGACTCATCGCTGGATTCTCCAGAGGACGCGCCGGCGCTCGGCCCGACCAGGGAGCGAAGCTTGGCGACGTCGAAGACGAGCTCGCCATCGGCGTTCTTCGACCAATAGGCGCGAGCTGCGGCGGAGGCAGGAGACTCGGACTTGTCCTCACCTTCTTGCTCGGTCGCCTGCTCGGTGGCTTGCTCGGTCGCCTGCTCGGCTGCCTGCTCGTCTTTCTCCTCGGCTTGTTCATCCGGCTCGGCCTGTGCGCTGTTAGTTCGGAGCGCTCCGAAATACGAGCCTCCGTCGGTCAGACTGGTCTCCTCTTCGGCGGCCGCCGACTTTTGCTTGGCTTTGGCCAACTTCGATTGAACCAGCCGATCGATCTTGGCCTTATAGGAGGCCTCGACCGACTTGCGCACCTCGGGCAGGGTCTCCTCGGCGCGGATACGCTCGGTGACGTTCCAATACGGATTGTAGATGATCCGATCGATATAGGCGCTCAACGTGGGCGTGCGGTTGGGATTCTCCTTCTCCTCGGTCTCTTCGTCGATGGTCTGGTCGTTATTGCCGACCACGATGCGAATGCGCTTTTCGAGCTGTTGGTCCTTCCAGAGTTCGACGTGGAAGTCCGGGATATTGATGAACGCGTACAGCGAGTCGGAGTGGTCGATATTGCTCTCTCGCCAGCGCTGCATATTCAGCGCGATCTGCTTCATGCGCTTGGTCGCCGACATATTCAGGCTCGACCAGAACACGTTGTGCGGCCGGCCGGTGACCTGCATCTGGTGGGTGGTCTGGTAGGCCTCGACGGCGTCTTCGAGCGCCTCGTCATAGGTGGTGTCGATGGGCGCATCGTCGGGATAATAGCCCTCGATCTTCAGGCGCTCTTTGAGCTTCTCGACGGTCGCGTGGCTGCGGCCGGGTCGCAGCCCCCGGGTGGTGGGCACCTCCTGCCAGCCGCCGTCGTCGGCGATCTTTTTGTAGCGCAGGTACTCGGCCTTGAGCAGATCGTATTGGGGCTGCTCGGGGGCGAGGCCGGCCAGAGTCGCTTCGGCGTCGCCGGTGAGCGCGTCGCGCAGCGTCTGGCGGAGGCGGTCGTGCAAGATCTCGGTCTCGTCGGACATCTCCTCGGCGACCGCGGCGGCTCGACGCCAGATCACGCCCGCCTGATACGGGCCCTTGGCGCGGTCGGGGCGGCGCTCCTCGATATTGGGATTGTTCCAGCGATCGTCGTGGCGCGGGTGGATGAAGATGTCGTTGATCCGAAAATGCTTCATCTGACGCGCGTAGCGCAGCAGGCTGCGGGCGAGCTGCTGCTCGAGCCTCGACTCGTGCTCGGCGAGCTCGGCGCTGACGGTCTCGTAGTCGGCCAGCCGCTCTTGCATGCGCCGGCCGCTATCGGTGCTGAGCACCTGCTTGGTCAACTCCTCGTGGTTGGCCTCCTCGAGATCGAAGGCCGAGACCGGCTGCTCGGTCAGCCACTTTTGGGCCGCCTGGACCTCTTCGTCGCTGGTCTCGAATTGATCGAGCTGCTCGAAGCGAGCGTTGGCGTCGTCGAGCTCGTCGAGCTGCGACTCGATGGCCTCGATCGGATAGTCATCGGCGGAAAGTGCGTGATCTTCGACGGCTTTGACGCCCCTCCAAACCGCCTGGCCGCGCTCGGTCAGGCCGGTCCGGCTGACCAATTTAAATTCGTAGTCCAGCTCGGCATAGACCTGGTCGACGAAGACATCGTAGGGCGGCTCGTTTCGCTGAGACTTATTCAGCTCGCTCTTCGAGGCCGCCGACAAACGCTGCTGGAGGTTCTTCTTTCCTGCCGGAGCCACGGCCATCTGGCGCAGCGTGTCTTCGACGCTGGGCGACCATTCGTCGACGTACTCCGAGGCCTGCTCCTCGGAAATATTCGGCTCGCCGCAGCCGGCCACGGCCCCCGCCAAGCAGCCCGCTGCGAAGAACAGTAGAAAACGTCGTGCGTATCTATTTTTGATTGGTTGATTCATCGTGTTGTTTTGGCCTCTCCAGTCCCCGATCGCCATCCCCGTCTCTTCGGCTAAACTATGATTCATGTGTAAAAAGTCTCCCGTCGCCATCGACGGCTGATTTTCCCGGCCTCTTCGCCGTCAATGCTCGACGATGCTACCCACATCGCCTGCGCGTGCCGGCTTCGATGCCGAGAAAATCATCTCGCCGAGCCTCGGTCCGACTTCTTACACACGAATCAACTATGACTCAGACGGCCGCCCCGGTCAAAAAAACGGGGCGGCTTTGTCCTTCGATCCCGCTCATTTAACCCGTTTCCAATTCGACTTGGGCATCGTCTCGGAGGTGGGCGGTTGGGCGTTTCCGAGCACATAGACCGCCCGGCGATTTCTGGACTCCTCGGTCTCGTCGGCCGTCTCGACCGCGAGCACCGACTCGCCGAAGCCCTGGTAATACACCGGGATGTCCAGCCCCTGCTTGCGAAACCAGCGAGCGATCGCGCGCGCTCGGGCCGTGCTCAGCTTCTGGTTGTCGCTCTTCGAGCCGACCGTGTCGGTATAACCGGCGATGAATAGCTGCAGCTGCAGGCCCTTGGAGCCGTGCTTTTCCATCGCCTCTCGGACACTGGCGAGCGTCTTGTCGAGCTTGGGCTCCTCGGAGTCTTCCCAGGTGGCTTTGCCGGTATTAAAATTAACCTCCTCATGCGGAATCTCGACCCAGAACGGCTCGAGCAACACGCTCTGCCAGAAGCCATCGACGTCGTGGACCTTCAGTCGAATGCCGCCCACATCGGATTTGGCCGGCCACTCGACCATGAAGGTGCCCTTTTTGCCGCCCATGCTCTGGGTGGCCTCGTGCATCTTATTGCCGTTCGAGTCGAAAATCCCGATCTCGACGCGCTCGATCGGCCGGTTAGCTGTGACCGGCACTTCGCCTTTGTCGATGCGCGCTTTTTGCGGATCGACCGATAGTTGAAGCTCCTCGACGTAGGTCGTCTCGAACTCGAGGTTCATCTCGACGTCTTCGCCGGAGCCGTCCGATGCGATGATATTAACCTTATAGGAAAATGTGCCCGCCGGTTGCTTCAGGGCAAATTCTTTGGTCTCTCCAGCCTTCATCGCGCCGATCTTTCGGGCGAATTTCTTCCCGTCGGAGCGCCTGAAATGTGCGGTGCCCGTTTTAATCGTTCCGGTCGCCTGCAGAGTCAGCTTGGGATGACCATCCGAGGCCTGCACCTTGCTGTTGACCTTGTATTGGAAGCCGGGCTCGGCTGTGGCGCTCGCGGCGACGGCGAGGATGCAAAGCGCGGCGAGCGCGGAGACGACAGCTTTTTTCAGGCGGTTCATCACGAGACTCCTCGGAGGGACCTTCATCTTCGACCGTGCTACATATACAACGAATTGCGCGCAGGATCATTCAGAGTGTTTTGGAAGGAATGGCTTGATCCGCGACGACCACAGGCTGAATAAACCCCACACGACCATTGATTTCATGACGACCGACACGCCAGTCAAAGACGCCGCCACGATCATGATCTTGCGCGAAGCCGACGCCGGCCTCGAGGTGTTCATGGTGCGGCGCCACTCCAACAGCGCGTTTATGGCCAACCGCTACGTCTATCCCGGCGGAAAGCTCGACGACCACGACTGCACCGAGGTCGCCGCTCGCCACGTCGAGGGGCTGACCCCGGCGATGGCCCGCGAGCGCCTCGGTGAGAATATTGCGCCGCTCGAGGCGCTGGGCCTATTTTATGCGGGAATCCGAGAGACCTTCGAGGAAGCCGGTATCCTGCTGGCCCGCCGCGGCGATCAGTCGGGCAATAAGCGAGCGCTCATCGATCTGACCAGCGACGACTACGTCGCCCGTACTTTCGAGCGCTACCGCGCCCAACTCAACGCCGGCGAGATCGCGCTGAGCGAGGTCGCCGAGCAGGAGAACTTGGTCTTCCCGCTGGACCGACTCGGCTATTTCGCCCACTGGATCACCCCGACCGTCGAACCCAAGCGTTACGACACGCGCTTCTTCGTGGCGCTCGCCCCCAACAGCCAGCGCCCGCTACACGACGCCCGAGAGACCACCGACTCGACCTGGATCCGCCCGGCCGACGCCGTCGAGCAAAACCAAAATGGCGAGTTCATGCTCGCCCCGCCCACGCTGCGCACACTGCAGAAGCTCGCCGAGTTCGACTCCGCCCAGGCGGCGTTCGACTGGGCGCTCGAGCATCACCCGCCGACGATTTTGCCGGACATGGAGCAGCGAGACGGGCGGATCTGGGTGACGTTGACGGACGAAGATGGAGAAGTGGAGATGATGGCGGAGAATGTGGGGTTGTGGAGGGTGGTTGGGTGAGTTGCGAAAAGTGCAGGAGCGGCTGAACGATCGGCTTTTCCCGTGAACCTGAACGTGCACGTGCACGTGAACCGCCTTACCCCCTGCACATAAGGTCACAACCACAACAGCGATCGAGCCGACCTTAAAAGCCCGATCGAAGCGAGTCGTTGTTTTGGTCGTTCTGCAGGTTTAACTACGGTTCACGTTCACGTGCACGTGCACGTTCACGGGTAGAGGCCCGCAACCACCCCAACACATTAGCCCGCCCATCATGCAGCCACCCCGCAGGCGGCGCCTGCAACTCACCGGCTCGACAGATCCGCGTCGCGCCCAGCTCGGCCAACGCCTCGGCCCAGTCGTCCCGCACACCATCAGCCGCCTCCAGCGCCACGCCCTGGAGTTGCATCGGCGGCACGTCGACCACGTCAGCCAAGCCTGCCGGTGAGTCCACCCGGTGCAGACTCAGCGTATGCGGCGCGATCTGCGCGCCCGAGAACGGCTCGTCGGATAGCTCCACCCAGCCCAGTCCATCACCCCAAAGAGTCTTCGTGAACTCGGCGACGCCGCGCGCCTGAGCGCGGCTGGCGAGTTGGCCGGCGTCGAGATCGGTGGCCTCGAGACGAGTCTCGGCGGCGGCGATCGCCTCACCGAGTGCTTGACCAAAGGCTGCCAAACGCTCCTCGGAGCCGCAAAAGAGGACCGCGCGCGGCGAAAAGCAGCCCATCTGGTGCCACATGACGGTGTCGGTGGCTAAATCGGCGGCGATCTGCTCCAAATTGGCCTCGGGACCGTCGACGACGACACCAAAGCTGACCCGGTGGCCATAGCCGGCAACGAAGGTGCGTCGGCCGGCGGCGGCCTCGTTGGAGAGCCGCCGCACCTCGGCGACCGTCTCGTCGCTGCCGCTGACTACGACGACCTCGGCGAATGTCCACGGCTGGCCGGGCTCGATGAGCTTTAGCCCCGGCCCATTCTGAGGCCACGAATCCACCACATGCTCGGCAAAACCCCGGCCGCGGCTCGACGGTCGAATCCACTGGGGCACGCCCAGCAGCGCCCCGAAGAGCACCGGCGTCAGGCCCGAGCCGGGTAGCGCCGGCCAAATATGCACGGCGCTTTCGGGTCGGACCAGCCGCACGCGCCGGCCTGCTCGGTCCTCGACAAACCCCTCGAGCGCCTCCGCGCCGCCGAATCCGGCGAGTTCGGCCTCGAAGGCGGCCCGTAGCGCGTCGACGTCCCAGGTGCGCCGGTGCAGCTCGAAGCCGGCGCGGACCATCGCCTCGGGCCACCCGTCGGCGACGACCGCCTCGACGGTGGCGTCGAGGTCGTCGAAGAGCCGGGCGATGAAGCTTCGGAGGTGGTCGGCGCGTTTTGAGTAGGTCGGTTTCATCGGTCGCCTCGAAAAACATACGCGGTCCTAGGGACAACCCTAAATCGTCGTTTGCACGGTCAACCCGCATAAAGGACATCGCCGTTTGACGTCACCTCAAATAAGTGGCGCCTCGGTTTCTGCAAGATCTGCTATTTGGGGTGCCTGAACTGCGGCACGAACTACAATTTAGGGTTGTTCCTAGTAACGTTTGGGTTGGCGAGGTTTGAGATGCGGATGTTTATTGAGAATCCACGATCTCCTCGATCGTCAGGCTGCAACCGCGCAACTGCGCATCCGGCGCGCGGCCGAGCAAGCGAAACCCGCCACCCTCGACGAGCACGCCCATATCGCTGGTCTGCACGGCGATGACGCTCTCGGTATTGGCGAGGTCGTACCAGCGAATCAGTCCCTCCTCGCCGGGCTCTTCGATGGGCTCGAAGCTCAGCGGGTCGACGATCTCGACGCGCGCCCAGGGGGGCGTTTGCTGGACGCCGACTTGGTGCTCCCCAACATCGTCCCTGGCACCATGTTGGAGGTGGTTCCACAGGTTGTCGGTATAGGCCTGGCTGGACAACTCGGTCATGCTGTATTCGCTCACACACATGACCTGAGGAATGCCAAAGCGGGTGTCGAACATCTCGTAGAGCTCGTCGCGGGAGACCTCACGCGACTTGCCCTTGAAGCCGCCGGTTTCCATGACACGCGAGCCCGCCGGCAGCGCCCAGCTGTCCTCGCAAGAGTCCAGAAACTCGACCAGGCCAAAGGAGGTGCCCAGCAGCATCGTGGCGACGCCGTCGGCGGCGGCCTCATCGAGCGCCGCCCGCAGCGTTTGGAAGCGCATCTCGAGTTCGCCAGCATCATTCTTTTCGACAAAATAAGTGCTCTTGTCGTCGCCGAAGTGCTCGAGGAGTTCGTCGAGCATAAACGATAGGCTGCTGTCGGGCAGATCTGCGCCCGACGGCGCCACGATCAGCATGCGAAGAGTCTCTTGCTCGTCGATATCGGGCACACAAAACCGTTTGAATGGCCCCACCAGCGACGCGCGGTACGCCTCCAACGTCCCAAAATGGTGCTCCCCGCGCCGGCCCAGCGTCGTCCCGCTGGTGCGAAATGTGCGCACCGGCTCGTCGGCCGTCGTCAGCCGCACATGCTTGAAGACGTCGGTCGGCACCGCCGGGATGTCGCGATAGGTGTGGATGTCCTCCGGCGTCACGCCTCTCTTCTCGCAGAAGCTGCGATACGGCGCGTTGGCTTCGAGCTGCGCTCGGAAGACCTGGCGCGCGAGCGTGGAGAATTGCTCGTTGGGCCATTCGAGGGGGTCGTCGAGCGAACGCCATGTGGATATTGCGTCGATGATGGAAACTGATGGGTTTGGATTCGTCATTCTCTTTTTCTCGTTCGACCGTATTGCTTTTTATTGCCGCACCTATGACTTCACGAGCAAAGCGACGTTTTCAACATGGTAAGTATGCGGAAACATATCGACCGGCTGAACGACCTCGATCGCATACCCAAAATCGACCAGCTCCGCCAGGTCGCGCGCCAGCGCCTTGGGACTGCACGAGACGTAGACCAGCCGCGGGGCGTCGATCGCCTCGAGGTGCTCGCGGGCCTGAGCGTGCAGGCCGGCGCGCGGAGGGTCGACCACGACCAGGTCGACCTGGCCGGCCTCGGAGCGGAAGTCGTCCTCGTCGAGGACCTTGGCCACGTCGCCGGTGAAAAAGCTGATATTGTCGATGCCGTTTAAGCGCGCGTTCTGGCGGGCGTTTTCGACGGCGTCGGGCTGCATCTCGATGCCGACGACCTTGGCGGCATAGCGAGCCATGCATAGGCCGATGGTGCCGGTGCCGCAATAGAGGTCGAGCACTCGCGAGCCGGTCTTTCCGGTGTCGGGCTTGTCAGATTTTTCGAGCAACCCGGTCTTTTCGAGGACCTGCGCGTAGAGGACCTCGGCCTGCAGCGTATTGGGCTGGAAAAACGCGCGCGGGTGGATCTCGAAGGACAGCACCTGGTCGTCGGGCAGGTGCATCTCTTCGACCAGCAGCGGCTCGCCAAAGATGTTGTGCTCGAAGAAGCGGGTCGGCTCGCCTCTCTGGGCGCGCTGCTGGGTCCAATAGACCGAGGTGAGCTCGGCGCCGAGGTCCCTCGATGCCTCGAGGACGAATTCGCAAAACGCGTCGGCAATCTCGGAGGCAGGGACCTGCTCGCCGTCCATGAGGGCCTGCTCGTCGTGCGTAGTGGTCAACTCGACCATGCGCTGGCCGGTGCGTTTGCCTTCGCGGACCGTCAGCGTGCGCAAAAAGCCGCTGTTGTGTTGATAGGGCTCCAAGCCTCGGGCTTTCGCCCACTTGCGCACGCGCGGCAGCAATTCGGAGACGAACTCGGACTGCAAAAAGCACTCGTCGAGCTTGACGATCTCGTAGCGGTAGCCCTTGGGATACAGGCCAAGTGCGAATTCGCGCTCGGCGGTGTCGCCGAAGCTGAACTCCATCTTATTGCGATAATACCACGGCTCGTCCTGGCCGATGATCGGCATGACCAGCCCCGGGTCGACGCCCCGGGCCTGCATCAGCTTTTTGATGGTCCGCTCCTTATTGGCCAACTGATGGCGGTACGACATCGACTGCAACGCACACCCGCCGCATCCTTCGCCGGGGAGCTCGCGGCGGCCGAAGTGGCGACACCGCGGCTCGGTGCGCATCTTCGAGGCCTCGAGCATCTCGGAGATACGCGCGGTGACGGTGCGTTTTTTGCGGCTCTCGACCTCGGCGATGACCCGATCGCCGGGCACGGTCTTGCGCACCTCGAAGGTATAATCCTTGGGCTCTTCTTGGGGCCCAACCACCGCCGGCACCGACGCCTGGCCGCGACCCTCGAGCGACAGAGATTCGATGGTCACCTCGAAGGTCTCGCCGTGGGTGGGGCTATGCGGGAGTTTTAGGGGGGTGGTTTCTTTCATGGTTTTACCTGGAACCGTGCACGTGAACGTGAACCGTAGTTAAAACTGCAATGAGTTCAGAACTGCTGCTCGCTTCGATCGAACTCTTAGGGTCGGCTCGATCGCTGTTGTGGTTTTGGCCTTATGTGCAGGGGGTACGACGGTTCACGTCTACGTTCACGTGCACGTGCACGTTCACGGGCTAATGACAGCCTCAATATTACCACCTTCCACGCCAAATACCCTCACATCCTCATCCAACAAGATATAGTCCCGATGCGTCGTCGTAATAAAGACCTGGCCTTCCATGCGGCTTCGCAAAAAGTCGAATAGAAAGCGGTTTCGCTCGCGGTCGAGCTCGCTGGAGACGTCGTCGAGCAGCAAGATGGGCGCGAAGTGGTAGCGGTCTTCGAGGTGTGTGATCTCGGCGATCTTCATGGCGAGCACAAACGCGCGATGCTGGCCCTGGCTGGCGAAGGTCTTGACGTCGCGGCCGTTGAGCGTGGTGGCGAGGTCGTCGCGGTGCGGGCCGATGAGCGTATAGCCGCGCATGCGCTCGTCGCGGCGGGTGTTCTCGAGGCCTCGGGCCAGCACGCGCTCGATATCTGCGAGGCCGTCGAGCTCCTCGGCGTCGATGTCGGCGTCGGCCCATTTCATATTATAGTCGATGCCCGCCTCGAAGGAGTCGTCGAAGATGGCCTGAAACGTCTGATTCATGATCGGGCGGAAGTGGCGCAAAAACTTCAGCCGCCGGTCGATGATCTGGGCGCCGTATTGGATGAGCTGCTCGTCGTAAACGCTCAGCAGCGAGGCGTCGGCCTTGTCGTCCTTGAGCAGCGCGTTTCGCTGGCTGAGCACGTCTTCGTAATGCTGCGCCTCGGTGGCAAACGCCGGCCGGGCGTTGAAGATCGCCCGGTCGATGAATTGGCGCCGCTTCGACGGCGAGCCCTTGAGGATGGCGATATCCTCGGGGCCGAACATGACCACGTTGACCGTGCCGAAGAAGTCGGAGAGCTGGCGGACGGGGCTGTCGTTCAAGAAGATCTTTTTGCCGCGCGCGGTAATCTCCAGGCGCACGATGCGCTCCGAGCCGCCGCGGTCGACCCGCGCCTCGAGGGTGGCCTGGTCGCGGCCGAATCGGACCAGATCGGCGTTGATCTGCGGCCGGAAGCTCTTGACCGCGCTCAGCAAATACACCGCCTCCAGGAGGTTGGTCTTTCCCTGGCCGTTGTCGCCCGCCAAAATATTAAAGCGCGGGTGCGGCTCGAGATCGACTAACTCGAGGTTGCGGAAGTTTTGGAGGCGTAATGCTTCGAGCAACATAGATACTGCAGGGGTTCGGGAACCGAGATGTCACTAAGACCAAACCCAAATTGTAGTTCGCGCCGCTGTTCAGGCGCCTCAAATAGAAGATCCTACAGGAACCGGGGCTTCATCTATTTGAGGCGGCGTCAAACTGCGACGCCGTTTATGCGGGTTGACCGTGCAAACTACGATTTGGGTTAGGTCCTATCAAATGATGCGCTTTTTGAGGATTGAGTTTGCAAATGATGCGCTTTTTGAGGGCCGAAACCACCAAAGCCACCGAACGACGAGCGCCCGGTGGCTTTGGATTCTTCGAGGCGTGACGGGGCAAGTCACAGACGCATCGGCATGACAACGAATAGGCAGTCATCGTTATTCGGGTCGCGCAGCAGCGTGGGCGAGAGCGTGTCGATGATCTCGATGGAGACCTGGTCGGTGTCGAGCACGTTGAGCACGTCGATGAGATAGCGGTAATTGTAGCCCGCTTTGACCGTCTGGCCGCTGTAGTCGGCCGGGATGGTCTTTTTGCCCTCGCCGCTATCCGGGTCGGATGCGTACAGCTCGAGGCCTTCGTCGGACAGCGCCAGGCGCACGTTATGCGTCTTGGGGCTGGCGAAGAGGCTGACGAATTTGAGCGATTGGGTGAATAGGTCTTTGCTGACAAAGGCCTTCTGGTCGCTCTCTTTGGGCAGCACCTGAGTGAAGTCGGGGAAGGTGCCCTCGATGAGCCGCACCGACATGGTCATCGGTCCGGACTTGAAGACGACGCTATTTTCGGCCAGCCCGAAGCTGAGCTCGGCGCCCTTGGAGTCGATGATGCGCTTGAGCTCGGAGAGTCCTTTGCGCGGGATGATGATTCCGTCGCGCAGAGCCTTGGGAGTGTTGTCGCCGGGGGTGAATTCCTCGGGGCTCGTCTCGATCTTGGAGAGACGGTGGCCGTCGGTCGACACCATCAAAAGCGTGTCCTCGGCGGTCACCCGAAAGAAGGCGCCGGTGAGGTTGGCTCGGGCATCGTCGGTCGACACGCTGAACAAGGTCTTGTCGATCATGTCGAGCAGCACGTCGGTGCCGATCGGGTACATGTCGACGCTGGTGGTGTCGAGAATCTGGGGGAAGTCGTCGGGATGGGTGCCCACGATACGGCAGGCCACGCTCCCGGACTCCAGATTTGCCCAGTAATTTTCCTCGGTCTCCAGCTCGAGGATGTCTTCCTCGAGGTTCTTGACGATGTCGAACAGGCTCTTGGCCTGCAGCGTCACGCTTCCTTCCTCGAGGACTTCGCACGCGCACGACGTCGAGATGGCGGTGTCCAGGTCGGTGGCGTGCAGCGTCAACCTATCGTCTTTCGCCTCCAGAAGAGCGTTCGACAAGATCGCCAGCGTGCTGCGTTGGCTGACCACACCCTGCAGCTTATAAAGCTCGTCGGTCAGTGCTTCTGGGGAGATACGAATTTTCATGGCGAGCTGCTCCGCTTGGCTACTTTTTAGCTTTGTTGACAGGACTTAATCCAACACAGCTTGGGCTGAGTTGCAAGTGTCGAAGGAGCGTTCCAAAACAGGACCATGCTACAGACTGCTTTTACTAACAAAGGTACGCTTCGCTTTCTTTAGGAAGTAGTCGTAGTAGGGGGTGTGAAAATGTGGAAAGCCAGCCTAACGTGTTGATGATCATGGCCAAATAAGGTCACAGGTTCTTGTGTAGTACAATGTGGTACAAATGTGATCAGAGTGGGCCGAGGTTTTCCAGAGGTGTGGTCACAGGTTTCTCCCACGGTCGATCACATAGTTTTTCACAAGGTTCCCACAGGAATGCGGGTGCTCAGAGGCGGATTCGTCGCGGCGATTGTTGGTTGTTTTGACGGCGGTGGTGATACGGAGCTGCGTTCCTACTCGCTCTTCACGAACGCGCGCGCCAATTGGATCGCGTAGCTCGGATCCATCGGGATGCCGCCGGTGGTCTGTTTGACCAGCGCCAGGATGAGGTAGGTGCCGAAGAACAGCCAAGAGGCGGTCTTGGTGTCGATGAAGCCGGGGACCAGCCCCTGATCCTTCCAGCGGTCGATGGCCGTGGCGATCGCCTTGAGGGCGCGCTCTTGATAGGGCAGGTAGGTCTCGCGGATATCTTCTTGGTCGAGCTCGGAGAGGACCAAAAAGATCATCTTGGCGAAGTCCTCATGCTTCTCGAGCATCTGCACATAATATTGGAAGCACTGCGTGATCGCCTTGACGGGGTTGTCGGGATTGCGCTCGAGCGCCTCCTCGAGTCCCTGGACCAGTCGGCCGGAGGTGTTGTTGACCGCTTCGGTAAAGAGCGCGCGTTTGCTGCCGAAGTACCGGTAGATCAACGCCTCGGTGACCCCGGCTTCCTCCGAGATGCTCTTGGTCGTCGCGCCGTGATAGGTCGAGCGCGCGAAAACGCGAATGGCGCTCTGCAGAATTTGTTTTTTGCGTTCTTTGGCTGGCAGTCGCTTGGTCGACACGATCCAAACTCCAGATCGGGATGGTGGAAATGCAGGAGACGTTAGTATTCACTCACATGTGCTGAGCGACCAGTCAAGGGGTGTTTGGTTCTTGGTTCTTGGTTCTTGGTTGTTGGTTTGGGTTTCCGAGGCAACCTGCATGACCGGTTGATTTTGCTGGTTCGTGCAATTCATTCCGGCCAAATGAGCGCTGTAGTAAGTTGTACCAAGAACCAAGAACACGCCGTCAGGCGATCCGTTACTGACCAGCGTTCGCCTCGGCGGTGCAAAGACGCCCCGGTCCACCCTCAATTGCAATCATCGGCGCGTTCGGCGTACCCTTCAACCGAATAGGACCCAATCACTTTTAGGAGCCCCGGTAAATGAGTACCAGCGATGCAGACGGAAAGCTCAGCAGGCGCGAGCAGCGCCGAGAAGATCGCCAAGAGGAGATCAAACAGGCCGCGATTATGGTCTTCTCGGAGCATGGCTTTCACGCAGCCAAGGTCTCCCAGATCGTCAAGGAAGTCGGGGTCGCCCAGGGCACCTTTTATCTGTACTTCGAGGGCAAAGAGCAGCTATTCGGCGAGATCTTGAACGACTTTTTGGAGTTGGTCGTCGAGACCATCGCCAGCTGGGAGCCGGCCGATCTGGATAGCCGCGATGCGCTTCGCCACGAGCTGACCCGGGTGGGGCTGATGTTGACCGACGTCCTGATGGATAACCGCGAGTTGACGGCTATCTTCTTTCGCGAGTCGCGGGCGGTCTCCCAGGAGTTCCAGACCTTCATTCGCGAGTTCTACGAGACGCTCGGGGCGATGTTGACCAGCTTCAACCGCATTCTTCACAAGCGCGGCCTGCTCCCGCAGATGAACTTCGAGGTGCTCGCCTATATGACCATCGGTATGGTCGAGCGAGTGATCAAAGAATATGTCGTCCACGGCGAATTACAGGACGTCCCCGCCGAAGAGGTCGTCGAGAATCTGGTCGGCTTCTACCTCGATGGCACCACGGCTGATATCGGGGATTCGCCCGAATGAGTGGGTTGCCGGATGTGCGCGTGTAAGCAGCCCGTCAATTGCTTTTGCGCCGCAGTGCAGGCGCCTCAAATAGAGGGCGTCCCGGTTTCTGCAAGACTTACACTAAGATTGGATCCCTTATGTTAAGAGTGGTTCTATCCAACTGCAGCCCCGACGAATCCAAGACTCTCGCGCGTGCGTTGATCGAGGAGCGTCTGGCGGCCTGCGTCAACGTCTTGCCGTCGGTGACGAGTTGTTACGTCTGGGACGGCGAATATTGTGAGGACGAAGAGCATACCCTGCTCATCAAGACCACCGAGCAGCGCTACCCGGCGATGAAAGAGCGCCTCGAAGAACTACATTCGTATGAGGTGCCCGAGATCATCGCGCTGGACGTCGACGATGTCTTCGAACCTTACGCTCAATGGGCCCATGAACAAACGAGCTGAGCCATCCTTGGTGGACGCGACCTCGCCTATGAAGCCCGAATTTCGCTATACCGTGCCGATCGGAGCCGCCGACTGGCCCGAGGAGCGCGTCGGTGGCAAGGCCGACGGTTTGCACCGATTGGTGCGCCGCGGCTTCGAGGTTCCGCAGGCATTTTGCGTGCTGACCGACGCCTTCGAGACGGTCGTCGAGCGCTGTGTGGCGCAGGCGTCCGACCTGGCCGAGGTGCGCGAGCGGCTCGAGGACGTCGAGCTTCCCGACGGGCTCGCCGGCGAGATCGCCGAGCGCATGCACGCCATCGGCGCGTCCGCATGGGCGGTGCGCTCGTCGGCGCTCGAGGAAGATACGCTCGCCCACAGCTTCGCCGGCCAGCAAGAGACGGTGCTCGACGTCGAGACACCCGAGGAGGTCGTCGAGGCGATCCGCAAGGTATGGGCGAGCCTCTTCGAGGTCGGCGGGCTGTTGTATCGCAGCCAGCTCGACGTGGATCTGGTCCCCCGGCCGATGGCCGTGGTCGTCCAGCGCATGGTCTCTCCGAGCGCGGCCGGCGTGATGTTCACGCAAAATCCGGTCACCGGCGATCGCGACCAATTGGTCATCAACGCGGCCGGCGGGTTGGGGACCACGGTGGTCGGCGGCGGTGCGGCGGATACTTATTACCTGGAGAAGTCGACGGGCTACGTCGAGCGCCACGAGTTGGGCGAGAAGGAAGACTCTGCAGAAGAGCCGGCGGGCGAGCCCGTCCGGGGCATTTTAGAGTCCGACCAGCTCGATGAACTCGCCCGATGCGCCCGGCGCCTCGACCGACTCTTCGAGCATCCCGTGGACGTCGAGTGGGCCTACGCGCCGGACTCCGAGGCCGAGGCCAAAAGCGGCATCCGAGGCCGGCTCTTCTTGCTGCAGGCCCGGCCGGTCACCCGCCCCAGCGACGCCCGAGACGAGCCGTCGGTGTGGACCAACGTCAACGTCGGCGAGGCGCTGCCGGGGGTGGCCACGCCGCTGACCTGGAGCATCATCCGGAACTTCAGCCGGCGCGGCTTCGAGCGCGCCTTCGGCTCGTTGGGGCTGAGCGTGCCGGAGGAGTACGAGTTGGTGGGCTCGTTTCGCGGGCGGGTCTACCTGAATCTGTCGCAATTTATGAGCATCGCCAGCTCGATCCCGCTGCTCCAGCCGCAGACCCTCTTCGAGATGGCCGGCGGCGGCGGTGTCGAGTTGGTGCGCGATATCTACCAGGGGCGAAGCTCGGCCGAATTCTTGGCCCGGCTGCCGCTGACCGCCGTTCGGGTGGCCGCTTCGCAATTGGCGATGCCGCTGGTCGCACCGATCTGGGGCAAATTCTTCGCCGGCCGCCGAGACGCGTTTTTCCAACGGGATCTCCAGCGGCTCAACCACCTCGAATTTCACGGCCAGCTCGACGCCATCGACGACCTCTTCGACCGCACCGGGCAGGTGATGCTGGCGTGCAGCTCGAACTTCTTGATGACCTACGTGGCTATGCGCGAGGTGCTCGAGCTGTGGGGCGGAGCCAAGGCCGTCAAAAGTGAACGCGAATTGGTCAGCGCCCTCGAGGTCGACAGCGCCGAGCCGGGCCTCGACCTGCTCAATCTGGGACGCCTGGCTCGCCGATCGAAGAGGCTTCGGCGGGTCATCTGTGAGTTCGAGCCCGACGAGGTGCTCGGCCAGCTCGAGGCGCTCGAGGGCAACCACGACGTCGATATATTTTTGAAGGAACTTCGCGAGTTTCGCAGCCGCCACGGCCACCGCGCCCCGCGCGAGGCCGAGCTGGCCACGCCGCGCTGGCGCGAGGACACCTACTTCCTCTTCGAGGTCGTCAAGAGCTATATCCGCGCGCCGCATCTTCCCACCGACCGCGAGCTCGAGCGCGACCGCGAGCGCACCCGAAGCTCGGCCGACGGGCTCATCGAGCGCACCTTTCCGCCCGGTGTCGAGGCGTTGTTCCGGGCGCTGTGGCACTTCACCCGCTCGAACGCCCGCATGCGCGAATTCATGCGCGCCCGGGTGGTCGACTCGCTGGATATGTACCGGCGCTACTTCCTGGAATGCGGCCGCCGCCTGGTGTTGCAGGACGCGCTGAACGTGGCCGAGGACGTCTTTTACCTGCGCTACGATGAGCTTCGCGGCTGGCTCGAGGACGTGAGCACCGCCGACGAGTTCAGGCTGCGCGTGCTCGTACGACGCGCCCTCCACGAGTCGCTGAGCGAACTGCCCGATCCCCCCAATACATTTGTGCAACAGGGCTCAGAGCTCATCTCCGAGCAAGAATACCAGGACCGCAAGACGCCCGAGCGAGTCGACCCCACCCAGCCTCGGCCCGATATCGACGAGCTCCGCGGCCTGCCCGGCAGCGCCGGCAAGGTCACCGGCCGCGCCCGCGTGATCCTCGATCCCAACGACGACGCCTGCCTGGAGCCCGGCGAGGTGCTAGTTGCTCCGTATACGGACGTGGGTTGGACGCCGCTGTTTTTGACGGCGTCGGCGGTGGTGATGAGCCTGGGCGGGCCGTTGAGCCACTCTTGTATTGTGGCGAGGGAGTACGGGATCCCGACGGTGGTCAACGCTCATGGGGCGTCTGATGTGATCAAGACCGGAGACCTCGTGACCGTCGATGGGGATCGGGGTATTGTTTATATTCGGGAGCGGGGTTGAGTGGGGTTTGTGGGTTTGTGGGTTTATGAGGACCCCCGCGGCGGCTTTATGCGGCCTGACCGTGCACGTTCACGGGGGTATCCGTCCGCTTTTGTTCGTTCAAAATTATGTATGATGGTGAGGCTGGCCGCGGGGGGCTGTTATTCTGCCTCAATAATCTGGGCGGGTGTTTGGGCGGTATAATTCTCCCCTCCTAGGGGAGATGCCGAGCGTAGCGAGGCAGAGGGGTTCCCCGGGCGGCTGAGAATCTCAAAAAGACTGTGATTCTCCCCTCCTAGGGGAGATGCCGAGCGGAGCGAGGTAGAGGGGTTCCTCGGAAAGCCCAAGCGTTCAAAAAGACTGCACCGTCGCATCCCACAAATAATTCAATCCCACCGTCAACTCAGTATTCGAGCCAAACTCGCCGACCGCGTCGGTCCGGTACAGGAATGCCTGGAAGGTGGTGGTGAAGAAGAGCTGGTCGAGCACCGCGTAGTAGAGGCGGTTGGTGTTGCGTAGCTCGTGGATATTGCTGGCGCCGATGTCGTTGTAGAAATATTCGAGCTCGCTCTCGAATTGAATGGGCTTACTGATCAGGTCGAACAGCGGGCTGCGGTTGAGCACGTAGCCGGCGATGAGACCGTAGGTGGTCTGGGCGTCGGGGTTGTTGAGGTCGCGGCGGGCGTTGGCGCCGAATCGGATCTCGAGCGGGTCGAAGAGCTGGAATTTGGCGCCGCCGATGCCGGTCAGCTCGAATTTATGCCAGTCGCGCTCGCCCGGGGCGCTGAATTCGGTCTCCGCCTGGAGTTCGGTAAACGGCATGGGCACGTACCACTTGCCGCTCGAATCAGCTCGGAAGCCGGCGTATTGGTAGGTGCTGCGGTAGCGGATGAGGTCTTTGGTCTCCTCGAAGGTGCCGTTTTCCTCGCCGAGGTCGGCCGCCACGCGCGCCTGGGCGTATTGGACCAGAAGCCGGTTATTCCAGACGTGGTTGCGGCTGTCGGCGCGGATCTCGCCGTTGCCCTCCAGGTTGATCTGGGTGGTCGAGTTGACGTTGAGCTGGGACTGGTCGTAGGCGGCCTCGCCGTTGATCAGCGGGTTGTTGACGTCGACTCGGTTGAACGAGGTGTTGATCGAGCCGGTATAGATCCACAGGAACTTGCTGTGCAGGTCCGGGAAGTTGCCGGCCGGGGCGAGCTGCTCGGTGACCTCGGCGCCGGCGGGCAGAGTGCCCACGCGGACGAATTCGGCGACGACCACGCCGATATGCGGCGGCTCGGCGGCCCACTCGGGTTTGTGGATGCGCTTGTTGGCGATCTGGTCGGCCTCGAGGATGTCGTCGCCGCCGCCGGCCAGGTATCGGTGCGTGGCGACCTGGTAGGTGCGCTCGGCCTGCACCGAGCGGCCGTTGATGCGCACCGTATCGCCCTCCTTGGTCAGACCGGTGGCCACCAGCTTGCCGCCGAGCTTGTCGGCCAGGTTAGTGAGGACCTCGCCTTTGACCTCCACGGTCACCATGCGGTTGTTATAGGGCACAAACGCGAAGATATCGGCCAGAGTGAGCTCGGCTTCGATCGGGAAGAGGTCGGTGTCGGCGAAGGTCTCGGCGTTGACCAGCGCGACCTCCGAGTCGGTCGTAAAGCGCATCACGTTGAGGATAAATTGCTGTAGGTCCTGGCGGCTAAACCGCTGCGTCAGCGGCAACTTCAGGTTGAGCGACTCGCCCCAATCCTCGCAATAATGCTGCGCCAGCGCGCGTAACTTCTGGGAGGTGGGTGCGTGCGGCTCGAGGTCGTCGACCCGGTGTATCTGTGACGAGAAGTCCTCGATCTGCCACGGATCTTCGTCGGACTCCCTGCGAAGCTGCATGTCGGCGGTGATCGAGCGATCGTAACCGCTGTCGGCGCCGACGATGAACGTGCCGGTGTTCGGCGCCACGATATAGCCGTTGCGGGATAGGTCATCGTCGGAGGCTTCGCCGGTGCCGAGCGAGCGATTGGTGACCATCATATCGATGCCGTCGATCTCGCCGGCCAACTCTACGGCGTGAGTGGGCGTTTGCCCGCCAACCAGGTGATAGTTGACGACGACCACGTCCGCGCCGGCCTGCTCGCGCATCTTCGTGATCAGCTTCGGGAGGATGGAGGCGGGGTCCAAAAACTCCAGGCCCGAGGCGCGCGAGCGGGCGATCTCGGCGATGACCTCGGGGTCGAGTATCGAGATGACGCCGATCTCGAGCCCGTCGTGCTCGAAGACGCGCCAGGGAGTGCCGCCGGGCCCGGTGCCCACCGCGTCGCAGATCGCCTCGGCGCCCCCCTCGGAGGTGCAGGCGATATTGGCGGCCTGCAGCACGAGGTCTGCTTGCTCGGAGCCCTCGATGAAGTTCAGAAGCTGGCGGCGCTCCATGCCCAGCTCGCCGTCGCCGAGGGCGTGGGCTCGCAGCGGGATCTCGCGCAGCGCCGAGGCGAAGTCAGCCGCGCCGGGCTCGCTGGTCAGCAGGTAACGCGCAAGTGCGCCCGGGAAGGATGAGTCGCCGATATTGAGCGCGATCGGTCGCCGTGCGGGATCGGGGGCGGCGTCGCTGAGCCGATGAAAGTGAGCGGCCTGCCGAGCATAGTGTAGGTCTTCTCTTCGGACGGCCTCGTCGGCGCGACAATCCACGTCGGTCAGACGCCCGCGCAGATTTCCGAGCAAAAAGAACGACAGCGGCCGTGTCTGGGCGCTTGCCTGTTTTGGTGGTTCGTTTGGCGGCTCGTCTGGCTGATCCTCGATCATCTGATCGGGCTGATCAGATGGAGCGGGCGGGTCGGGCTCTGTCGGCTCGTCTTGCCGAGCGTCAGTCTCTTGCCGAGCGTCAGTCTCTTGCCGAGCGTCAGCCTCTTGCCGAGCGTCAGCCTCGGGGCCGTCCTGAGCTGGAATATCCTGCGCGAAAAGCGGTGTGGCGGAGAATAGAACGAACAGAAAAACGAACAACCAACGCATCAAACTACCTGTTGCTGATACAACTCGAGCCGTCAAGAAGAAGCGCGGCTTCAACATTCACTCCGCAGCAATAAAGTCAACAGCGGAGATGTTCAAATTTGCTTAACCTTGGCTGTTGAGCCACTCGCGGAGCTGCTCTTGGGCGCGTGCGCGTAGCTTGGCCGGCTGATCGGGATGGTAGTCGAGGTCCAGGTCATCGAAGGTCTCGACCTCTTCAAAGACCATATTTCGGATGTCGGCGGAGTTGGAGTTCAACGCGGTGATGACCCAGTCGTAGCGGGTCTGGGCGGTGGCGTCGGTCCACCAATTCTTCCATTCGGAGACCGACGGCACGAAGGTCTTATAGGTGATCCTTTGCAGTGCCGCGTGGATGCGAGCTTTGACGCGCCCTTCGAATCTCTCCAGTCCGTCGATCAGGTGGGGCACCGCCTTGCGGTCACGAATGGCGCCGAGCAGATCGGCGGCGACCTCGACGCGCAGATCTTCGGAACCGGCGGCGAATTCGTCGTGTATCAGCGGCAAGACCCGCTCGGCAAACCAGTCCTCGTGCTGGGCATCGAGCACGATTGACTTGGCGATCTCACGGGTCTGCTGGTCGCGGTCGAATAGGCGCGGGATCAACTGCTCGGCGGCGTCGCCGACGGGGAGTTCGGTGAAGAGGTACGTCGCATAGAAGCGAAGCTCGACGCTGGTATGCTCGAGAAAGGAGCGCGCCACGGGCACGGCGTTGTGGCCGCTGGCGGCCAGCGCGGCGAGCACCGGGCCGTGCTCTCGGACCGGCGGGAGGGTGTCGACCGGGTATTGGTAGCGGTCGACGAAGAGGCGGCCGGGAAATCGCTCGTCGAGCAGGCTTATGGCCGCGCGGAGGCCCGACTCGTCCAATCGGCCCAGCCGCTGTGCGGCGTCGAGGGCCTCCGGCGGGGCGGCCTCGTCGATTTGCTGGATGACCTCTTCGAGCTCTTTGCTTATTTGGTCTTCGTCGACTGGGTCTTCATCTGCTTGTTGTTCTTCAATAGGCTCTTTTTGTTCTCCAACAGGCTCTTGATCGGCATTGAGGGGCTCGACCTCGAGTTCCTGGAGATCTTCTGCTGGTTCGGTTTCTTCTGTTGTTTCAGTTTCTTCTGCTGGTTCAGTTTCTTCTACTTCCTCTTCCTCTTCTTGTTCCTCTTCTTGTTCCTCGTCAGCGTGCGGCGAGCCGAATGAAAGCGTCCAGCCACTGCGGGCGTTGCCCAGGGAGTCCGATTCATCGCCGTCGCTCTGGTCATTTCCGTCGTCGCCTGACGGAGAAGGTGCAGGATCGGGTTCGATGTCCTCGGCTTCGGGGGAGGGCTCGTCGTCGGAGGCGGTCTTTGGCTTGCGACCTGATTTGAGCGAGATGGGCCGTAAAATCTGGGCGCTCGGCGCGGTCTGCTCGGAGTTGTTTTTGGCTGGTTGCGGATCGTCGTTGTGCGACGCAGGCGGTTCTTCGAGCGCATCCGCCAGGTCTTGGGACGGTTCGGAGGTGTCTTTTTCGGAGTGGGCCTCGGTATTCGACTTCGCCGAGTTCTCCTCGTCGGCGGCGTCGCGCTGGTCGTCTTGGTCGGCCAGGCCCTTTTGAACGTCGGAGACGCTAAACCCGCCGCTGAGGGTCTTCTTGGGGTCTTCGGCGTCAGCCTGAGCCTCGTCGTCCTCGTTGACATCGACCGGAGGGATGATGCTCACGCTGCTATCTTCGCCGACACCCGGCGAGCTGACCTGGACGGCCGAGGGCTGTCTTTTGCGCGATCCGTCGTCGGCGTCATCGGCGAAGGGAATTCCAAACGCGGTGGCGGCGGGCTCGTCGGGCTCGGCATCGGAGTCTTCGACGAGAGAGGAGTGCGCCTCGAGGCCGGGCATCGCCGCGGCGTCTTCGTCGTCGGCATCGTCGGCCTCGTCGGAGTCGGCGCCGCCGATACCGAGCGGCTCGGGCAGCGGCGGGATGCGCTCGTCTTTGGGGGGGAGACGCTTTGCCTTGGCGAGGAGCACGATCTCCTCGAGCTGGCTGCCCACCGCGCCGGCGACCAGCTCGAGCGGCTCGACCGCCGGGAGGCTGGCGTCCTGATGAGGCTCGCCGATGAGCGCCATCGAGGGACGTGAGCCCAAAAGCACCGTCTGCACCAGGAGGCGCTCGGGCGGAAAGAGCGTCAACTCCACGAAGAGTTGGCCGAGGCCGACCTCTTCGGGCCGCTCGGCCAGGGTGTAGCCGACCTGTTCGGGGTCGAAGAGGCTGGCGTCTTCGGGCACCTCGATCTGGATGGACCGAAGCGTGTCCAAGTCGCGGTACTCGTCGGACAACTCCGACCAGCCGTCGATCAGATACGGCTTGGCGCTGCCGTTGCCCAGGACGAGCACCATGCGGTTTTCCAGCCAATTCTCCGCAAAGCCCAACAGGACGTTCAGCAGAGTGTCGCGATCGAAACACTGCTCGATGAAGTCGACGGTTTGGCTGGTCGACCAACCACGTCCCAATGCTTCCTCGAGATGTTCGGCCAAGTCTGTTTCAGTACCCAAAGTTATCCCGCCGTGACACGAAGCCTCAGTCCCCAGCCGCGCCTATCCGCAGCGCTTGGTCGCCAAGTCAAGCCATTGCTTTGGCTCAGAGTCTATCAGCTACATCTAAGGATGGTCAAAGAAAACGGCCCTGTCAGCCTAGTTGACACCGGCTCGGGGCAAGGTAACGTAAATGTGTTGGAACTATAGGCGATATTTATACGGAAAATGGAGTGAGACCGATGAAGAAAGGGATTTTGGTAGCGTTGGTGGTGGCTCTGATGATCAACGCGGGTTGTGATAGCTCGAAGACTCAAAAGGCCGATGAGGTCGGTGAACAAGCCGCACAACAACAGGCCGTCGAGACCGCCGAGGAGGAATCTGAGGAGGCTGGCGAGCAGGCCACCGACGATTCGGCCACGGCTGACGAGGACGCCGAGGCCGCCGGACCGGTCGAAGATATCGCGGCCGGAGAGACCGGCCAATACGGCGGCGAATTCACCATCGAAGACGAGCCGATCACCTTGGCTGCCGCGCTCGAGCAGGCCGCCGAGACCGACGGTCCCGTCAAGGTCGAGGCCGACGTCCAGAAGGCCTGCAAGAAGAAAGGCTGCTGGTTCACCCTCACCGGCGAAGGCATTGATCAACCCGTTCGCGTGCGCATGAAGGACTACGGCTTCTTCGTCCCGCGTAACTCCGCGGGCGCCAAGGCCGTCGTCGAGGGCATCATCGAGAAGCGAGTGGTCCCCGAAGAGGAGGCTCAGCACTACGCCGACGATGAAGTCGCCGGCACCGACGAAGAGCCCGAGAAGATCGAAGGCGACCAGGAAGGATGGGAGATGACCATCACCGCGGCCCAAATCACCGCGGAAAGCTGAGCCGCCAGCATCCGGAGTGGACTCGTGGGTGAAAAAATGCGCATACCCGGGCCCGACGCTGAGTCGGAGCACCCGGAGCGATCAGATCAGCCGGACGGCGGCGGCCGCGAGGGCGTCGGCTGGGACCTGGTCTTCGATCTCATGGCGATGATCGGAGAGTTGAAGGCGACCGACGGCATCGTCGACGTCGACTGCCGGATGTACGATCCGGTCCCCATTTTCACCATCGAGACCATCGAGCATGGTCTGGGCATCCGGGTGCCCGAGCGCGTCAAATCGTTTTATCGGGTCACCGACGGGCTGGATTTTTCGTGGAGCTATACGGGCCCCGACGGCGAGATCTTGCCGGGCGGAGGCGCGCAGATCTGTGATTTCGCCACCGTCTTCGACAACTGGCTCGATGTGCTGTGGCGAGCCGACGCCCCAAATAACGAGGACCAGCACAGCGAAGACCAACAGGACTTTTTCTGGTCGCTGCGCGGCTTCGACCAGTACAGCGCGCCGGGCAGCGACGATATGGTGGTGTTGTGCGTCGAGGAGGAGTACCCGACCTACGATCTCTTCATCCACGACCTCGACTCGCGCGACTCCCGGCTGCTCGATCTGTCCTTTGGCGAGTATTTCGACTGCCTACTCGCCTCTCGCGGCACTCACGGCTGGCGTCTCCCGCTGACCGAGGCAGAGCATACCGACGCCCGGGAGTTCTTCGAGCTGGTCGATCGCTTTTTCCCGGACACCGACTTCAGCCGCTGGAAGGCCTAAACGGCATGGGGGCCGTGACGAGTATGTGCTCGTTTCTGCCATCTCGGTTCAACCTGTGTTATGCTGGCCGAAATAGTGGCAAAAATGCTGCTGCCGCATCCTTTTTGGACAAAGGAACGGATCTGTTGGACACTGATTCCTAGAGGGGTCTGTGGCGGGGTGAAAACTTGACACTGATTTTGCGATTCTGTTACTAGGATTGCATAGATTTCACACCCGACTGAAATGGCCGGTGCCCCTGCCCGTGATAGGGTGGGCCCAAACGTACTTTCTCGCCGACGAAGTTTTATGAAAGTTCTTAAAGACAGCGTTCGCGCATATGGTCGCACGGCATGGAGCCGTTGGGCCGGCTTTGGAGTCGCCGGGTTCTTGGCGCTCGCCTTTTTGATGGGCGGCTGCGGACCCGTGCAGTCGACGAGTCGTATCAGCGACGCCGAGGTCGCCTTCGAGCGGGCTCGGGTGGTGGAGGCGCACGAGAAGGCGCCCTACGAGTATTATACCGCCAAATATTACCTGCATAAGTCCAAAGAAGAGTGGGGCTACTCGGACTTCGAGGCCGCCTATGATTACGCGCGAGACGCGCGCCAGGCGGCTGAAGCGGCGATCCTCAAAGCCAAGGAAGATCCCTGGGAGGGAAGCCCGGTCGACGAGGCCAAGCAGGACGCCGCCGAGCAAGACGACGACGACGAAGAGGTGACGACCGAGACCGGGCCGCGCGGCTTTTAGCGCGCATCGCCCCTTTTGGCGCCACACAGAATGACCCAACGTAGAGTTAGACCACAAGAGGTTCGGGTTGATGAACCGCAAGAAGTACATGTTGTTTGCGTTCGTGATGCTGATGGCCCTGATGATGTCGGGCGTCCTCGCCTGTAGCACGGGACCAAAGCTCAAGGGCCAGGCCGAGGAGATCCAATCTCTGAACGGCGATATCCACGATCGCGCCTACCGATGCGCGCCCTATGAGATCGCGGTGGCCGAGTCGAATATCGAATTCGGCCTCTACGAGCTCAGTCAGGGTGACTTCGTGCGCGCCCGGCGCCATATCTATCGCGCCGAGGAGCACGCCAAGAAGGCCGACGAGATGTCGGACTTCGACGAGTGCCGCGATCAAGAGGTCGAGCTGGCCGTCGAGAAGACCCCGACGGTGGAGGTCGAGGAGAACGAGCCCCAGCCTCAGGACCGCGACGGCGACGGCATCCTCGACGACGACGATGCATGCCCCGACGAGCCCGAAGACTTCGACGGCTTCGAGGATGAGGACGGCTGCCCGGATCTGGATAATGACGGCGACGGCGTCGACGATGTCGCCGATCAATGTCCGAACGTGGCCGAAGATCTCGACGGCTTCCGCGATGAAGACGGTTGCCCCGACTTCGACAACGACTTCGACGGCATCGCCGACCTCAACGACCAGTGTCCGAATAAGGCCGAGGACTTCGACAGCTATCAGGACGAGGACGGCTGCCCGGATACCGACAACGACTCCGACGGCATCGCCGACGTCATCGACGAATGTCCCTTCGAGGCCGAAGACTACGACGGCGATATGGACGAGGACGGGTGTCCCGAAGAACGCAAGCTGGTCAAGGTCGAAGACGACCAGATCAGGCTCAACGAGAAGGTTCACTTCCGCACCGCGAAGTCCGAGATCTTGCCGCAGAGCTTCCCGCTGCTCAACGAGGTGGCCGAAGTGCTCGCCTCGAACCCGGATATCCGGGTTCGCATCGAGGGCCACACGGATAGCCGAGGCAGCGACTCGTATAATATGGAGCTGTCCCAGGACCGCGCTGCCAGCGTCGTCGACTACCTGGTCGATCGCGGCGTGAGCCGCTCGCGCATGGACTCCAAGGGCTTCGGCGAGGATCGTCCCATCGAGGACAACGCCACCGAGGCTGGACGTGCGGCTAACCGACGTGTGGAGATTCACATCACCGAGAGATGATCGGAGCCACTTCGATCGCCCGCCGAAGCTTATTCGGCGGGCGATCGAGCTCTGACTGATCGCTGCTGACCGGATGCCATTCTTTATGAAGCACCCCATACGCCCCATCACTCTCGCGCTGTGGCTGGTGATCGCCTCGGGCGTCATCATCACCTCGACGGCCCAACCGGCCGCGGCCCAGGTCTCCGACTCGGAGATTCAGTCGCAGCTCGACTCGGCCAGCGAAGACTACGACATGCTCATGCTCGACGAGTCTGAGGCGACTCTCGACAAGACCATCACCAAGGCCGAGAACCAGGGAGCCAGCGGCCCGATGCTCGCCAAGCTGTACGTGATGCGGGCCATCGTGGTGTACGCCTCGGCGCAGGATGAACAGAAAGCCAAGCAGGATTTCGTGCGCGCGCTCGAGCAGGACTACGAGGCCAAAATTCCCGCGCATTACAAGAACCCCAGCTTGACCGAGTTCATGGAGGAGGCCCGCGCGCAGGTCCCCGAGCCCAGCGATGACGCCGGCTCCGGCGGCCAGGCCGAGGGCCTCGAGCACGAGCCGATCGCCACCGCTCGTGCGGGTCAGGCGCTCGAATTCGAAGGCTTCGTCGGCGCCGATATGCCCGTGTATCGGGTCTTCGTCTACCACCGCCGGTACGGCGAGAACGAGTACCAGCGCACTGAAATGGAGGCCACCAGCGCGACGCGTTTTGCCGTCGAGATTCCCGCCAAGCAGGTGCGAACCAGCCAGATCGAATATTATATCGAGGCGCTCGACCGCGCCGGCGAATCGCTGGGGAGCGCCGGCAGCAAGTCCTCGCCGATGAGCATCACCGTGCTCGGCTCGAGCGATTCGTCCGCCGACTCGGGTGATGGTGGAGACGGTGGAGACAGTGGAGACGGAGGCGACGGTGGAGACGGTGGAGACGGTGGAGACGGTGGAGATGGCGATCTCATCGCCGACGGCTCCAGCTCCGACCAGCGCTTCTATTTGATGCTCGCCGGCGGGTCCGGCGTGGGCTTTTTGCCCGGTGGCAGCCCCACCGCGCACCCCGATCGCGACGTCTCCAGCGGCCTGGCACCGGCCTTCGGCCACGGCATGCTCGACTTCGGCTATATGATCACCGAGAACGCCCACGTAGGCATGTATTTCCGTTGGCAGATGGCTCCTCCGCAAAACTTCAGTGAGATCCCGGACGTCTCGAAGGGAGGATCTTTTCTGAACAGCAAAGATGAATGTCTGGGCCTGGGACTTCCGGGCGATTGCCTCCTGGGACTGAAGTACCGCTGGTTCTTCAAGGACATCGACCGCTTTCGTATGTACTCGAGCACCGGCGCCGGCATCGGCCGGGTGCGCCATTGGCTCAAGCTCGAGGAGCCTTATTACCGCTCCGGCGGCGACGTCACCGACCGCTGCGTCGGCAAAGATCGCGTCCAGAGCGGCTCTAGCGGCGACATCTGCTACCTCCGCGACACGGTCCGCCCCGGCTGGGCCCACTTCGGAGTCGGCGCTGGCGTGATGTGGCCGATGCACACCAACGTCGACGTCGGCGTCGACAGCTACCTCACGGTGCTCGTCCCCGAAACCGCCGTCAACCTCGACGTCAACTTAGCCGTCAATCTTCGCTTCTAGAGCCGTTGCAGTTACGCAGTTGCAGTTAAGCAGTTCCTGGACCCCCGGACCCCTGGACCCCTGCCGCACACAAACTTTTTTTGACGGTTTCCGAGATACTGGTACGCTGGCCTTCGTGGTCAGGGCAGCTACGGATGGCAGCCCACGCTTCACGTGACACAAAGTGATAATCGTCGTCATGCGCGTAGTGAGCAGAACCATCTTAGTGAGTTTCATCGTCTCTATCGTGCTCTCTTTGGCGAGCACGGCAGCCGCGTTTCCGCCGGGTAGTGTGCGGGGCATCGATCTGCCCACCGTGCTGACGCTCGACGATCGGGCGCGCCAATTCGCCTTCGAGGCCGACGGTGAAGAGGCCCCGGAGAAGTCGCTCGAGCAGGTCCGCACGATCGTCATCGATCCGGGCCACGGCGGCGAAAACTCCGGCGCCCTGGGCGTCGCCCATATCAAAGAAAAATACCTGACCTTGGAGCTCGCCTACGAGCTCCGAAAGCGTCTGCAGAAGACCTACCCGGACGTGCGCGTCGTGCTGACCCGTTATTGGGACACCGACATGAGCCTGAGCGAGCGCATCCACTTCGCCAACGTCATGGGCGCCGACTTGTTCATGTCCCTGCATTATAACGCGGCGACCCATCAGAAGGCGGTCGGCTTCGAGACCTACTTCCTCGAGACCAACGAAGTCACACCGGGCCAGCAGGAACGCCAAGGAGCCCCGCTGGCGACGGCCCAATCGGTGACCACCGGCCTCAAAGAAGAGACCGCCGGGCTCAGCGAGGGCACCTATAACGACGCGCTCACCGAGCTCAAACGCGACCTCGACCGCGAGCGCCAGCACAAAGAGAGCGGCCTCCTCGCCGAGACCGTCCAGCGCAGCCTCGCCGGACGACTGAACTCGACCAACCGCGGCGTCAAGCAGGCCAACTTTGGCGTGCTGCGCGGCGCTCTGATGCCCGCGGTCGTCGTCGAGTCGGGCTTTTTGACCCACCCCAAAGAAGGCAAAAAAGTCCTCAGCGACACCCACCGCGACTCGGTGGTCGAGGCGCTGATGGAGTCCGTCGAGGCCTTCGACCAGAAGCTCGCCCAGCGCGAAACAAAATAGGCAACAGCGTCTCTCACCACAGAGAGCACAGAGGGTACAGAGTGTTAGGAGATTCGATCTTCTGCCTCTCTGTGCCCTCTGTGCTCTCTGTGGTAAACAGCCTCTGCCAACAGCGACAATTTTTGCATCTGGAGCAAATGATGAGCGAACGATACGACGGACGCAGCCACGACGAGATTCGACCGGTGACCATCGAGCCCGGCTTCACCGATGTGCCCGAGGCGTCGGTATTGATCACCATGGGCAAGACCAAGGTGATGTGTACCGCCAGCGTCGAGGCGTCGGTGCCGCGCTGGATGCGCGACGCCGATCCGGTGCGCGGCTGGGTGACCGCTGAATACTCGCTGCTTCCCGGTTCGACCGCGCCGCGGTTTCGCCGGGAGCGGCGCGGCGCGGGCGGGCGCACCAAGGAGATCCAGCGGCTCATCGGGCGCAGCCTGCGCGCGGTCTGCGATCTCGAGAAGCTTGGCGAGCACACCATCTGGCTGGACTGCGATGTGCTGCAGGCCGACGGCGGCACCCGCACCGCCTCGGTCACCGGCGCCTTCGTCGCGCTGACGCTAGCCTGCGGCCAACTCCTGGAGCGCGGCGCCATCGACGAGATGCCCGTGCGCGAGAACGTCTCGGCGATCTCCTGCGGTGTGGTCGACGGCCAGACGCTGCTCGACCTTCCTTATGAAGAGGACAGCCGGGCCGACGTCGATATGAACGTCGTGATGACCGGCAGCGGCGAGTTCGTCGAGCTGCAGGGCACCGGCGAAGAGGCGACTTACACCCACGACGAGTTGCTCGCTCTTTTGGAGCTGGCGAAAAAGGGTATCTTGGAGCTGTCCGAGGCGCAGCGAGCAGCGCTTGGGGAAGATTCTGTGTATGATGCGTTGTTCGAGTAATGAGAGTGGTAGGTTTCCGTGGCCCCTTTATGCGGCCTGACCGTGCTCCGCCTCGCGAACAGCGCTCGGCACCTCCCCAACTTGGGGAGGGGACGTAAGGTGATCGGTGGCCCATTAGGCTCTTGATGGCTAACGTCCCCTCCCCGGTTCGGGGAGGTGGCGGCGTAGCGAAGCGAAGCCGTCGGAGGGGGCCAACAACAACCTTCTCCGTTTCAAAGAAACCATGACCCACACCCGCCACATTTTAGCTGCCGTTGTCGCATTTGTACTCCTTGCGGCAATAACCCCAAGCTTCGCCACTCCCGACGTCCCCGACGCCGCCTACGGCGAGGGCGCCGTCGACGACGGCGATCCGCGCGTGGAGACCCGGCTATTGCTCGACGCCGAGCAGGTCAGCGCGGGGGACACGGTGCGGGTGGGTGTGTTGTATACGCTCGATCCCGAGTGGCACGTCTATTGGCGAAATAGCGGCGATGCGGGCCTGGCCACAGACACCGAGTTTAGCGCCGACCAGGCCGAAATCGGCGAATTGCAGTGGCCGGCGCCGGATGTCTTCGTCGATCAAGCCGGCGAGGTCTATACCTTCGGCTATGGCGAGGAGGTGTTGTTCTTCACCGAGGCGACCGTCGCCGAGGACGCCTCCGGTGAGCTGAAAGTCGAGGCCGAGGTCGATTACCTGGCCTGCAAGGTCGATTGCATCCCCGGTCAGTCGAGCCTGGCGCGGAGCGTACCGATCGCCGAGGCGACCGAGCCGGTTGAGGCGAGTTTGGTCGAGCTCTTCGACGCGGCCGAGGAGAGCGTGCCGAGGACGGCCGAGCAGCTCGGTGTCGAGGTCGAGACGGTCGTCTCGCAGGAGCCAATCCGGCCGGGCGACGAGTTTCGCGCGGCGATCTCGCTGGACTTTTGCGGCGACCAATCCGACTGCGAGCCGTACGAGCTCAGCTATGAGCATCGAAAATACGCGTTCATCCCCGATGCGACCTTCGGGGCGAAGCTCGAGGTGATCGGGCTGCAGGAGCATCCCGAGCGTGAGCACGCCCAGGTCATCCAGCTCACCGGCCGCGCCGGCGCCCAGAGTCCCAAAGACAACGAGCGGCTCTCGGGGGTGGTGCATCTGGAGGCCCCCGACGGCGCGAGCGTCGCGCTGCTGATCGACGGGCCGTTTCCGCGCGGCGAAGAAGGCGCCGAGGTCGCCCAGATCAACAGCCCGCTCATCGCCGACCTCGAAGGCGACATCGATGGCGAACTAGACGCTGGAGAAGCCGCGGCCGCCACTACCGCGGACGGGAAAAACGCGCCGGCGAGCCCCGATAACGAGCCAATCGTGCTGTGGAAGGCGCTCTTGCTGGCGTTTTTGGGCGGTATGATCCTCAACTTGATGCCGTGCGTCTTCCCGGTGCTGGCTATCAAGGTCAGCTCCTTTACGCGCCTGGTTCACGAGTCAAAGGCGAGCATTTTGTCGCACGGTGCGGCCTATACGGCGGGCATCGTCGGCTCGATGCTGGCGCTGGCGCTGGCCGTGCTCGGATTGCGCGCGGCCGGCACCAAGGTCGGCTGGGGATTCCAATTCCAGGAGCCGGTCTTCATCGCCGGGCTATGCGCCATCTTGGTGCTCTTCGCGCTCAACCTCTTCGGGGTCTTTCAGGTCAGCGTCTCGCCCAATGAACTGACCGACAAGACTCGCGAGGCCGACGGCCTGCGCCGAAGCTTCGGCGAGGGCGTGCTGGCGGTGATCCTGGCGACGCCGTGCTCGGCGCCGTTTTTGGGCACGGCGGTCGGCTTCGCGCTGGCCGGAAGCGCGGCGACCATCCTGGGCATCTTCGCGATGCTCGGCCTGGGGCTGGCCGCCCCGTTCGTGGTGCTGACGCTGTCGCCCGGCTGGGCGAAGATCTTACCCAAGCCCGGCGCGTGGATGGACGTGCTCAAAGAAGTCCTGGGCTTCGCGCTGCTGGGCACGGTCATTTGGCTCTTTTGGATTCTGGGTCAGATGGCCGGCTCTCAGGCCACGGTTCAATTGCTCATCTTCCTGACCAGCTTGGCGCTGGTGGCCTGGTTCTTTGGCAAGATCCAATATCGCTACGACGGCGCGACAAAGTGGGGCATGACGCTGTTGGCGGGGGCCATCGCGGCGGCGGTGGGCGTGTATACCCTCGACTTCGATCGCGTCTCCAACACCAACGCGCCCGCCGCGAGTGCCGCCGCCGATGGCGAGATCGAGTGGCGAGAGTGGACCGAAGATGCAGTCCAGGAGGAGCTCGCCGCCGGCAGGACCGTCTTCGTCGACTTCACCGCCGATTGGTGCATCACCTGCAAGGCCAACGAGCGCACGATCATCGACACCGAACAGGTCAAAGACGCCATCGCGGCCAACGACATCGTGACCTTCAAAGCCGACTGGACCAACCCCGACGAGCGCATCCGCCAGAAGCTCGCCGACCACGGCAAGGGCGGCGTGCCGATGTATCTGGTCTACTATCCGGACCGTCCCAACGACCCGGATTTGCTGCCCGAGGTGCTCACCAAAGACCTGCTCGTCGAGGCCTTCGAGCGGTAATATCTGCGCCACCAGACCGGAGCGACGCCGTCCCAGGCGTCGAAGCTCAACCGGAGCGACGCCGTCCCTGGCGTCGAAGCTCAACCGGAGCGACGCCGTCCCTGGCGTCGAAGTCTTGTCAGCAGATCTCCCTTCTGCCACCATCCCAACCGAAGTACATCCCCCCTACACGAGCCAGGAGTAGACGATGAAGACACGTAATATGTTGGTATTGGCATTGGCCGCCTTGCTCACCATGAGCGTCGGTTGCGAGAAACAGCAAGAAGAGGGCGCAGACGAAGCCGAGGCCGTCGAGGCCCAAGGTGCCGAGGACGAGGGCGCCCAGGACGAGGCCGCCGAAGCTGAAGGCGAAGAAGGCGAAGAAGGTGCCGCCCAAGCTGTAGACGAAGAGGCCGCCGAGGAGCCCACCACGGCCGCCGTTGGCGAGCCCGCCCCGGACTTCGAACTGGTCGACGAGGCCGGCGAGTCGCACAAGCTCAGCGATTACGAAGGCAAGACGGTCGTGCTCGAGTGGTTCAACCCCGGCTGCCCCTACGTCGTGCGCCATCACGAAGAAGACAAGACGATGAGCACGGCTCATGAAGCCGTCGGCGAGGATGTCGTCTGGCTGGCGGTCGACTCGACGCGTGCCGACGAGAAGAAGGATTCCAAGGACTATAAAGAGAAGTGGGCCATCGAATATCCGGTGCTCCAGGACGCCGACGGCGAGGTCGGCAAGCTCTACACCGCCAAGACCACTCCGCATATGTACGTCATCGACAAAGAAGGGACCCTGCGCTACTCGGGCGCCATCGACGATGATCCGCGCGGCAAGAAGGAGATCGACGAGCGCACCAACCATCTGCTCGAGGCGGTCAACGCCGTCCAAGAAGATGGTGAAGTCGAGCAAAAAGAGACCAAGCCGTATGGCTGCTCGGTGAAGTACGGCTCCTGATTTGATCAGCGTTCGCGACCATGGCGACGGTCGGTTGCTCCCGTGGTCGTGGTCGTGAACGTAGACGTAGACGAACTGCAGCAAGCTTCGCGAAGCAGAAGCGTGTTTGGCTGGCTGCGCCGAGTTGCGAGCATGAACTCTTTGCTGCTCGAGGACGACGACGTTCACGACCACGACCACGACCACGGAAAAGCAACAGCACGGAAAAGCAACAACAACGGATGTAGAGGTTGATGTAGCCCCAACGCGTGACGAGGTTCTTCGGCGTGCGTAGTCGAGACTAAGTCGAGAAGAGAGGGCGGAAATGGGCCAGAACGTGACCGAGAAGCTGATCGCCTCGCATCTTGTCGACGGCGAGATGACGCCGGGCGAGGAGATCGGGCTTCGGATCGACCAGACACTGACCCAGGACGCCACTGGCACGCTGGTCATGCTCGAGCTCGAGGCGATGGGGCTCGCTCGGGTGAAGACCGAGCTGTCGGCGCAATACGTCGATCACAATCTGATCCAAGAGGACAATAAGAACCCGGACGACCACCTCTTTTTGCGAAGCGCGTGCAGGAAGTGGGGTGTCTGGTATAGCCGGCCGGGCAACGGCGTCAGCCACCCGGTCCACCAGGAGCGCTTCGGCAAACCGGGCAAGACGCTGGCCGGCTCGGATAGTCACACGCCGGCGGCCGGGGCGATCGGGATGTTCGCCCTGGGCTCGGGCGGGCTGGAGGTCGCGCTGGCGATGGCCGGAGAGCCGATGCACATCACCATGCCGGAGGTCTGGGGCGTGCGGCTCACCGGTGAGCTGCCCGATTGGGTCAGCGCCAAGGACGTGATCCTCGAGATGCTACGCCGCCACGACGTCGACGGCGGCGTCGACCGTGTCATCGAATATTACGGCCCGGGCCTGGAAAATCTGTCGGCGATGGACCGTCACGTCATCGCCAATATGGGCACCGAGCTGGGGGCAACATCGACGGTCTTTCCCTCCGACGACGAGGTGCGCCGTTTTCTGAGGCGCCAAGGTCGCGAGGATGACTGGCAAGAGCTGATCGCCGACGAGGACGCCGACTACGACGTGGACGAGGAGATCAACCTCAGTGAGCTGGAGCCGCTGTGCGCGCTGCCCTCGAGCCCCGGAAACGTCGTGCCGGTCCGGGAGGTCGCCGGCCGGCCGATCTATCAGGCCTACGTGGGCTCGTCGGCCAACCCCGGCTGGCGCGACTTCGCGGTGGTCGCCGAGATCGTCAAGGGCAAGCAGGCCCACGACCGCGTCTCGCTGGATATCAACCCGACCTCGCGCCAGATCTTGCAGAATCTGACCCGCGACGGCCACCTGCTCAGCCTCATCCAGGCCGGCGCCCGGCTCCACCAGGCCGGCTGCAACGGGTGCATCGGCATGGGGCAGGCGCCCGCCAAAGATCAGATCAGCGTGCGCACCGTGCCGCGCAACTTCCCAGATCGCTCGGGCACCAAAGACGATAGGGTCTACCTGGTCAGCCCCGAGACCGCCGCCGCCTCGGCGCTCACTGGCAGGATCACCGACCCGCGGGATCTCGAGATGGACTACCCGCGGCTGACCGAGCCCGACGACATCATCATCAACACCGACATGCTCGTGCCGCCGCTTCCGGAGGATGAGGCGCGCGAGGTGGAGCTCGAAAAGGGCCCCAATATCGCCTCGATCCCCGAGTTCGAGGAGATGCCCGATCGGCTCACGGCGCCGGTCGCCCTGAAGATGGGCGACGATATCTCGACCGACGAGATCTTGCGCGCCGGCGCCGAGGTGCTGCCGTTTCGCAGCAATATTGCCAAGATCAGCCAATTCGCCTTCGACGTGGTCGACCCGGAGTATTACGCCCGGGCGCTGTATTTGCGCGACGAGGACGACGAGGTCGACGGCCACAGCGTGGTCGGCGGCGAGAATTACGGCCAGGGCTCCAGCCGCGAGCACGCCGCGTTGGCTCCGCGCTTTTTGGGGCTGCGCTTTGCCATCGCCAAATCCTACGCGCGCATCCACTGGCAGAACCTGGCCAACTTCGGCGTCATGCCGCTCGAATTTCGCGGCCACGAGGATTACGACGCCCTCAACCAGGGCGACACGCTCGAGATCGAAAACGTGCGCGACCAGCTCGACAATGGCCACGAGGTCGAGGTCATAAACCGCAGCAAGGGCACGACGTTTACGGTGCGTCATCGATTGTCCGAGCGTCAGGTCAGGATGATTCTGGCGGGCGGATGCATCAAGTTGATGCAGCAGAAGTTGACGGATTGAGCAACATCTTAAACGACGGGTCACGGTTACGGTCACGGCCACGTTCACGGAACGGCTCCGGGCAATCCGTGGCTCTCGATTGACCGTCGTCTCTACCCTGTTAAACTCCCCAAAATTGTTCCCGAGATCTCGAACGTGGGGAGACCCTCATGCAGTACCGCCGCATAGCCGCAGGACTCTTAGCCCTCTCGCTTATCGCCCTGCCCTCGGCCGCCACGGCCCAGGACGACGGCGAAGATCCGCCGGAGGCCGCCGAAGAGTCACAAGAAACGACTGAACAAGCGCCCGACGCCGACGCGGGCGCCGAGGCCGAGTGGCAAAAGAGCTTCCCCGCCGATAAGTTGCTGACCTACCTGCCCGATGACCAAGAGGGTGTCATCGTCGTCGCCGCCGGCGACCACGTCGAGGCGGAGTCGGCCGCGGACACCATCGAGCGCGCGCTGCGCTCGACCGACTCCCACAACCCGGTGATGAACGACGACGTCCTCGCCGACAACGCCAAGGTCGACGACGAGACGATCATCGAAAAGACCCAGCATCTGCCGGTATTATATGTGGCGGTCGTGCGCGTCTTCGGCGACGAGGGCCAATCGGCCAACGCGGTGGTGACCTTCTACGACAAGGACACTGGCGAGTCGGTGTCGGCGTTTTCGACCGACCGTGGCCAGCCAATGCCGGCCACCGAGCAGCCGTCGAGTTCCGCAGATTCCGGCGTCAGCCGGGAGGCCGCCGATGCGGTCTCGGAGACGACCGAGACCTCCGAGAAGACGGTGGAGGACGCGAAGGAAGAGTATCTGGAGAATTATGTGTGGTTCGAGGAGATCGTCGGGGTCAATGAATCCGGCGGCATGGTCGGTCGGTGGACCACTCCCTATCGGGGCAAGTATAAGGAGCCGCTCGAGGGTGCGGACTTTTATGAGGAGGTCGGCCGCCCAGATCTAGCAAGTGAATATCGCACCAATACGGCGGTGAAGTGGGGTTCTGGCTTGGGCCTGATTGGTGCAGGTGTGGGTGCAAGCGTGTATGGGTTTACCCGAATCGGCACATGTGACGACTATAGCTACGACGATCCGGGCTACGATGATTGCAACGACAAGGCATCCACCCAGATGCTCATTGGCATCGGTGTCGGTTCGGCGGCGTATTTGGCGGGATATTGGATCCTCGCGTTGTACGACGCCCACCCGGTCGACGCCCCCGAGGCGCGTCGTCTGGCGGACCAGCACAACAAGAAACTGCAAGAAGATCTCGACCTGTCGGATAGCCCCGAGGCGGCCAAGATGAAGTGGTCGCTGGACGTGAACGCGATGCCCGGCGAGGGCGGCGGGTTGCGGTTGAGGGTGGATTTCTGAGGCACGCGGTGGAGCGCAGTCGTAGTGGAGCGCGGCCGTCTCGGCCGCCGGCGTCCCTCTGGGGCGCCGAACGTGTCCCGCGACACGCGTTGAATTGCCGGGCTGGCGTGTCGAGGTTCCAGAGCGCTATAATCATGACAGACGCTGCACCTAAGTAGAGAGGCGAAGCCATGGCCACTGACGACCCCGTTTATCTGGATCATAACGCGACCACGCCGGTCCTGCCGGAGGTGGTCGAGGCGATGTTGCCGTATCTACAGGAGCATTTCGGCAATCCGTCGAGCGGCCACGTCTATGGGCAGCGAGCCCGCGCGGCCGTCGAGCGGGCGCGTGAGCAGGTGGCGTCGCTTTTGGGGTGTGCGCCCGACGAGATCTACTTTACGTCGGGCGGCACCGAGTCGAATAACTTGGCGATCTGCGGGATCGCGGCGGCGAGTAAGGAGCGGCGGCATCTGGTGACCTCGGAGGTCGAGCACCCGGCCACCGACAAGCCGTGTACGCGCCTGGAGATGGACGGCTGGCGCACCAGCCGGCTTGAGGTCGATCAAACTGGCCGCGTCGATCTGGCGCGGGCGGCCGATATCATCGACGAGGAGTGCGCGCTGGTCACCGTCATGCACGCCAATAACGAGGTGGGCACCATCCAGCCGGTCGCCGAGCTGGCCGAGCTCGCCCACGCGGTGGGCGCGGTGATGCATACCGACGCGGCGCAGTCGCTGGCCAAGCTGCCATTTACCGTCGATGAGTTGGGCGTCGATCTATTGTCGCTGGCCGGCCACAAGGTCTGCGCGCCCAAGGGCGTCGGCGCGCTGTACGTGCGAAAAGGCACCCGCATCAAGCCGGTGCTCAGCGGCTCGAGCCACGAGTCGGGGCTGCGGCCGGGCACCGAGAACGTCGCCTCCATCGTCGGCCTGGGACAAGCCTGTGAGGCCGCCGAGCGCTGCGCCGACCAGGAGGTCGCCCGGATTCGAAAGCTCAGGGATTGGCTGTGGAATGAGCTGCGCGAGGCCGTCCCCGGCATCGCCGTCAACGGCTCATTGGATCGCTGCCTGCCCAATACTCTCAACGTGCGATTCCCGGACGTGAAGGGCAACGAGCTGCTCGACGCCGCCCCCGGCGTGGCCGCCTCCACCGGATCCGCCTGCCACGAGGGCACGTCCTCGCCGTCGATGGTCCTGCTGGCGATGGGCGTGCCGATCCAAGAGTCGCTCGGCTCGGTGCGGTTGTCGTTGGGGCATCAGACGACGCGTGATGATGTGGAGCGGGCGGCTGAGGAGTTGATTGGGGCTTGGGAGGGGTTGGTGGGGTGAGGTTGGTGGGTTTTTGGGGTACCCCTCCGCCGGCTTCGCCGGCACCTCCCCAGGGTCTTCGACCTGGGGAGGAACCTTCCGCATGATCGCGCGGTGGTGGATTGTTGTTCAGAAAGCAACCCCTGCGCGATCTAGCGGAAGGTTCCTCCCCATGCGGCGTTCAGCCGCCATGGGGAGGTGTCGAGCGAAGCGAGACGGAGGGGTGCCCCGGAAAGCAGTTATCGCCACCGAAACGTATTAAACCGCAAATCCAACACATCGAAATCCGTCACGATCCGACAGATCTCGTCGTCTTCGTCCAGGCCGATCCAGGTCTCGTACAGGCCCGGGCCGTAGCCGGTCTCGAAGGTGATGATGTTGAGGTCGTCGGCGCCGGGGATCTTGAGGTCACTTCGCAGGCCGACGTTCGCCCAGCTATAGCCGGCTTGGCGGTGGCGGTTGAAGCCGCTGTGGATGGCCCGCTTGAACTCGTCGTCCTCGGGCATGACCTGGTGGGCGTAATCCATCAGGACGCTGGCGGTCTGGGCGTCCATGAAGCAGCCGACCGAAGAGTCGACCGGGTAGCCGGCGTCGAAGTGCAGCAGATTGCTGGACTCGTCTTCTTGGAGCTTGGCGCGCTCCCAGCGGACCACCTCGCGGTTTTCGACCTCCAGCATCGCGTAGGCGACGCGGTTGTCGTCGCGCAGCTCGGCGACGATGAGCATGACCGGGTAGTTGCCCGGCTGTAACTCGAGCGCGAAGGGCTCGGTCTCCAAGTATTTGAGCGGGTCGCAGGCGACAATCTCACCGGTGGGAATGGCTAATTTCCCCACGTTTCGCCGGCGCATGACGATGTCATAGCCCAGCGCGGTGACGGTGTCCCCATCATCGAATCTGCGAAAGGTTTGCGATAGCATAAGGTAGCCACAGGCAAGTGTGGTGGGAGCCCCCGAGGGGCGTCGTCGCCCCACACTATTAATAATGCGCGCAAACGGATCTGCATTCCAGTGCCGACCCGAATGGATCGGCGACTGGAGCGCACTATGCCTGATTCAACCGCGATATGCGTTGCAGGTCTCTGCTATAGCTGTGAAGGAATCGGCCTTCAGACTCGCCCCGCCGACAAGTGCGCCGTCGAGGTCCGGCTGGGAGATCAACTCCTCGATATTGTGGGGCTTGACGCTTCCGCCGTACAGGATGCGCATGGCGTCCGCGGCGTCCGAGCCGAAGACATCGCCGATGATCGAGCGGATGGCCGCGTGGACCTCTTGGGCTTGCTCGGGCGAGGCGGTCTCGCCGGTGCCGATCGCCCAGATGGGCTCGTAGGCGAGGACGACGCGCCCGACTTGGCCGGCGTCGAGGCCGGCCAGCGCCGCGCGCACCTGGAATTCGACCTTGTCGAGCATGCGGCCGGCCTTGCGCTCCTCGAGGGTCTCGCCGATGCAGATGATCGGCTTGAGGTCGTGGTCCAGTGCGACCTTGGCCTTGTGGTTGACCGCTTCGTCGGTCTCCGAGAAGTATTGGCGGCGCTCGCTGTGGCCCAGGATGACCCACGAGCAGCCCGCATCGGTGAGCATCGTCGGCGAGTGCTCGCCGGTATAGGCGCCGCTTTCGGCCCAATGCATATTTTGGGCGGCCAGCTCGACTTTGGAGCCGTCGATGACCTCAGCCACCGGCGACAGGCAGATAGCCGTCGGCCCGACGACGACCTCGACGTCGTCGAATCCCTCGACGCCCTCCACCACGCCCGAGGCGAGCTCGCGCGCCTCGCCGATGTGTTTGTTCATCTTCCAATTGCCGGCAACGATGGGGGTGCGCATCGAGATCCTCGGGTTGTTGAGAGTTCTTGTTCTATCGCAAATAGCTGCAACGAATGTGCAAAGAGAGTGAGAGAGTAAGAAAGTGAGACAGTAAGAACAACCACCTACCGAGCGCTCGAGCTCAGTCGAGAGCAGTTGCAGTATCTAACTCTCTTACTTTCTAACTCTCTTACTTTCTCTTGCACGATCTCGCTGGGCGACGCGAACTACTCGAAAGGGTAATTAGCTCTGAGCGCCTCAATCCCCGGCAACGGCTTTCCCTCGACCATCTGCAGGCTCGCCCCGCCGCCGGTCGACACGTGGGTGATCTTGTCGGTGACCCCGGCTTTGTTGACCGCGGAGGCGGAGTCGCCGCCGCCGATGACGCTGAACGCGCCGCTTTCGGCGATGGCGTGGGCGACGGCCATGGTGCCTTTGGCGAAGACGTCGCGTTCGAAGACGCCCATCGGGCCGTTCCAGAAGATCGTCGCCGAGTTGTCGATGATCGTCTCGTAGTTGTCGATGGTCTTCGGGCCGATGTCGAAGCCGGCTTTGCCGGCGGGGATCTCTCGGCGCTGGGTGGTCTCGACCTGATCGTCGGGGGCGTCGATATCGCTGGCGACGACGTGGTCGACCGGCAGGCTAAAGCCGACGCCGCGTCGCTCGGCCTTCTTCATGATCGCGTCCGCCTCTTTGACGAACTTCTTTTCGACCCTCGACGAGCCCACCTCGATGCCCATGGCCTCCAGGAAGGTGTAGGCCATCGCCCCGCCGATGAGCACATTGCTGACTCGCTCGATGAGCGTGTCGAGCACGCCCAATTTGTCGGAGACCTTCGCCCCGCCCATGATGGCGGTGAAGTTTTTGGTCTTGCGCTCGACCAGGCCGCCGAGTTTTTTGATCTCGTTTTTGATCAAAAAGCCCGCCGCCTTGGAGTTGCGGTCGAAGTGCTTGGCGATGTGGTACATCGAAGCGTGCTTGCGGTGCGAGGTGCCGAAGGCGTCGTTGACGTAGACATCGGCCAGCTCGGCCAGCTCGGCGGCGAAGGCCTCGTCGCCGCCCTTCTCGCCCAGATTGAAGCGCAGGTTCTCGAGCAACATCACCTGGTCTTTGGCGCGCATGTCGGTGATGAGCTTCTTGACGAAGTCCCCGGTGGTCTCCTCGGGGAAGAGCACCTCACAATCCAGCCAACCGGCCAGCTCGTCGCCGACCGGCTCGAGGCTCAGCTTCGGGTCGGGCTCGCCCTTGGGCCGGCCCAGGTGGCTGGCCAGAATAACCTTGGCGCCGGCCTTCATCGCATGATCGATGGTCGGAAGTGCCGCGCGAATGCGGGTGTCGTCGGTGACGTTTCCGTCCTCGTCGAGCGGGACGTTGAAGTCCACCCGGATGAAGACGGTCTTTTCGCTCAGGTCGAGCTCGTCGATGAATTTGATGCCGGTGGTGTCCATTGATCAGGGGTCCAGGGGTCCAGGGGTCCAGGGGTCCAGGAAATGCTTAGAACGGCAGGGGGCCAGGGGCCTGGGAGGCCCCTGGGTTTTGGAATGGCGGGTTATTGCGAGTCGACGTACTTAACCACATCCACCATCCGATTCGAGAAGCCCCACTCGTTGTCGTACCAACTGACAACTTTGGCCATCTTATCGCCCACGGCCATGGTCGACTGGGCGTCGACGACCGAGGAGTGCGGGTTGCCCATCAAGTCGGTGGAGACGACCGGGTCGTCGGTGATGCCGAGCACGCCCTTCATGTCGCCGGCGGCGGCTTCGCGCAGCGCGTCGTTGACCGAGTCGATGCTGACCGCTTTGTCGAACTCGCAGACCAGGTCGATCATGGACACGTCCGGGGTGGGCACGCGCACGGCCATGCCGTCGAGCTTGCCTTCCAGCTCGGGGATGACGCGGGTGACGGCCACCGCCGCTCCGGTCGAGGTGGGCACCATATTCTGGGCGGCGGCGCGGCCTCGGCGGAAGTCCTTTTTATGCGGCGAGTCGAGCAGCGCCTGGTTGTTGGTGTAGGCGTGCACGGTGGTCATCAGGCCGTGGTTGATGCCGAAGGTGTCGTTGAGCACCTTGGCCACCGGGGCCAGGCAGTTGGTCGTGCAGCTGGCCACGTCGATGATCTGCATGCTGTCGGCGTCGATGTCGGTGTGGTTGACGCCGTAGACGACCGACAGGTCCAGACCTTTACCGGGCGCCGAGACCAGCACGAACTTCGCGCCGGCGTCGAGGTGCTTTTGGGCGTCTTCGCGCTTCCGGAAAAAACCGGTGCATTCGAAGACGTAGTCCACGCCGAGATCTCCCCACGCCAGGTCGGCCGGGTCGCGCTCGGACATCACTTTGACGTCTTCGCCGTCGATATTGAAGCCATTTTCGGTCACCTCGACCGTGCCGTCGTATTCGCGATGGACGGTATCGTATTGGAAGAGGTAGGCGAGCTGCTCGCGGCTGGTCAGGTCGTTGACCGCCACCAGCTCGATGTCGTTGTCCTGCATCGCGATGCGACCGACGCAGCGACCGATGCGACCAAATCCGTTAATTCCAATGCGAATGGTCATGGGAGATCCTCTCGTGTGTTTGGTGATCTATACAATAGGGCGACTAACTAAATAGGTGCTAGATCGTGAGTGTCAATGTGGAAAGGATCGGGGAGGGTCAGTCGAGCGGATAACCAAACCGTAGCCGGGGGTAAGAACGACGCTTTTTGTCGTTCGCACCCTCGGTGGATGGTCGGCGCTCCATCGAGGTTCCGACCCGGCCCTCACTCCTCGGATAACTCCACCGCTACCCGCTCCGCGTCGGGCTTGAATAGCTCGCGGGCCTGTTCGACGACGGGGTGGTTTTTCGTATCCTCTTCGAGCTGTTTTTTGCGCTCGAGGATGTCGATCTCGCGTTCCTCGGCGAGGGTGGGATCGCCGTTGGTCTGGTCGTCTTCGTCGGCGGGGAGCCGGGCGGTGAGGGTCCATTCGGGGCCGAATAATTCGCTCAAGCCGGCCTCGGCGATGGCTTTGCGACGGCCCTCCTCGTAGAAATCCATATATTTGGGGTCGAATTCAATGACGACCTCTTCGTCGTCAAAGGCGAGCAGCCGGGCGTGCTCGAGCGTCGCCGCCACCGGCGCCGCGTCCCCACGCACATGCTCGACCACCGCCCTCCACCGATCCCTCTCCTCCAACGCCATCAGAGCTTCACGATCCGGCTCTTCCTCTTCGCCGTCGCCGTTCCCGTGGTCGTGGTCGTGGTCGTGGTCGTGGTCGTCGTCGTCGTCGTCGTCGTTGCTGTTGCCGTTGCCGTGATCGTCAACGTGATCGTGATCGTCCCCGACCTCGACCCCCGCCACCGATCCCCCGTCATTCACGACCGGCGCATCCTCTTCGACCACCGGCTCAGCTTTTTCAGCGACCGGAGGCTCGTCGACCACCGAAGCTTCTCCAGCAACCGGAGCTTCTAGTTCAATTTTTTTTTTGGCTTCGGCCGGTCTGGCCAGCTGAGAGGGCTCGGCGAGCGCCTCGATATCAATATCTTCTTCCAAAACACCTTCGAGCGAGGCCAGCCGGTCGACCAGCAGGTCCAGGCCGACCAGCGGCTCGAGCTTGGCCATGCGCACCAGCGTCATCTCGAAGAGCAGCTTCGGATACGGCGAGCGCGTCATCTCGCGGGCGCCGTCGGCCATCACCGAGAAGTAGCGATGCAGGAGATCGGTGGGCACCCCGTCGACTTGTCCGTGAGCATTCTTCAGCTCGCTTTCGGTCAAGTTGGTGACTCGATCCGGGTTTTCGACCACCGAGGTCACCACCAGATCGCGCAGGTGCGTGACCAGCTCGCTGGCGAATTGCTGTAGGTCATAGCCGTAGCGGTTGACCTCGTCGAGCACGCTGAGCGCGCCCTCGGCATCGTGGGCGATGAGCGCCTCGCTGAGTTCGAAGAGGTGCTTTCGGTTGGCCACACCCAAGATCTGGGCGACCTGATCTTCGTCGAAGGAATCGCCGGCGAAGCTGATGATCTGGTCCATCAGGCTCAGCGCGTCGCGCATGCCGCCGTTGGCCTGCCGGGCGATGAGCTGCAGGGCGGCGCGCTCGGCGTCGATGTCCTCTTCGTCACAGAGCCGGCTCAGGTGCGCGACGATGTCGTTCTGGCTGATCCGCTTGAAGTCGAAGCGCTGGCAGCGGCTCAAGATGGTCACGGGGATCTTCTGCGGCTCGGTCGTCGCGAAGATGAAGTGGGCGTGTTCGGGCGGCTCCTCGAGGGTCTTCAACAGGGCGTTGAAGGCCTCGGTGGTGAGCATGTGGACTTCGTCGATGATGTAGATCTTGAAGCGGTCGCGGCTGGGCGCGTAGCGCACACCCTCGCGAAGCTCGCGGATCTCGTTGATCCCGCGGTTCGAGGCGCCGTCGATCTCGAAGACGTCGACCGACTGGCCCTCGTGGATCTCCTTGCACGACGAACACTCATAACAAGGCGTGGGCGTCGGCCCCTCCTCGCAGTTCAGAGCCTTGGCCAAGATGCGCGCGGTGGTCGTCTTGCCGACCCCGCGCGTGCCACAGAACAGATAGGCGTGGGCGACGCGGTCCTGCTCCAGGGCATTCTTGAGCGTACGGCCGACATGCTCTTGGCCGACGACTTCTTCGAAGTATCTGGGCCGCCACTTGCGGGCGAGGACAACGTAGGACATGGCGTTTCGGGGGCTCTGGGCGCGGGCTTAGCGAACGACGTGCCCGTTGTACTTTATGTGGGGTGAATGCTCAATGGGGGAGCGTGTAGTTGGCTGGTTCTTGAGGCACCCTTTATGCGGCTTGACCGTGCTCCGTCGCGCCTTCGGCGCGCCACCTCCCCATGGCGGGACGCCGCATGGGGAGGAACTTTCGGAGTGATCGGGCATTGGCGGATTGCTGTGGCTCAAAAAGCAACCATTGCGCGATCTAGCGGGCATTGGCGGATTGCTGTGGCTCAAAAAGCAACCATTGCGCGATCTAGCGGAAGGTTCCTCCCCAGGTCGAAGACCCTGGGGAGGTGCCGAGCGTGCAGTTCAACGCGAGGCGGAGGGGTGCCACAAAAACCGACCACGCCTAATCAACCCAACCACGCCCACCACAAACAACCACACAACACCCGATCTTCCCTGACCTCCAGCGCTCGAGCACCCAGCCTGCGGCTTTGAATCGGCCTCGGGCTGTGGCTCGGAGGTCGAGTCCGTGCCGGCGTCGACGCGTGAGAGGCCCTCGCCGCATTCGCAGCTGCCGGGCACCCAGCTCATGATGTGATCTTCGTAGCCGGGACCGCCGTAACCAAGGGTGCTGTTGTCGCATCGGCAGACATTTTTCTCGTAGCAGTGGATCGCCTCGCGGTCGACGCCGTCGTCGTCGTAGTCGCTCAATTTGGTGGGATCGAATGGCGAGAAATTCGAGTCGTCCCAGCTCGTCGCCAGGTTGTCGATCTCGCCGTCGCAGTCGTCGTCGAGGCCGTTGCAGATCTCGGGCATCGGGTTGTACAGCTGCTGGCAATGCTCGGCGCCGGTGGCGTCGCAGTAGATCTGTCCGACGCTGCAGCGACCGTAGGCCGGCGAGCCGTCCAGGCGCTTGTCGACGGTGCAGGCGTCGCCTTCATTGGGGCATTCGGTGATCTCGATGTCGCCGTCGTCGTCGTTGGCCTGGTCACAGACACGCTCGCCGTCGTCACTCTCGGCGGTGATCACATACAGCGACTTGTTGGGGTCGACCCACTCGATGCCGGTGCATTCCTCGGCAGTCTTGTCGGTCGGACAGGTATTGGGGTCGTCGTGATCGGCGTCATAGGGGCACGGGTCGGTGTCGTTGGGCTTGCCGTCGTTATCGATATCGTCGTCGCAAATGGTCAGCCGTGTGCAGTTATCCGGATCGCTCGTATTGTCATCTTCATCTTCATCTTCGTCTTCGTCTTCGCCGGTGGACTCGCAATAATAGAAGGTCGCCATATCCGGGTCGATATCATCGGGGCGCTGGCGCACGCAGGACATGATGCCGAGGACGTTGGTATTTTGCAGCTCGCCGTCTTCGCACGGATCGTTGCCGCTGTTGTTGTAGCGGCCGGCCAGGTGGCAGGCGATCTGCTTTTTGACGCCGTTGGAGCTGGTTTGCTCGCCGAAGTGCATCGCGCCGGTCTGCACATAGCCGGTGCCGCTGCCGCAGACGTAGTTGCCGGCGTCGACCTCCAGGCGCAAGGCCGCGTCGCTGCGCGATTGCACCCAATCACATACATCGATGGCATCTGCGGCGGGGTCGCAGGAGGTGTTGTCATTCGGAGTCGGATCGTAGCAGCATTGTCCGGTGCCACCGGCGGCCGAGACCAGGCCGGCGAAGTCGACCGCCGGCTCGTCGTAGCGTCGAGCGACCATCGCCCAGGTCGGCAGCGCCGGCCAAGTGCCGGGGCCGTTGACGCCGTCGTCGCCTTCGAGCAAGCGGCAGGCGTTGAGCACCGCGTTTTTGGCGCGCCCGTCTTTGCCGGTGTCTCCGGTGGTCGCGTCGTGGCTCTGCGGGAGCTCGGACAAGACCAGCAAGTTGAGGTTCGGGCGCGCCCAAGGCGAGTCGTTGGCGCCGGCCGTGGCGTCATAGGTACGCGCCTGGTGCTCGAGCAGTGCATCGTCGAGGGGGCGAAACGTCGGGTCGGCGTTATAGAGCGTGCCGTCCTCGTTTTGCATGCCTTTGATCTGGTTTTGCGTGTCGGCGCCGCCGTCTTCATGGGGCTCGACGACCACCTCATTATAGGAAGCGCAGCCTCCCGAGTCGGCGTCGGCGAGGGTGCATGAGGGCGCGGCGGACATCGTCAGGCCGAAGCGAAGATCGTCGCAATAGCGATAGCTTTCGTCGTCGGGGCACTCCCCGGCGATCCAATAGTCGGAGAGGATCTGGTTGGTTACCGGTCCCAAGTTGTCAGACTGGCCGGAGGCGAAGATCTCGCCGCCGAGCAGAAAGGTCGCGTTGGGTTGGGCAGTCTTCTGGCCGAAGGCCGGTTGTGCTGCGCAAATCGCCAGTAATACTACCGTGGCGGACAACAGATATTTTGAGTTGCCCATGATCTTCTCCTCAGGGTTGACGTGTAATCTCAATATGAAAGTCGCGATCGCGGTCGCGACCGATAGCTTCAGCGGCTACATAAACCTCTTCGACGGCGTTGGCCTGCCACTCGAATCGGTTGTCTCCGAGCTCGTCGTAGGCGCCCGCGTCCATACAGCTACTCGAGCCACAGGAGCTCAGTAGGTAAAATCCGAAGTCCACCGTCCCGGGCTCGGTCTCGAAGACGATCGTGTCGCCCTGGGAGTGGCCGGTGAGTTTCAAAAAGAGCTCGGCGCCGGGGGTCGGGCTGGCGGTTTGCCCCTCTTCGAGGCTGCATCCGCTAAGGCCCGAGACGTCCCACTCGCTCGTATAGGCCTGCCGATTGCCGGCGACGAGTTGCGTCTCGCCCGCGGTCGACAGGTCGACCTCGATGGGGGCGCTGCAGGAGTCTCCCTCGCAGCTCGACTCGTCATGGCATTGGCCGCCGCAGGCGCGGCTGAGCAGCTCACGGCCGTCGGGGCAGACCTGCACGACGCTGTCCTGGCAGACCGACTCGGACGGGTCGCAGGCGGCCTGTTCGAAGCTCAGGTCCAGCCGGAAATCTCCGGTCGAGGAGTCCTCGGCGCCCTGGACGAGCAGGTAATAGGTCTCGCCGGGCTCGACCACATGGGTCTGGGTGAGCGTGTCCGTGCAGAACAGGACGTCCTCGGCGCTGACGCATTCGTCCTGGCGAAGCTCGATGAGCGGGTCGGAGGCGGCTGTCGATTCGACCTCGAAGCGCGCCATGAGCGGCTCGTCGACCTCGAATGCGAACCAATAGACGCCGGCTCGCGGCGCGGCGTCCTCACAGGTGGCGCGGTTGGGATGACTGCGCTCGTGGAAGCCGCGAACTAACTCCTCGGCGTCGCCGTCGCTGAAGGTGCCCAATTCTTCGGGGGGCGCCACACAGCTCTGACCGACCTGTTCGCCTCCAGCGTCGCCGGCGTCGCCGGCGTCGCCAGGCCCGACGTCTGCGCTATTATTGCCGTTATTGGTGTCGCCGCCGTTGTTCAGGCTGGAGTTGATCTCCGGATCGTCGTCGCCACAACCGAGAGCAGTACACAACAACACCGCTGCCAAGATGCAGCCCAGTGGATTGGCTTTCAGCAAAATATATGGATAGAAGACTCTCAACGGTCTGCCCCTCAAACTATGGGTGTGGAAATGCTCTCAATCTACCGAGCATGTCTACCGTGCACAATAAGAGACAGCAAGAAACGATCCCACCGGAGCGGATCATTAGAGCCGCTCCGGTGGGGGTGTGAGGGGGGGTAGATGTGTCAGGGTCGCGCAAATTATGACAAAGGATGCAGAAGTGCGAAAACTTTGCGCAGATCTATGTGCGACGTCGCCATAAGAGCACTCCGAAGATCATCCACCACAGCAGGCCACCGACGGCACCGCCGGCCGCCACGCTCGAACATCCTGCTTGTGGCTGTGTGTCGGGCGCCGGCGTAAAGCCCCCGGAGGTCGAGTCGAGGTCCTCGCCGATGCCCTCGCCGCATTGGCAGGTGCCCGGCTCCCAGCTCATGATGTGATCTTCATAATCGGGACCGCCATAGTCGAGCGTGGCTCCGCCCGGGCAGCGACAGACGTCTTTCTCAAAGCAATGTATGGCCTCTCGGTTGACGCCGTCGGAGTCGTAGGAGCTCAGATTGTCGGGGTTCTCAGAGAAGTCGTCCCAGCTATCGGACAGGTTGTCGACCCGGCCGTCGCAGTCGTCGTCGAGGCCGTTGCAGATCTCGGGCATCGCCTCGTATTTGGGCTCGCAGACCGACTTACCGTTCTCGCAGATCACTGTGCCCGGGCGGCAGCGGCCCTCGGCGCCGTCGACGGTGCAGTCTTCGCCGACGTTCGGGCAGCCCACGACCACCTCGCCGCCGTCGGCGAGCTCGCCGCATAGCAGTTGGCCGTCGTGGTCGCCGACCAGGGTAAACAGCGTCTCGTTCGGGTCGATGAACTGTACGCCGGAGCAATCTGGGTCGTCCTCTTCGCAGACATCGAGCGTGCGGCAGTCGCCGTAGCGGTCGCATATTCGAAGCGGCCCTCCGTCGTAGTCCTGAGGTACCTGGCGGATGCAGGCCATTTTGCCGAGCACGTCGGTGGGCCGACGTTTATTTCTGTCGGCCTGTGGTCCGGTGCAATTATTATGGCCGTTGGAGCCGGCGAAGTGGCAGAGGATATGAGGCAGTGTGCCGCGGCTGCGCGTGCCGAAGTCCATCGAGCCGGTCTGGACTTCGGAGCCGCCGGGAGCGCATTGGAATTTGCCGTCGGCGACACCCCGACGGATCTCGGTCTCGCTGAACCCCGGCAATTCTTCGCAGAGGTTGATGACCTCGGCGGGCTGGGTCGGGTTGCATGGCACGCTGCGGTGATCGTTCGGGTCGTAATCTTCGTCATAACAGCACTGGCCAGTGCCGCCGGCCGCCGCTAGGAGTCCGCCGTAGCCGGCCGCATCGCTGCTGAATTGGCGGGCCATCATCACCCAGGTGGGCATTGCCGGGCGGTTTTGAACACCGTGCTCGTCCTCGCCGTACAGCAGCTGGCAGGTCGACGCCAGGGTTCGTTTGGCGCGCGCATCGGCCTCGTAGCCGGACAGCTGGTTTCGGTCGGTGGTCTGGGGCAGATCGGAGATGACCATCAAATTCAAGTTCGGGCGCACCCACGGGGAATCATCGTCGTCGTAGGTATCCTCGAAGATCGTGTCCTGATGGTCGATGAGGATCTCATCGAGAGGACGATAGGCCGGGTCGCTGTCGCAATAGGGCGACGGACTGATGCTCTGGATCCGCGCGAGGTTGTCTTGGATCGCCTGGCCGCCGTCTTCTCGAGCCGGCAGGAAGTGATTGATCTCCGCAGCCGAGCCGTCATTGCACTCTTTAGGGTGAAATCCGGCCCCGAAGCGAAGCAGGTCGCAGTCCTCGGTACTGCCGTCGTCGTTGGGGCAATCTCCGCTGAACCAGTACATGCCTTCACTGAGTACGATATTGGCCGCCGGACCGAGGTTATTGCTCTGGCCGTTCTCGAAGATATTGCCGCCGAACATAAAGTAGGCATTCGGCGCGTTGGCCGTGTCGGCAAAACTGGGCTGCGCGAGACCGATGATGGCGCAGCCGACGATAAGCATCCCTAGATATTTAGATCGCATGATCAATCCCCATATTTTAGAAGCATCCAAATCCCCAAATTCTCAGTGAAGCCACGCCTTGCGCCGTTAGTTTTCCCCAAGACCCGAGCCCGCACTTGAGCCCCGCTACTCGCGGCGAATCTCGATGCGGAACGGCCGGTCACGTGACGGCCCGAAGACCTCTGCAGCTACCCAGACATCCTCATCGGTGCTAGCCTGCCAGGTGTGTCGGTTGTTGTAGTCTTCGTCGAAGGCCCCCGCGTCCAGACAGACAGCCGCATCGCATTGGTCGATCACATAGAACGCATAGGAGCTGCCGCCCTCGTCGGCGTCGAAGACCACCGCGTCGCCGGCCTGGTGGCCGGTGATTCTCAAGAAGACCTCCGGTCCTTCGGTCGGCCCGGCCTCTTCGTCTGCGTATAGCGAGCAGCCCTGTCGGCCCTGGGCGTTCCACTGTGTCGTAAATGCCTGCTGATCTCCCTCGATCACGACGCTCTCGGTCGAAATATCCGCAACGATCGCTGCCTCACAGCTATCGCCGATGCACGCGTCGGTATCGCTGCAGCCCTCGGCGCATGCAAACGTACGGGTATGTTCGCCGTCGTCGCAGAGCTCGAGCGTCTCCGCCGTGCAACTCGTCGAGCCCTCCGAGCAGGTGGTCGCGCCGGTTTCTGCGTCGTCGGTATCGCTGCTCTCATCGGCGTCGGCGTAGCCGCTGGCGTCAGCGGTGTCGCCGTCCTGTTGGCCGTCGCTATAGGAGGTCGCGTCGTCCCCGGAGGTGACCGGCCGGCTCGGCAGGGGATCGTCCGAATCGGCGCCGCAGCCGGCGCTGAGCATCAGCGCGGCGGCCAGCGCCAAGATGAGCGCGCGGGCAGATCCCAAATGGTTCTCGGCGAGAGCATCGTATTGATACACAAAAATTATCATTGCAACCCCCGACGGTCGCGGTGTGAGCAGACGTGCCAAGTGCGGGCGGCCATTCCCCGGGCCGTTTGCCGCTGATTCTTTCCCTACTCTTGTCCCCAGCAGGGGGCACGACTTGATGAAGCAGCTTCTTTAAGACCTTATTTTTAAGTTGGTCACATGCGGGTTTGCTTCAAGGGCTCTGGCGCAAAAAAAAAGTGGCCTCCTCGACCGACCGCGTCTCTCCCCCCATCGAACGTCCGCCTTACTTCTTGGGCGTACGTTTTTTGGAGACGCGACGGTCGAGGATGAGCCACCTCCCCCCCAACTCGTACATCAACTGGATATCATCTTCGCCGGTTCACTTGTGGGCCGATCTCGGGCCATATATGCCCCCTCACCAGCCCATTCAATAGGCATCATCAGTCCCCCAACACCAGCGCATCTATCGCCACCAGCCATTCAAAATAATGCCGTTGGAAGTCCTCGCTCAACAGCAAATTTCTTTAATGCTTTCAGTGGCTTGTGTAGTTTTGAAGCTAAGGGCTTCAGCGGGATGGTCAAGTCTCTGCTGCAGGTTTTTCGCCATCCCGCCAGCAAAAATATTCAACGCAGAGAGCGCAGAGGGCGCAGAGGAAAGACTTAAAATATATCTCCTTCTTAGCGCTCTCCTCGGCCTCTGCGTTGAGACCGCTGTTGCTGTTTCTGAGATTTACAGCGGATTGATGGTCAGCCCGCTGAGGATCTTGGGGTAGAAGAAGGTCGACTTCTGGGGCATCTTGCCGCCGGATTGGCAGACCTCGACGACCTGTTCGACCGGGGTGGGGTTCATCAGCGCGACCAACTGGACGTCCTCGCCGTTGCGGGCGTCGACGGCCTGCTCGAGCTTCTTGATATAGCGCAGATTGGTCTTGGCCTCTTGGTCCTCTTTGCTAATGCCCAGCATGCGGTCGATGAGCCCCTCGTGGAGGATCGACACGTCCAATCGCCGGACCTGATCGGGGGTCTCGTCGTCGAAGATGTCGGCGCTCTCATCCCCCGTATACTTCACCAAGATCGGCGCCGGCCGCTCTTTGGACAGCAGAATAAAGCTCGGCGCGCTCTGGCCGGCCTCGGCGAGTCGCTTCTCGAGGCCGAGCGCGTCGTCGACCAGATCTTCGCTCAGCCCGCTGACATCGAAGACCTCGCTGGCCTCGAGGCGGTCGATGAGCTCGTCGAGGTCGAAGTCCTCGACACCGTGGACCACGCGGTGGGTCCCGAAGACCTGCAGGCCGGGGTCGTGGATGTTGACCATAAAGGCCATCACATAATCATAGGGCGCGTTTTCCTGGGGCTCCTCGGCCACCTCGCGCCGGAAGTCGCGGTAGGCCAGCGCCGTCTCATAGCGGTGGTGGCCATCGGCGATGAGCAGCTGGCTGTCGGCGAGGACCTCGGCGATCTCGTCGAGCGCCTCCTCCTCGAAGACCGGCCACAGCTTGTGGCGAATGCCGTCGCCTTCGGTGGTGATATCCATCTCTTCGGCCTGCTCGCGATGGGCTTCGAGCAGCGCGTCGACCTTGCGCTCGGGGTCGTCGTACAAAAAGAAGACCGGGCTCATATTGCACTCGCAGGCCTTCATCAGGTTGAGGCGGTCGATCTTCGGGCCGCGAAGCGTGCGCTCGTGGGGCAGGACGACCTCTTCGTCGTAGGTCGCCAGGCGCACCGCGCCCAAAAACCCGCTGCGGGTATGCTCGGCCCCGTGGGCATCCTGGAAGGTCTGGTGGTGCAAATACAGCCCGGGGTTGGCGTCCTGGCGCATGATTCCGCGCGCCATCCAATCCATCAGGTGCCGTCGAGCCCGCGTATACCGGTTGTTCTCCGGCGAGTCGTCCGGGTGCTCGCGGTTGAGGATCAGCCGGATGACGTTGGCTGCGTGGCGCTCGTACAGCTCGCCCTGCTCGTCTTCGTCGATGACGTCGTAGGGCGGGGCGACCACGTCGGCCGCGTCGGCGTCGAGCGCGTCGGTGTTGTAGCGAAGTGCGCGAAATCCTTTAATATCTGCCATTTTTAATTTCTTGGTTTAGGGTTAACGGCTGGGTTTAGGGTTAACGGCTGGGTTTAGGGTTAACGGC
>CAYLTX010000017.1:0-65584 GCA_964386725.1 uncultured Bradymonadales bacterium | reverse complement strand
GCGATGATGGTGCCCGAGAGTCTCCTTTCTGCGATGCCGATTGCCGGCCTCGTCTGGCTTGCTGCGCTGCTGACGACAGCCGTCTGGAGTTACCGCAGGGGCTGGTATCGGGAGGCTTTCGGCATCGGGTGGTATTTGGTGACCATGCTGCCGGTCAGCCAGATCATTCCCCACCACGAGATGGTCGCCGAACATTATTTGTATGTGCCGCTATTTGGCCTTGTACTGGCTGGCGCGAGCCTTCTGGAGCGTTTAACCGAGCGCGAATCCGCCGCGCCCTCTCATCGGCGAGCGATCCTCCTGGTGGCACTCTCAGTTCTCGTGGCGCTCGGGATCCGAAGCCACCTGCGCAGCTACGACTTTCAAAGCGAAAAGGACAACGCCCAGGCTACGGTGCGTTGGTATCCGGAGAGTGTGCGCGGTCAGGCGCGCCTAGGCATCGAGCTGTTGAATACCGAGGGTCTCGCGACCGCCCGTCCCCACCTTGAATTTGTACTCAGCACCGAGTTCCAGGGCTCGGCGCGCCTCGACGTCTTGCGGGTGCTCGGTCGCCACTACGCACGCAACGGCAAGCCCCAATTAGCGCGTAAACTGCTCGAGGAGTACACGCAGTACCATCCCAACGATCAAAACGCGCTCGAGCCGCTGGCGAGTGTTTACCTGGGGATGAACGAAGCCGAAGGCGCGCTATCGGTCGCCCAACGGCTGCTGGAGCGCCAACCGAAGGTCGCCCGTTTTCACTACCTGGCGGCCGTCGCTTTGCACCGCCTGCAACGGCCAGATGAAGCCAGAAAACACATCCAGCAAGCCCTCGCCATTCGGGAAGACCACTTGGATTCGTTGCTATTCGCGGCTAATCTATACGGGGCCGATTCGCGCTCGACCGCCCGCCGGTATCTCGATCGAGCCAAAGAGATCGCGGGCCAGCGAGAAGAACTCGACGACCACAAGAAGCGGCTGATCGAAGTGCTCGACAGACGGCTGTCGACACCGACGACCAGCGACTGAAGTATGGTGCCAAGCATCCGTTGGAACATCCTCAAGCAGTATGTATTGCTTCCAGCCGCCTTGATCTTGCTGGGGGTGGCTTTTCTGCATGTGCGCCTATCGTTGGAGCTCGAGCGCAACAAACGCCCGCATATCTACGATAATCGTTATTTGCTGCCCACCTCTGACGTAATTGCGGCCAGCACGCTCAACCACAACACGGCGGCCGCCGATATGGTGTGGCTGTCGGGCGTGCAATCGGTCGGCGCGAGCTATGTCGCGAAACGCGCTCCTCGTGATGTCACGAGATATGCCGAGACGATCACCGAACTCGACCCCTATTTTTCCAAAGTCTACACCTGGCACAGCGCCGCGCGGATTGCTCTAGCAGGGAACCCTCAACTCGAGGATATCGAAGCCGCCAACGAATTTCTCAAGATGGGGATGCGGTATTTCCCGGACGATTGGCGTCTGCCCTACGAGGTTACGGCCAATTATATTGGCTTTCCCTATATGAGCCACCTCGACCGTGAGAAGCGCATGGAGCAGGTCAAAGATGCTCGTGACCACGCCATCAAAGGGTCGATGATCGAAGGCGCCCCCGAGGTGATGGGGTTACTGGCTTCGTCGTTTCAGCGAAAGTACGCTCGCATGCAGCGCGGCCACGGCGAGAACGAGGAGGTCGAAGTCGAGCTATCTGACGAGGATATCGAGATGCTCTCACGCTTATATCTGTCCACCGAGTCAGAACATGTGCGTTCACTGGTCGAGTATCGCCTCGAGCAGGACGGCAGCACTGACCAGGTCGCGGAGCAAGCACGCGAGTTTCGCAGAGAGTTCGACCGTCACTGGAGCGCGTCTCGCCTCAATTACCTGCCGGCTTCGCTCTTCATTCAGGTCGACGCCCCCTCCATGCAACCAACCGCGCCTTGAGCCACCTCCGGAATCCGGTCCAATGAGCAACAACGAAGTATTGAGAGTCGATGATATCGCCAAGACCTTTCGCACGGGCTTTTGGCGCAAAAAGGTCGAAGCCGTGCGTTCGGTGAGCTTCTCGATTCGCCGCGGTGAGATCTTCGGCCTGGTGGGACCCAACGGCGCGGGCAAGTCGACGACGATCAAGATGCTGCTGGGCTTGGTGCGCCCCGACCGCGGCGAGATTCGGCTCTTCGATCAACGCGCGGACGATGTCTCGTTGCGCGAGCGTTTGGGGTATCTGCCCGAAAACCCGATGCTCTACGAGCACCTCAACGCCATCGAATTGCTCGACTTTTACGGCGGCCTCTTTGGATACTCGAAATCCAAGCGTCGAGAGCGCGCCCACGAGTTGCTCGAGATGGTCGGTCTCGGCCACGCCCTCGATCGGCCCGTATCCGGGTTTTCCAAGGGAATGAAGCAGCGCGCGGGCATCGCTCAGGCGCTCATCAACGACCCCGACCTGGTCATCCTCGACGAGCCGCAATCGGGCCTCGATCCGGTCGGCCGCCGCGAGATTCGCGACCTGGTGCTCTCGCTTCGGCGCGACGGCAAGACCATCTTATTTTGCAGCCACATCCTGCCCGATGTTCAAGATATCTGCGATCGCGTCGCGATTATGAACCGCGGCGAGATCAGCGACATCGGCTATCTGCACGAACTGATCGGCTCGGGGGTCCTGTATTATGAGATCTATCTGCGCAATTGGAAGCAGGAGCATGCCGCCAAGCTGGACGCGGAGCTTCTCGAGGCTGTTCAGGTCGGCGAGTTGACCCGCCTGCAGCTAGCGGGCGACGCCGACCCGGATCGGCTGTTAGCGCGTATGGCAGAGCTGGAAGTACGCGTCGAGAGTTTCCAGCCGCATCAGGAATCTCTCGAGGACGTTTTTGTGCGAGATACATCGACGTCGGCCGGAGCCGCTCAATCCACCCAAGAAGTCGTAGATTAGGAGAGGCAAGCAATGCCCGTGCTCGTTCGACAATTTGGCATATTGATGAGGAATACACTGCTCGAAGCGGTGCGTAACAAACTCCTCTACGGAGTCCTCCTCTTCGGGGTGCTCGTCCTAGCAAGCACCGGGTTATTCGGGGCGATGAGCCTCCACCAGGAGGAGCGTGTCTTCAGGGACCTGGTGCTGTTTTTCAGCACGGTCTTTTTAGCCGGCCTGGCGACTTATCAGGGTGTTCGCGCCATTCACCACGAGGTCGAAACACACACGATCTTTACCGTTCTCTCCAAACCGGTCTCGCCGACGATCTTCGTCATCGGCAAGTATCTGGGCTCGTTATTCGCGATTTTCATCGCCCTCTTGATCATCGTAACGCTCAAGGTCGGTGCGGCGTTGGTGATGGGCTTCGAGATGGACCTCAACTGGCTGTGGGCGTACTACACCGCCTTTCTGCAGTTGGCTATCGTGGTGGGGCTGGCGATTCTATTCAGTTCGTTCTCGAGCCCACTACTCAGCGCCCTTCTCACGATCGGAGTGTTCATCGGCGGAAGCCTGACTCCGCAGTTGCAAGAGGCGATCGCCTTCTTCGCCAAACAAGGCAACCCGGCCCGGTACGTCGCCGAGGCAGCCGTGTTTATTTTGCCAGACATCGAAAAGCTCAACTTGTCATTCGAGCTTACGCACAGCCTTCCTATTTCGGCGCAATATCTCACCGTCGCGTCGAGCTACGCGCTTACCTATACGGGCATCCTGCTCTTCCTGGCGTGTCTCATCTTCGAGCGCCGAGAGTTCTCCTGATCCGTCTGCCCCCTCACTGAAAATGATCGTCGCGCACCTCGTCGAGCATGTCGATGAGGTCGCGGACTTGGGTGGTGTCGTCGTGGTCGGCGTCTTGGGCCATGCAGCCGGAGATGTTTTGGACGGCGCGTTGGTAGGTGCCGTCGACGTAGACGCGGGCGTCGAAGGACCATTTGACGCCGTCGACGTCGGTGTCGGGGCCGCAGGACCAGCCGTCGAGCATCTTTTGGTAGGTCTGGTCGGTGAGCACGAAGTCTTCGAGGAAGCGGATCTCGTGGTCTTGGAGGTCTTCGGAGCGGGGGTAGCCGTTTTCGGTCTTCTCGACGATGCCGCCGATGATGTTGACGGCGACGCCGTCGATGCAGGTCGAGCCGCCGCAGCTGAGGTCCTGGCGGTAGTAGGCGAACTCGGGCAGCGGCGGGCGCTCGACGGGTTGGGTGTCGGCGCCGGTATCTGCAGCGGCGTCGGTTGGTGCGTCGGTGGGGGGGTCGGCGTCTGGCTGGGCGTCGAGACGGGCGTCTTGGGTGGAGGCGTCGCCGCGGGGGCCGGAGGTGCCGGTGTCGGCGGCCTTGGTGTCGTCTGAGGAGCATGCTGCGGCGCTCAGCAGCACCGCGGCGAGCGTTGTGGTCAGGAGTCGGTCGGTGCGCAGCATGGCAACCTCTTGAGGTCTGGTCAAAATCAATGGTGTCCCAAAGACAGAGGCCGCGCCCGATGTTCCGGACGCGGCCTCTGGTTTACTCGGAGCGCTGACGCGGACTCAGCGGTTGATGCCGCCGGCATCGAAGACGAAGCGAATCATCTCCAGCTTGGCGACGACGTCCTCGAATTGACGCTCAGCCAGGCTGGCCTCGTCCCAGGCGTTTTCATACTCCTCGGTATCCGGCTCGGCCTGGGCGAGCTCCTCTTGGGCCTCGAGCATGGCGTCCTTGAGGTTGTTGGCCCAGTTGACCAAGTCGTACGAGATCGACTTGCCGTCGGCGGTCTGCGGCGCGTAGTAGATCTGGCCGGTGGTCGGATGCTCCAGCTCGGCGACCTCGACCCAGTCGGCCAGCGGCTGCAACTCCTCGTTGGTCACGGCGACCTTGACGTAGTTGGAGAAGTCGGTCGAGCGGTCCTGCCAGGTGCTGTTGTACAGCATGCCGAAGGCAAGGGCGTTGAACTGCTCGTTGAGGCCGACTTGGCTGTAGACCCGCTCCATATTGTCCTGCGGGTGGTCGAGTCCGGTGGCGAAGGTCTTCGGGTCGACGACGACCGGCGGCTCATAGGACTGAGTGCCGCGGTCGTATACGCCGCTGAATCCGGCGTAATCGCCCAGGATGACTCCGCGCAGGTAGTCGTTGAGTTCATCCTCGAAGAGGGTCCAATACGAGATGTTGCTCGCGCGTTGGTCGGTGAAGAAGCTGCTGAACGCGTAGTTCGCGCTGATGTCGAAGAGAGCCTGGGTGGCCAGCGACTTGTCGACATAGGCGCCGACGCGCTTGATGCGGTAGTGGTACTCGTCGGTGAAGTCGAAGCCGTAGTACTGGCCTTGGCCGCGCTCGATGTCGAAGGAGTTCGCGCAGGCGGTGCCGTCGGTCAGCCAACCGTTGGGGATATATTTGTTGTTCAGGTTGAAGAACCAGCCCGAGTTGTCCTGGACGGCGCCCGAGCCGTACATGCAGTACGTCCCCGGCTGCGGGGTGGCGAGCACCTCGGCGTAGAAGTTGAGCGAGTCCATCGAGGCACGCTGCAGGTCATCGGTATACGAACCCAGGTCCCACCACTGATAAATCGAGTAGTAGCGGAAGGGCCGCTCGGCGATCTGGAAGGTGCTCATCACCCGGTTGATATAATTCGAGTAGGTGCTCATCAACCGGTCGTTTTGGTGGCCGGCGTAGCGCCAGAAGGGCTGGAAGAACCGGTATTGATCGAAGGCGTGGTTGACGACCTCGGTCTGGTTGGCGCCCCAATCGAAGACGTCGCAGCCCAGCCGCGAGTCACGATAATCATCCGAGCAGAACTCGTAGGGGACGGTGCGATCGACGTAGGGCTGGTTGTCCAACCCGATCTCGCCGTCGGCCCAGGCGGTGGTGTTGGCCTTGATACCCTCGCGGCGCTCGTCGATGGCGTCGGAGATGGAGACCCACTCACGCTGGTTGAGCATCACGTCGATGCCCTGGCGCTGAGTTTCGGCGTCCATGCTGGTCGGGTCGTTGCCGTAGATGGACGGCAGCGCGGTGTAGTCGCGCACCCACTGCTCGTACCAGAGCATATTGGGCAGTTGGACGTCCTTTTTCCACTGCTGGACGTGCTCGCCATAGGCGAAGTTGATCGCCGCCTTGTCGTATTTGCCCAGGCCGGCGAAGCGGCCGGTCATGTCGCCGGTGTAGTCCATGATCGAACCCAGGCGCATCTCGGTGGTGCTGACGTAGTCGACGTTGTCCTCGTTGCTGTACTGGCTGGCCAGCTCGGGGTCGGTGATGTGCACCGCGCCCCGCTCGCTGATCTCGACGCCGTTGCCGTCTTGAAGCTCACCCTCGAGGACGTCTTGCTTAATCTGCCAGAAGCCGTCGTGGTAGTTGAGCGCGTCCATGCTCGAGCTGAAGTTGTGGCGAAGCCCGATGGTGTGGCCGACCTCGTGGAGCTGGGTGCCGATAAAGGCGTTGTCCATCAGGTAGCGGCGGATCTGGTCGCGGTCCATCCCCTCGAATGCGCTGGCGACACCTTCGTAGGTGACCAGGCTGCTCAGAGCTCGGTCGAGGTTCTCGGTGGCGAAGATATTCTGCTCGGCCAAAAAGCGGTTGAAGCGATTGTTGCGCTTGAGCACGTCCTTGGGCGTGGCCAGCTCCAGATAAGCCTGGTGCATCTCGTCTTCTGACGGGTCGGGGCCGAACGTTTCATTGGCCAGCGCCTTGACCGACAGTTGGAAGTCGGCGTCGCTGAGCATGAACTGCTTGACCCGTGGCTTCTCGTAGAACTCGATGACGCGAGTGTCGGCGGCCTTGGCCTCGGTGATGGCCTCGGAGAGACGATCGGCTTCACGCGGGAGACGGTCGTTGCCCCACTTTTTGAAGAAGTTGTCCTGGTCTTCGAACCTCGGCGGCTCATCGAAGTTGGTCGGGCTGATCGAAGCCGGCTGATGGCCGGCGCGTCGGGTCAACTCACGCTGGGTGTCCGGGGCCAGCTCGGGCTCGAGGGCCTGGGTGCGGCGGTCCTCGCGCAGGTCATGGATATACTCGCGGACGTGGTCGCCGAGGCGGATGTCGCTCTCGGTCAACTCGCCGGTGATGTACTGGACGGTGTCGGTGCCGCGGGTGGCGTAGCTGCGCAGCGGCGTGCCGGCGAAGTTGGCGTTACCCGAGATGATCTCTCCGGTGAGCGGGTCGGCGGCCGACGGGCCGTAACCGCTCCAATAGCCGTTGAACTCCTCGACCCAGTTAAAGAAGCTGTAGCGCAGGTCGCCTACGCGCTGCCAGGTAAAGCGGGCATCGGCGTTGGAGCGCTTCTCGGTGGCGTACTCCAATTCGGCGCACAGCTGGATTCGGTCTTCGGTGGGCATGTCCCACAGAGCACCGACCAGATTCGAGGTGTTGGATACGTGCTTTTTGAAGATCCCGCCGACGCTGGAGCGATCGGCGTCTCGGTCGCCTCCGAACTCACTCCTCCAGGAAGCGAGTTGCTCGGGCATGCAGTTGTTGGGCTCGATCTTGTACATGCGCGTGTCGCCGTCGTACTCGGCGGCGAGTTCGTCGCGCACGTCTTGGATGGAGTCATAGCCCTTGGCGATGCGAACCGTGTCGAGGAAGGCCTCGTTCCACTGGCGCTCGACCTCTTTGGCCGCCGGGATCATGTCTTTGGGATACTCGGCGTTGAGGTGGTAGACGATCGGCTTGGGGGTGCGGTCTTCCAGGTCCAGACGCTCGCCATTTTCGTCGTAGGCGGTCTGCCAGATATTCCAGCGGTTAGCGTAATAACGCCGGTCGCTCTCGGTGCCCGGCCGACGCTCGTTCCACGCCATGCGCTCGGTGCGGAAATAGCCGAAGCGGTCGAAGAGGCCGAAGGAGGCCGCCGAGCAGCGCTCGTCGGTCGATCCGTACTCCTCGCGAAGGAAGGTCTTGGTGTGGTCGTTACACTCGACCTCCATATACTGGCGCGAGACCGGGTCTTGGATGCTGGTCGTGTAGATCGCGCTGCCGTCGTCCTCGACGATGTCCTTGGTGTCGGTCATCTCGAAGGGCTCGTAGGTCTTCTCTTCCGGTACGCGCACAAAGGAATTCCGTACCCGAACCCGCGAACCGGCGCACGAGCCCATGGTGTCGAGCGAACCGACGTTGAGCACGCACGCGTAGATGTCCGGCTCGAAGTTATACTCGGTGGTCACGTCGATATAGTCTTCGGTGATGCGGGCGCGGTCGGGTTCGACGAACTCTCGGTCCTGATTGATGGTCGTCTCGACGCCGCTGAGCATGCCGAAACGAAATAGGTCGAGGCCTTCGATCGTATTGGCCGACCAATTGACGCGCATGTAATCGCGCTCGTACCACGGCCGGTCGCTGCGGTCCTCGACGATGACGTTGGACTGCTCACCGGTGGTGGCGTTGTATTGGCGGATGACGTCGAAGTGATCGGTGATGTCGAAGGCTGCGACGGCGCCAAGGCGACGGTCATCTTCGCTGCTGTGGCCATCCTCGATGCCATCTGCCAGAGGCACGGTCGAATAGGCATAGAGCGTACCATGCTCAATTTCCCAGCGAATCCGATGCAACGGGCCTTCATACGCCTCGAAGATCATCGACGACCCTTCCGTGCCGGTGTCGACCACCGTCTGACGGAAATACCACTCGTCGTCGTTCTGGAAGAGCTCTTTTTCGATCTTATCGGCCTGCGTGCGATCGATATCTTCGACATCTTGTGCACACCCTGAAGCCAGGGCGGCAAATATGATGACGGAGACGATCAGGCACGCCGCCTTGGACCATCCACCAGTATTTCGCATTGAATCCTCCTTCCTCGAGCGCATGAGCGGTCTGTGCTCATACAATTTAGCGTATCGTCAAAGGGCGAGCGCCGTGATCACATCCTTACAGGGTTGGTAAAGTTCAAGAATCGTGCCACGGCCGCTTTCGCCGAACCAGCGTATTTTCTTGGTGGGTAAATACATCCTTAAAGTGGTGGTCACTGTCAAGCCACGTCTTATTCCGACGATCGTCATAAAGTCGCCGGAGCCGCCTCAGGAGGGCACCAGGCGGGCCTCTCCGGTGTGATCGAGCAATCCTGGGTTCTTTGGCCAGACGCTGGAGATCGCGCCTTGGCCGTCGCGTGCGGGCCATCTTTACCGATAGATAGCGGCTGCACAGGCCGAGATCACCTCCGAAAAGGCATTTTACCTTCTTGTGACAGTCTGCTAACCGGAGGCACCTTCACCCTCGCTTGACTTCTGGGCGGGGGTGACTTGGTTGAGTGATACACGGGTCAGCGAAGCTTCTGTGACATGATAACCGTCGCTGACACAAAAACATTCGTCTGGCGCTTGAAATGTATTTGCTTGCCCAATAGATTGCCAACGAATGACTGCTTCGGAAGGTGAAGCTATGTCTGTAGTTAAATTAATGGTTCTGACCGCGATGGCCGCCCAGTTTCAGGCTGAGGGCGACGTCGAGATGCCCCAGATCGAGGTCCCGCCCGTCCAACAGGTCGGGCTCGCCTCCTGGTATGGCAACGGCGCCTGGCACGGCGATATCACTGCCAACGGCGAGGATTTCGATCCGTCGCGGTTTACCTGTGCCCACCGCTGGCTGCCCTTCAATACCGTCGTACTCATCGAAAATTTGTCCAACGACCGGCGCGTGTGGTGCCGCATCAACGACCGCGGCCCCTACGGCCTGCAGACCTCGGACGGCAATTGGACCTTCAAAGTCTCCAGCTCGCGCGACGAAGACTGGCGCGGCATCCTCGATATGTCGGTCGCTACTGCCGAAGAATTGGGCACCACACAGGTCGGCCTACAAAAGGTCCGGCTTCGTTATTGGGCGCGCGAAGAAGACGCCCGCTTCGACCTCGCCGTACTCAACCCGTAGTTAAGTAAAAGGGGCCGGCTGACGCCCTTCCCGCCGGCCTCAGCCGACGAGCATTTGATAGCTTCTCGGCGCGCCTCGCAATATTTTTTCTTGAGAACCCAGCTGATTCATCCGATAAACACGTACGTTTGCGCGCTTGGTCGCCTGCTATCGGAGACTCGCGCGCACGGATTCTCAGTTTCATGAGCTCGAGCCGGCCCCGTGACTGACGCAGTACTCCATCACCTTCGCCTCAGCGTGCCCTTGCTTCTGATCAGCCTCGCTCTGTCGGGCTGTCAGACGATGCGCGGCATGCTCAAACCCTACGTATGTGATTGTTCGGCGGAGACCGCATCGCAATCCTGTCCCACGGATCCGAAGGACCAGTCACTCACAGCAGTGGCGCAATCCCGGCAAGAGACCGAGCGCGCCGTCTCGCATGCGCGCGAAGCAGCCCTGCCAGACTCCGGCGACTCCGGCGACGAAGCACCATCGCTTCGCAAGCTCGAGCGCGCCGAGAAGAAAAAGAAAGAGCCGAAAGTCGATCCGATGAAGGTCGCCGATCCCGCAGTCGAGGATGCGCGCGTCGATCTGGGCGCTGCCGACGAACCCAATCGACTCCAGGATTCGTTTGGCATCGAGCTGCCCGATGAAGACGACGGTTTTGCATTCACCGGCAACTTCACCCCCAATGAAGGCCGAGAGGTCGCCGTGATTCACGCAGGCCGCGACCTCGCATTTTACGGCTCCCAGGGGCGTATCGCCCACCTCCCGATGGATATCGAGTGGGACGCTTCGACCTTCGAAGAGCTCGAGTTCGAAACCGCGCGCACGACTCCGCGGGCGGTACGCCTGGTTCGCGACGGCACGCTCCAGATCTTGCTTCACTGGCGAGAAGAGGATGAAGACGGACGCGTGGCCTATAAGGTGGGGGCGTTCAAGGTGATCGGGGCGTTCGTCGGCCGTATCTTCGAAAAGACGCTCGCCACACGCGAGGCCCCCGATGGCGAGCTTCGCCGCCGCGGGACCTACGAATTTCTGCACGGCAAGTCCCACCACTATGTGCGTTGGATTCCGGCCGACGATACCGGTGAGCTGCTCGTCGACCAGGCCGAGGTTCTGCAGTGGAATCGCTGGGAAGGCGTCTACCGCGTCCCCAAGCCGCCACCTACGGCGCCACGACGCGACAAGCTGCAGACCTGGCTCGACGGTGGCCTGTTCAGCTACCCCGGCCCCAGCGGCGTCGCGGCGCTGTGATCCCCGGCGCGAGCGCGCCTTGCCCAATCCAGCCTCGATGAACTACCCTAGAGGCAGTCGAAATCGACTTCTCGCAGTTCAGGATTCCCCACCCCAGCTCGGGTAACACCTCGTTTGGATTCGAGAGTGCTGCCGGCAGGAGGATGCTTTGGTCTTTACAGTTCGCTGCTTCAAGTGTGGAGACAAAGACGTGCGATTGATCATGGGCGGACGCTCGATCATCCACGCCAGGTGCCACAGTTGTGAGGCGAATCTTTTGGCCGAAGTCATGGAATTCGAGCAGGAAGTCAGTGAGCTCGACGTCAATCAGCCTCCCCCTGACGATCCGGCTACACTCTCGAACGTGCCCACCGTCGAAAAAGAATCCGAGTCGACGATCGAAGAAGATACCAGCCCGGTCCAACAGGCGTGATCGCCCTGATCGCGTCGATGCCCCCGTATTGCTACTTGTCTATTCGGAAGCGACGACTTCCACACCTTCGTCGCTCTCATTCCAAACCAGACGTGGAGTCTGTCCGCATTCGCCTCTGAGCAGCGCCTCGGTGACGGGCGCGTAGAGTTGCTGGCTGACCAGCTGCTCGATGCTGCGCGCGTCGGACATACGCGAAGCCTCCGCGAGGAGCCGGTCGCGAAGCGTGGCGCCGATGTCGATGTCGAGCTTGTACTCGGTCTGCATCGCCTCGATAAACGACGCGATGCGCCGCTCGAGCAATTCGACGGCCGGTGACTCGCCCTGGCCTCCCAGCTGCCGAAACACGACCGCTGCGTCTACATGGTCGCGCAGTCGGACCGCGATCGACTTGTCGAGCAATTCGAGCGCCGCCTCGTCGTCCAGGAGGCTCTCAGCGTCTTCGCCGTCCGAAAAGCCTATCTTATTTCCGCTGCGCTCGGGGGCGGCATTGGCGGTCAGAATGAATAACGCGTTTCGGACGTCGGCGCGATGGCCGCGTGTGTCGACGATTTCACCCTCTTCGATCAAGCGAAGCATACGCTCTTGTATCCGCTCGTGAGCGGAGTCGAAGTCCTCCAGGAGCACCACACTGCTGGGCCGGCGGCGCAGCGGCGTGACGAAGAGATCTTCGTCGTCGTAGCCGACATAACCCGGCGGCGAGCCGATCAGCCGGCTCATGCTATGAGGTTCTTGGAAGTCGGTCATGTCGAGGCGCAAGACCGCCTTGGGATCGTTGAAGATCTCGTCGGCGAGGGCTCGCGCCAGCGTCCCCTTGCCCACACCGGCCGGGCCGACAAAGAGCAGCACGGCCATCGGACGGTTGCGGCTGGAGTTTCGAAGCCGGCTGCTGACCAGGGCGTGAGCGACCTGACAGATCGCCGAGTCTTGGCCAACCACGGACTCTTGGAGCCTCTCTTCGATGCCCACCCACCAGTTAATCTCGCCACGCAATAGCCGCTCGAGCGGGATGCCGGTCTTCATGTAGACCTGACGGGCGACGTCGTCGCGAGTGACGGTGCGCGAGTCGTCTTGCTTGGAGCCCACCAAGTGATTGGCGCGCGCGATACACGCATCCATCAGCAGCTTCTTGGCCTTGTCGGGCAGCCGCTGCTCGGGCAGGTAGCGCACCGACATCCCGATAGCTGCGCCGATGGCCCCGTCGTCGATATCGACGTCGTAGTCGCCTTCGAGGTCGGGCGTCAGCGCGCCCAAGATCTCGCGCACGACTTCGTTTTCGGGCTCCTTGATCTCGATGCGCTCGAAGCGGCGCTTGAGCGCGGGATCCTGCTCGAACCAGCGGTGGTATTCGGCCTCGGTGGTCGCACCGACGACCGCGATATCGCCGGAGGCGAGCGCGCGTTTGAAGTGGTTGGGGACTTCGGCCGGGGTATTACTGCCCGAGCGCGGCGCGAAGACCGCGTGTGCCTCGTCGATAAAGAGGATGACGTCTTTGCTGGCCTCCTCGAGCAAGCTCTTGATGCGCGACTCGAGATCGCCGCGATAGCTCGTGCCGCTCATCAGACTCGCCCCGTTGAGCTCGATGACCCGGTAGCCCTGCAGCTTTTTGGGGACCTGGCCCGAGGCGATCTTCTGGGCCAGCCCCACCGCCAACGCGGTCTTTCCGACGCCGGCCTCACCGGTCAAAAGCGGGTTGCGCTGCTCGCGACGAAGCAGCACGTTGACCACGCGGTGCAGCTCTTTTTTGCGTCCGACGATCTCGGGGAGCTTTCCCTCCAGGGCCTCCTCGGTGAGGTCGCGGCCGAGCATATCGAGGGTGGGCGTGGGTTGGCGCTTGGCGGCGAATTCGATGGCCGCGTCGACCGAAAGCGCCTCCTGGAGCACCTTCGGCTCACCCAGCGCCTTGCGGATCTCGGACTCGAGGCCCAGCGCCTGGATCAACTCGAGGCTCGAGCCGCCGTCGTCGAGAAAGCCCTCGATGATATGCGGCTCGGTGATCGGGTTGTTGCCTGCCTGCTTCGCCGAGTGGGACAGCATGCGGATCATGCGCGGGGTCAGCGTCTTTCGGCCGACCAAAAATTCGGGGATGGAGCTCGGCTTGCTGCCGATGAGCCGCAGCAATTCCTCGCGCAGCCTGCCGGGCTCGAGGCCGCGCGCCTTCGCCGAGCGCCACAGCGTCGAGTTCTTGACCGAGCACAGCATCGCGATCATATGCGGGGTGCCCAAAAAGGGCGTGCCGCTCGAGGAGGCGATCTTCATCGCCCCCTGCAGAATACGCCAGGTCGACTCGTGGAACATCTCCGCGCGAAGCAGGCCCTTCTCGTCGAAGAGCTGGTCGCCCTTGCCTTCGCTGAGGCGTCGGATGGCCCAGCGGACCGAAGCCGACTCGACCGCCTCGGCACGCCAGGTGACACTGCGCACCAGATCGAGCTCACGCATCAGGTCGCCGTTCCGGGCCTGTGCCTGGTGCCACGCCTCGAGCAGAATGCGCGTAAACCCGCGCGAGAATGAGGTGCGCTCGAGCACCGGCCCCTTCTCGGAGGGCTCCTCTTCGATTTCACGGGACAGCAACTGCAGGCGAGGCAAGACGTCTTCGCCCTCGACGACCCCGTCGGTGCCCTGGGCGACCAGCCGGGACAAGGGAGCGTGGCCGCGCTCGAGCAAGACGATGAGAAGATCGAGGGGCAAGAGCATGCGCCGATCGACGTCGCGAAGCCACTCGCGAATGTGCTCGAGGACCTCCAGCGCCTCCGGAGAAAATAGCTCCGAGCGCAGGGCTCCTCGGTCGTCGAACAGCGGATCGGTTCCGGCTGACTCCATAAGGCGTGCGGATGACGGTGTGTCTGCAGTTGGCGGACAAGAAGGTCAACGAGAATAATACCGTATTCGCGCGGCGATGGGAAACCTATCGCCCACGAACTCCCGAGCGCCGGCCGCAGTCGCGGCGCGCGCTCAGCTATGTTCCTTCTCGGCGATGACCACCAGGAAGCCGCCGAAATACTTGAGCAGACTGTCACGGCCGACAAATTCGAGTTTGCGAAGCGCGCTGCCCAGCAGCGGGATCTTATGGGCCGCTGCCGCCGGCGTGAAGATGCGAACCCCGGCAAAGTCGAGCACCTGCAAGTTGTCGGGCATGCGCCGGGTCAGATCCATGGCGGTATCCCAGCGGGTAAAGATCGCGCTCTCGTCGGTTTTGCGCGAGATCTTCTTGGGCCCGGCCGCCCGCTTCGCCAGATAGCGCAGGCTATACGGGTTGTAGAATTCGAGCAGCAGGTGGCCGCCGCGCCGGGTCACCCGGCTCATCTCGGCCAGCGCCTTATCGATGTCTTGGATGTGGGCGAGCACCTTGAAGCTGTAGACGACGTCGAAGCTCTCGTCGGCGAACGGCAGCGCGGTCACGTCACCCTGGGCGACGTCGAGGCCGCGGGCCACCGCTCGATCGAGCATGCCCTTGCTGATGTCGATGCCGGAGGCGCGTCGGGCCCGCTTGGCGACTCGGTCCAGGATCAACCCCGTCCCACATCCCACCTCGAGCACATCCTTGCCGTCGACATAGTCGGCGAGCAGATCGGTCTCGAGGTCGTCGATGAGCGCGTGGTAGCCGCGGTCGCGGCCGCGCTCGTACCAATTGGCAAATTCGTCGTAATAATCGCGGTTATTCTTTTTCATGTCCGTCGTCGGTTTCTGGCGTTTTGGATTGCTCGAACAATCAAGGGTTTTAGAGGGCTTCGGGCATTATGGCAATGTTCTTGGGTCTTGGTTCTTGGTTCTTGACGTCGTTGAGGCGCGCAGTTCGACCGGCACATTTGCGCCCTGCGAACTCCGTCGAGGGTCTGCCGAGCGCAATCGGGGCTTTACCAAGAACCAAGAACCAAAAACGTTTGGTGAACGCGAACAACACCGATCAGCCAGGAATACACAGTGACTCCACCACCTGCAGCGAGCGCACAAACATGACACCTCCCACTATTTGCGCTAATCTGGGTTGCGTCGACAGCAGATGCAGTCTCACTCAAGCTCTGGAGCACGTGCATGGGTCGCACAGAACGCCTCGCGCAACCCGAGGATTTTGGCAAGTATCAGCTCACCGCGCGTCTGGCGCACGGCCGTATGGGGGACGTATATAAGGCGAAGAGCCACGGCGTGGAGGGGTTCGAGAAGATCCTGGTCGTCAAGGTCCTCGAACAGGGCTTGGTGGGCATCCCCAACTTTGTCGATACCGTCATCGAGGAGGCCAAACGCGCGGTCGCGCTGTCACACGCCAACGTCGTGCAGGTCTATGATCTGGGCCGCACCGACGACGGCAACCAATTCTATATCGCCACCGAGTTCATCAACGGCTTCGATCTCAGCCGCGCCACGAATATCGCGGCGAAGAGCGGCCGGGAGCTTCCGCAGGATCTGGGGATCTTCATCGCCAGTGAGGTCGCCAAGGGCCTCGACTACGCCCATCGGCGAAAAGACTTCAACTTCAACAACCTCAATATCCTGCACCGCGACCTGGTGCCCGAAAATATCATGATTTCGTTCGACGGTGAGGTCAAAATCACCGACTTCGGAATCGCCAAGGCGATGGAGGACGTGCCGCCCATCGACGCCGAGGACACCCTGCGCCGATTTCGCTATGCGGCACCAGAGGTCGCCCGAGGCGGCGAGCATACCCGCCAGAGTGATATCTTTAGTCTGGGGCTGATCATCTACGAGATGCTCACCGGCACACACCCGTTTGGCGACGACCCCGATCAGGTCGAAGAGCGAGCCCAGCGAGGCCAACTGCCGCCGCTGGCCGAGCACGCCGAGGTGCCCCGTCAGCTCCAGCAGATCGTCGAGTCGATGCTGGTGCCCGACCCGGCCGGCCGCGCCACCAGCGCCGGCCAGATCTACGAGGAGCTCATCGGGTATCTCTTCGGCAATAATCTGCGCGCGGACAGCCGCTCCCTGGGCCATATGCTCCAGGAGCTTCGCCGCGAGGAGCAGCGCATTGCGCCCGAGGACGCCACTCAGGAGGTCGGGCTCGAGGAGATAAGCATCACCGAATTGACCGGGGTGCTGACCGACACCAACCTGGTCGACGAGGTCGCCCAGCTCGGCCCGCCGGTGCCCGAAGTCTCCGCGGCGACTCACTCCGACCTGCCTTCGGCCAAAATCCAGCAACTTCTGGCCGACCAGAGCAGCGACGACTCGCCGCCGCTGCCGGGCGCGCTTCGCGAGCATTTTTTATCGGCCCGAGCCGGCAACGGAAAGGCCGTGCTCGTCTCCGGCCAATTCGGACGTGGCCGCGAGTATCTCTCCGATCGGCTCGTTGACGCCCTGGGATGGCGCGGCAATACACAAGCGTTCGGCATCCAGACCACCTCCGACGATATTTACCGTCCGTTCGGCGTGCTCAGCGATCTCATCCTGCGTTGCCTCCACGAGACGGTCTCCGGAACGGACGACCATCGTCAGGCTGCGCTCCAGATCCTCAGGCAGCTCGACGGCGTCAGCGAAAAGGCCGTCGACAGCCTCGGGGCCCTGTGGGGGATGCAGCAGATGCCGCGCATGGGCTACGAAGAGCGCCGAGAGGACTTTACGTCACTTTTCCTGGCGCTGCTTCGCGATTTTTGCCGTACCGGGCCGGTGATCTTGGTCATCGACCGCGTCGAGCGTATCGACAGCCTGACCCTGGACGTTCTGCGAGACGTCGTCGCCGATATCGGCGGCTTGTCGGTGATGCTGGTGATGGTCACCGCCGCCGACGAGCTGATGCGATCGGCCTTCGACGTCGGCCAACCCGAGGATCTGGAGGCGATACGAGTCGTCGGCGGTGAGTCCCCCGAGCTCAGCGAATTGGAGGGCCTGAGCGACGCCGCCGCCGAGATATTAATGGTGCTGACCATCTCCGGCCAACCGATGTCGCAGGCCGACCTCGCGCAGGTGCTCAACCTGCCCGGCGATCGGTTGATGGAATCGCTGCGCGAGCTGACCGATCGCGGCGTGGTCCGGATTCCGCGCACGGGTATCTTCTTGGCGGGATTCGAGGAGCTCAGCGTCTGGATGGAGCAGCGCTTCGCGCGCACGGACATCGAGAGCGCGTCGCGTGCGCTGGCCCGTTATTATAAGCACCGCGTGGTTCGCGGAGATATCGACCGACTCACGCCCACCCTCTTGCGGCTGCACGCGCTGGCCGGAGACCGGCGTCGCATGCTGCGCCTGGGCGAAGCCTATAGCCGCTGGTTGGAGCGCGATGGCTGGCTGGGCATTGCGCTGGACTTCTACGGCCACGTCGCCAACCTCCTCGCGCTGCACTCGCTGGGCTCACCGCAGGCGCGCATCGGTTATATTCTGTCTCGCGCCGAGCTCGCTCTGGAGCTGAGCCGACTCGACGACGCCCGCGCCAGCCTCGAGCCCATCGCGGCGCTCACCGAGACCATGCGCAATGAGCGCGGCTTGGTGCGCGGCCAATTGCTGCTCGGCCAGATGGCCATGCAACAAGACGACCTGGAAGACGCGCTGACCTCTTTCCGTCGGGCGGCCTCCACCGCGCGCGGCCTCAACGACCCGGATCTACTGGCGCGCAGTCTGCTCGCCCTGGCCGGTTGGTACGAGCGCTACGGCGACACCGTCGCCTGCAAACGCCACCTCGAAGGGGCGATGAACCTCTTTCATCGCTGGGGCACCTACCGTATGGACCTCCGCTCGCGCTCGCTGATGCTCCAGCGCGCGATCCACATGTGGGCCGAGCGCGGCATGGTCGAGCGTGCCGAAGGACTGAGCAAAGACCTCAGCCGCCTCGCCGAGGTCGCCGAGCTCGCGCCGGTGGAATGCCGCGCCGAATGGGCGCGCGCCAAGGTGCTCTCAGAGCGCGGCGAGCATATCGACGCGCTTCGGGTTTTCGAGGAAGCCGAGAAGAACGCTCACCGCTACGGGCTGACCGCCCTTCGCATCGAACTCATCCGCGAGAGAGCGGCGACGGCCCTGGAGGCCGGTAAATACCAAGAGGCCATCGAGGTCGCTTCGACCCTGGTCGAATTGGCCGGCTTGCACCAAGATCTCCACAGCCAGCAGCGCGCCCGAGACCTCCATGCGACGGCCTCCTGTATGGTCGGAAAGAATCCGGACGCCTCGCTCGAGCATTTGGAGGTGAGCCTCCAGCGCGCCCAAAACCGCGGTGTGCCCCGTGACATCTACCTGAGCCACCTGCACCTAGAGCGCGCCTTCCGCGCGCTGGGCCGCGACGATCTGGCCGAGGGGCACCGCCAAAAAGCAGCCCGTGTCGGCCGCTCGATGCGCTACCCCACTGCAGCTTGATTCAAAATCCCGAGTAACCTGAGGCGAGATGATTCGACACAGCTTCGGATGCCGACAAACGCAGGCGATGTGAACCATCGTCGAGGCTTGGCGGCGCCGAAGATGGGCGAATCAGCCGCCTCAGTCGTAGCGAAGGCCTTCGACGGGGTTGAAGCGCGCCGCCCACCAGGCCGGCCCGAGAGTGGCCAACAGGGTGATGAGCATCGCCACCGCGCCCACCGCCAGGAACTCACTGGCGACGATCTGCACCGGCAAGTGGTCGATCATATAGATGCTCGGATCGAGCCCGAAGTTGGTCTGCTGGACGAGCATGCACACCGCCCAGCCGCCCATCAGCCCGCCCAGCGTGCCGACGCCGCCGATCATCAGTCCCTGCAACATGAACACCTTCATGATGCCGAAGTTCGACGCGCCCATCGACTTCAAAATGGCGATATCTTTTCGCTTGTCGAGCACGATCATGATCATCGTGGCGACGATATTGAAGCCCGCCACGAGCACGATGAACAAAAAGATCACCGCCAGCACCAATCGCTGCAGCTCGAGGCTGGTAAAGAGGTTGTGGTTCAGCTCTCGCCAATCGAGGATGCGGAAGCGTCCGGCGGGCAGTTGCTCTTCGATCTGATCGGCGATCTGAGAGACGTTGAAGACATCGTCGACGCGCACATCGATGCCGGTGACCACGTCGCCCTGATTGAAGAAGTCCTGTAGCGCGCGGTAGTCGGCCATCACCAGGCGGCTATCATATTCGTAAAAACCGCTCGTATAGGTGCCGACGACCTCGAATTGATTGCTCGACGGCGAGTGGCTCTTCGAGCTCCATTTATCCGGGTCCAGGCTCTCCAGCGGGCTGGTGAGGCGAACCATATCGCCGGCTTCGACGCCGAGATCTTCGGCCAACGTGCTGCCCAGCAAGATCTTCGGGGTGGCCTTCTGGCCGTCCTCGGGGAATCGCTCGAATTCGAGCTCTTCGAGCAGATCGGGACGCTCGGTATATTTGGGGAGGTCGCTGACCTCATTGAGCGTAGACGGCTCGATGCCCTTGATGAGCACGCCGCTGGTCTGTCGCCCATGGGTCGCGATCATCTCGTGGAGGATAAACGGGCTGGTCGCCTTGACCCCGTCGACCTCTGCGATGCCCCGCTGAGTGTCCTGGTAATCGCGGAAGTCGATGCCGTATTTGATCACCAGGACGTGGCTGTTGACCCCGAGCACGCGCTCCCGAAACGCATCTTGAAAGCCGCCGGTCACGGCGACCACGCTGGTCAGCGCCATCACGCCCAGGAACACGCCTAAGATGGCAATGAGCGTAATCGTCGACAAAAAGCTGTCGCGACGACTCTTGAGGTGGCGTAGCGCGATGAATGTTTCGTAAGAGGACATGCGACAATGCGTTTGGAGTCGGTAACTCTAGCGGGCCCGGCTCGTAAGGCCTCGTGGTGACGCCGGCTTCTTCGAGGAACGTGTGGGACCCTGGGCGTTGTTCCCGGCAACTAGCGACCTGACACGGATTATCGCACTTAGCCGGCGGTGGCAACCGCGCCGTGGCCTCTTCGGCGTCCCCCGCTGGTCCCCCTCAGCCAAATTTGCTAAAAACGAAGCGTTGAATGTATTGGCTCAATCTTCCACGGAGTACCCATGTTTTCTCGTCGACCTCGCCCGACATTGTTGATTGTTGGCGTGATGCTGTTTTTCTTCGCCGGCCTGCCGGCAGGCTGTTCGGATGATTCGTCGGGAGAGGACGACGAATGCACTACTGACGAGCAATGCGCGGACAACGAAACCTGCAGGCAAGGCGCGTGTGTGGTCACCGAACAATCGTTTTGCGCCGTCGATGACGACTGCCCGTCGGGCCCCTACGAGTGCATCGAGAATCTATGTCAGCGCCAGACCGTCGACGCGGGCGACGACGTCGGAGAGCCTAATAACAACACGCCCGACGCCGACGACACCGGCGAAGAAGGCGACGACGTCTTCGAAGATCCGAGCGACGACGAAGATCCGCCTCAGGTCGAAAGCGTCGAGCCTGCCGGCGGCACGACCGGCGTCAGCGTCGATTCGTCCGTTGAGATCACCTTCAACGAAGATATGGACCCGGTGACCATCAACTTCTTTTCGGTCCAGCTTCGCGACTCGGACAACCGCAAAGTCGACACCATCATCGAATATGACGAAGCCAGCCGGACGGCGACGATGACCCCGGAGGAGCCGCTTCACGCGGCGACCGGTTATCGCGTCAAGGTCGATGCCTACGCTCGAGATCAGGCCGGAAACGGGCTCGCTCCCCAATTCGAGGCGACCTTCTACACCGCCGATGACGCGCCGCAGCCGCTCGTCGACCTCGCCGAGCGCTTCGCGCCGGTCATCTATCAGGGCATCGCCGACACCGAGGGCAGCGGGCCGAACGCAGACATCCCCACGCGCATCGACTTCGACCAGAATTTGACCGCCGCCGACAACGCCGCGAGCGCGCAAAGCGGCCAGACACCCGCTCACGTCTATTATCATGTCAGCGAGTCGTCTCAGTATTATTTCCTGCACTACATCCTGTACTACCCGGCCCGGGTGGCGAACGCGGGCGACGCGCCGGCGGAGCACGATTTCGCCGGTGCGATCTTCGTGGTCGACAAGGCTACCGAGGACCTGCTGCTCGTCGAGGGGGTCCGGGTGGGCAGCTCCGGCGAAGTCACCGTCGGCTATAAGCCCCAGGGGAGCCCCATAAGCCTCTCCGGCGGCGGAGCCAGCGGCATGAGCCTGGACAGCTTCGACCCGGCCACGCTCGAATCCGGCGACGACGACGGGACTCATTACCCGATGTATGTCCCGGCCGGCGATCACGAGACGTGCCACTGGCACGAGTCAGGCTCCAACGGTCGTTGCCTGCACAGCCCGGGCGAGTTTCGCGGCGACGCCGACCAGGGTGTCGTGCTGCGCGCGGGCGACTCCGCCCAGAGCTTTGACGAGGCCACCCTCGACGAGGACAGCGGGCTCAGCGAAATGAACTACGAGTTGGTCCCGTTCTCCGAGGGGTTCTGGGCGTATCGCGGCAGCTATGCCGAAGACGGGCTCTTCGAGGTGCCGTTTATTTACAGTCCGCTCGGTGAGGATCGACCCATCGGCTTCGACCAGGACAACGCCCATGTGCTGCCTCGCCGACTGCAGAGCAACGCCACAGCGAGCTACGGCCATCCGCCGTTTTCCTGGCTGCCGAGCACCGGCGCCGACAACGACGGCCAGTGGATGCTCGACCCGGTATACGTCCTGCCGAATCGGTATAACTTTGGACAGACGGTATCGACGCACTACTGCTATAACTCGTTTTTCGGCATCGACCTGCGCGGTGACGCGAACGTCGAAGGCTGCGAAGACAATTAATGAGCATCTGGCGAGAGCCAATAGACGAGCGAACCTATGAGACAAACGACCAGAATGCTGCTCACCGGACTGCTCGCCGGGCTGTTGGTGGCTCTGTCAGGCTGTGCCACCGAGCCCGAGCGCGAGCAACGTGAGCTGCGAAAGGCGGATAACGACGAGCAAGCCCGACAGGTCGAACCGCCGCCGCCCGAAGAGCTGGCCAAGAGCCCGTGCGGAAATCCGGACTGGGCTCAACTGCCTCCCGGCGCCGAAGCCAAGGCCCCCGCCGAAGATGAGGCGGCCCCGGGGAGCAGGCGAAAGGCCCCGTCCGACGAAGCTGACGAGGCCGACGAGACTGACCAGACCGACGAGGGCGACGACGCTGCAGAAGCCGAAGAAGAGAGCGGCCGGCGAAGCGACAGCCGCCTCTATCCCGACCGTAAACAGCCCTGTAGTTAAGCAACAAGTAGCTCATTCATGAAGCAATTCATCAGCGTCGAAGAAGCTCGCCAACAGATCCTCGAGCGCCTGCCGCGGCTCGGCTTCGAGCGGGTGATGCTCACGGCTGCGCTCGGACGGGTGCTCGCCCAGAGCATCGAGGCCCCCGAGGACTCCCCGCGCTTCGACAACTCGGCACGTGACGGCTACGCGGTGCGCTTCGACGATCTCGAAGGCGATCGCCCCACGCTCGAGGTGGTCGGAGAGGCCGCCGCCGGAGGCGTGGCTGATTTCGAGGTCGGCCCGGGTGAGGCCGCTCGGATCATGACCGGCGCCGCGCTGCCGGCCGGCGCCGACACCGTCGTCATGCAGGAGCATTGCGAGACCGACGAGGCCGCCGGCACGGTGACCGTGGTCGATCCGCCCGCTGCAGGCCGCGGCGCCTGGGTCCGACACGCCGGCGAGAATATGGCGCGCGGCGAAGCCGTACTCGAGCCGGGCGCGAGGCTCCGGGGAGCCGAGATTGGTCTACTGGCCAGCTTTCGGCGCTCGGCCATCGAGGTGTCACGCAGGCCGACGGTGGCGATCGTGAGCACCGGCGACGAGCTGGTCGAGCTCGACGAGACGCCCGGCCCGGGCCAGATCACCAACTCCAATGCGTATATGCTCGAAGCGCTGGTCCAAAGCGCCGGCGCCCAGCCGTTGGTGCTGCCGGTGGTCGCTGACGAAAAGGACGCCGTCGAGCGCGCATTCGGCCGCGCGATCGCAGAGGCAGATATCGTGATCAGCAGCGGCGGTGTATCGGTGGGCACGTATGACGTCACCCGCACGGTCGTCGACGAACTCACCGGCGGCATGGACTTCTGGAAGATTCGCATGAAGCCCGGCAAGCCGCTGGCCTTCGGCCTGGGTGGCACGGAAGAACGCGCCGTGCCGCTCATCGGCCTGCCCGGCAACCCCAATTCATGTCTGGTCTGCTTCCATCAATTCGTGCGCCCCGCCCTGGCGGTCATGCAGGGCCAGCGGCCGCAGGCAGTCGCGCCGAGGCGCATCCAAGCCACATTGGGCAGCGCGGTGGAAACCACGCCACGCCGCCGCACCTACCTAAGCGGCACGATGAGCGGCCGTGACGGTGATACCCCGGTATTCACGCCCGCCGACAACCAGAACTCCGGCAATCTGCAGCTATTCTGCCAGGCAGAAGCGTTCGGTCTGGTCGAAGAAGGCGTCTCCCGACTCGAAGCCGGCGACGCGATCACCGTCGAGCTGCTGCCTTACTGACGCTCTCACTGACACGCCTTCTCACTGACACGCCTTCTCACTGACACACCTTGGGCGGCTCCTCGCCGCGCTCTTCGAACATGGCGTTGACCGCTCGCACCACCGAGCGGCACGTCGTGGGGTCTTTGAGCCCCTGAGCCATCTCTCCGCAGGCGCCCCCAACCCCTTCGACGTCTCGGACCTGATCACAGCAGCGATCCATCTTCTGGCACTCCTCGGCGCGACAGCCCGCCAATGAGGAAAACGCCAGCAAGACTAGCACGACGGCGGTAATTAGCACGGACTTGCTCATAAGCTCTCTCCCGGTACGTAGCCACAACTCCGAAATCAGGATACTTTGCGAATAGTGTGATTCACACTACGATGGGAACCACCCTTATATGAAGTTAAGAGGATCTGATCGAATAAAGAGGGTTCCTCTCGCGGTTTTAGACGTACCATGCGCGGGCCAGCGAATACGAGGCGCAGTTGTCTGAGAACACCACAGCTCCCAAGCATCTTGGCCGCTACGAGTTGGCGACGAAACTCGCCACCGGCGGCATGGCCGAGCTATTTCTCGCGCGGGAGCGGGGGTTGGCCGGCTTGGAGCGTCTGGTGGTCATCAAACGCATCCTGCCGCATCTGGCCGACGATCCCTCCTTTATCGACATGTTCTTGCGCGAGGCGCGCATCATCGCGCGGCTCAACCATCCCAACGTCGTCCAGATCTACCAACTCGGAGAGGAAGACGGCAGCTATTATATCGCCATGGAGTATATCCACGGCAGCACCGTGCGCGAGATGCAGGTGCTGGCCGAGCGCGCAGGCGTCGCGTTTCCGGTCGATGTCGCCGTCTCGGTGATCGACCAGGCCTGCCGAGGTCTCCACGCGGCTCACGAGCTGCGCGACCTGGAGGGCACTCCCCTGGGGCTGATCCACCGGGACGTCTCCCCGCATAACTTGATGTGCACCACCGAGGGCTACATCAAGGTGCTCGATTTTGGTGTGGCCAAGGCCGCCCAGGGTGTCGAGGCGACCAACTCGGGCCACCTCAAAGGCAAATTTGCCTATATGTCGCCCGAGCAGTGCAAGGGCATCAAGCTCGACCGCCGCGCAGACATCTTCTCGTTGGGTATCGTGTTGTGGGAGGCGCTGACCGACCGGCGCCTTTTCAAGCGGGAAAAAGATCTCGACATGATGCGCGCGGTGGCTCAGGAGGCCGCCGAGCCGCCGAGCACCTACAACCCTTCGGTGCCGGAGGAGATCGATGCGGTGGTGCTCAAAGCCCTGACCAAAGACCGCGACGCGCGCTATACGAGCGCCGAGGAGATGCGAAAAGACCTCCTCAGGGCCGCCCGGGCCGCAGGTCTGCACTTCGGCGAGGACCGGCTCTCGAGCTTTTTGCGCGACATCGCCGGCGATGAGTTGACCGAGCGGCGCGCGACCATGCGAGACGCCATGGAGCGGTCTCTGACCTCCAATGAAAAGCGCAACTTACTCCACGTCACCGGCTCGAACTCGAACTCGCGCTCGGCCTCAAAGGGCTCCGGTTCCCAGGGCAGACAGCCAGTCGACGAGCTCGAGACCGTCGTCGAGCGGCCCACCGACAGCGGCTCATTCTCGGGAGTCAGCCGCCCTGGCAGGACCAATCGCAGCAGCAGTGATAGTGGTAGCAACAGCCTACCGCCGGGGATTCGCCCATTCGACGAGCCGACAGCGTCGGCGCCGGGTGTGACTCCGGACTCGCAATCGGGCGTGAGATTCGAGCCGCCCGGCGACAACGCCGCCTCCGAGAACTCCTCGCGGCTGGGCTGGCTGATCGGTTCCATACTGGTCCTCGGGGCGCTGGTCGGCCTGGGCATGTACTTTCTTCCCGAGATCAAGCAATCCCCGATGGGCCAAAAACTATTCGGCGAGCCGAAAAACTCGCCCATCCTCATCGGAGACCCGATCAAGATGGGTTGGGCGCCGATCGCGACCCCTGATGTGCTCCGAGAGGAGATCAAACCGATCAAGGCATACCTGGAGACCGAGCTCGGACGGCCGGTCCCCATGGAGGTCACTGAGAGCTACGAGGATCTCAAAGAAGGTCTACAGAGCGGTCGGTTCGACGTCGGCGTCGTCCCGCCGCTGCTATACACCCAGACAAAGAAGGCCGAGCCGAATATCGAGTTGCTGTCGATACGCCAGGCCGACGGGGCCGTCTCCAGCGACGCGTTGCTGCTGACGATGATGGACTCCGAGGTTCGCACCCTCGCCGATCTCGAGGGAGAAACCTTCTGCTTTACCGACCGCAATTCAACGACCGGCAACTTCCTGCCGCGCGCGTTTATCCGACGCGAGGGCTACGCTCCGGCGGATTTCATCGGCGATGTGGTCTGGAGCGGCAACCATCTGCAGGCGCTGCGCGACTTGATCGACGGGAAGTGCTCTGCGGCGGCGACCTACTCCGGCTCGTTTTTGACCGCCGAGAAGTTCGGCGTGCCCATCGGGCGCATCCGTCAGTTGGCCATCACCGGTCATATCCCCCAGGATACGGTGGTCGTGGCTCCCGGCACGACGCAGTCGCTTCGACGGGAGCTCCGTGAAGCGCTGCTCGAATTCGACCCCCAAAAGCATTCGGGGCAGCCCAAAATCGGCGAGATTTTGCAGATCACCGGATTTTCCCCCGGATCGGACAGCGCCTTCGATGACCTACGCGAGGTCGTCGAAAACCGCGAGCGCCTCCCGGAGCGGCTCGTGCCCTCCGACGAAAAGTCCGATGCCGGCGACGCCCCCGATGCTGATTGAGTGCTAAATAAACGCCGAGCCGACGACTTCTCACTTCTTTTTTTGGCCGGGGATCCGCTCGATGATCTCGGGCACCACCTCGTCGGCGAATACGCCGACCAAGGAGGCGTCCAGCTTATTTGCGGCCGCCTCCTCGCGAAGGATGGCCACCGCGCGCTCCGCAGAGGCCGCCTTGCGGTAGGGCCGGTCGGAGGCAGTCAGCGCGTCGAAGATATCTGCGATGGTGAGCATCCGAACCTGGGGCAAGATCTGGTCGTCGCTTATCCCGAGCGGATAGCCGCTGCCGTCGAGCTTCTCGTGATGAGCGCCCGCGATGCACGGGACCCTGGAGAGTTCGTCGCCCCACGGGATCCGCTCGAGATACTCCTGGCTCCGGGCGGCGTGCGAGCGCATATCATCCCACTCTTGCTCGTTTAGCGTGCCGCGCTGGATGGTCAGGTTTTCGACCTCTTCATCGGTCAGATAAGGCTTTCGATGCCCGCAGGCGTCGATAAATTGCTGCTGGCTGATGTGATGAACACGCTCCATCTGCTCGTCGTTCAACCACGAGGCTGCCGCGATCTCGTAGAGCCATTCGAGCGTCTCGTCGAGCTGCTCGCAGAACTTCTCGTGGCGCTTCTCGAGCTCCTGAAACAGCCCCCGGCGCATCGGATCGGTTGAGGTGCCGAAGTGGTCGCGTATCATTTTGCTGTAGCGCAGCGCCTTGATCGTCTCGAAGCGCTGGCCGATAAGCTCCAGATGCAACTCGGGCAGCCTCTTTGCCTTGCGCAACACGCTCTCACGCACCGCGATCTTGCCGAAGTCATGTAGCAAAGCGGCATAGCGGAGCTCTTTGAGCTCCGAGGGATCCAGGAAAATGTCGTGAAAGTCGTCGACCTCGATGGTGTTGACCCGCTCGGCCAGCTCGAGCGTGTAGTCGGCGACCCGCTCGCTGTGGCCGGCCGTCGTCGGATCTCGCGCCTCGATGGCGTTGACGCTGGCGGCGACGAAGCTCTCGAACATCTCGACGATATTCTCGGAGAGCCGCGCGCGCTCCAGCGCGAAGGCCACGTTGGAGGCGAGCACGCTAAAGAGGTTGAGATCTTCGCGGGAAAATAGGCTCCCGCGACCGCGCGTGTCGACCTGCATCACGCCGAGCAGCGAGCGCTGGCCGACCAGCGGTGCACACAGACAGGCGGTGATCTGCGCGTCCAAAATCGATTGGCTTACGTCGGCACCCAACGAATCTTTGACAAACAGGACACTCTCGCGCGTCTCGATGACCTGGCGCAGAATGCTCGTGCTGAGGATCGGCTCTTCATCGTCGCCCTGGCCGGGTAATTCGCCGCGCACACGCGTCACGAACGGGCTGGTCTCGCTAACCTGGTCGGGGTCGTCGGCCAACGTGATCGCGAAGAAATTCGCCGCCGGGAAGGCTTGGAAGACCGCTTCGACGATCAAATCGAGGATGTCGTCGAGCGTGGTCTGGCTGTTGAGCTCCCCGGCCAACCGAAACAAAATGGCCAACCGATCATCGCTGCTGGCCAGGTCGCGCGGGATGGACTCCACCCCGCGCATCGACGTCGTAATCATTGTCTGCCGGCCCCCGTCTGCCAGGCGATGGCTGCGCCGCAAGATCTCCTCGGTCGGGCCGACCACCTCGTCGACCTCGCTCGACTTCGTGGTCTCCGGCACCGTCGGCTCCTCCGACACCTCCACGCGAATCAGCGTGCATCCGAGCTGAATCTCGGCGCCGTCGGTAAGCTCGACGCGGCTGGCGCTGTCCTGATCCTGCAGATGCATGGAGACATCTTCGACCAGCACCACCGAGCCGTGGCGGCTCTTGAGGTCCCGATAGACCAAATCCTGTCCGTCGATGAGCAGCTCGCCGTGCCGATTGGACACGAAGCCATCGTTGAGCACGAAGTCGTTGCGCGAGCCGCGGCCCAGCCCGATCCGGCCTCGATCGCCAAACGCCCGGCTCTTGCCCGCATCGGGACCGCTGATCACGGTCAAATTGAGGACGGGCCGCCTCTGAGTTTTCGAGCCCTTCGTCGTCATATTCCTTCGGGGGTCGGTTGCATCATCGCCCTCAAAAGGTAGCACACAGCAAATTCACGTACCACGGCGTGCGCCCGAATGCCGTATGCGGTGAGTTCGTCAGCCTCGGAACCCCCTCGCCTCGTCGCGAGTTTCCCTATCACACCACTAAAGCACTCCTATTTCGGAAACCGGATAAATTGGCAAAGTCAGGCCAGATGGATGTCGGTTTGGCCGATTGACAGGTAGCAGCGCTACATGGATTGAGGACAAACCGACAGACGCTGGTCTGACGAAGCCAAGACTCCGGGTTTCGGAGTAGGAGTGGTTTAGTTATTGTACTCAGCTTGCATTTTCACTCACAATAAAGATACCCGCCTTTGTTGCGGCGCCCGATGTGATTGGATGGCGGAGAAATGATGAAGCTTTTTCGAGTCCCGACAATTTTACTGAGCACCTGGATGATCGCCGGGCTATTCGCGCTCGGATGCGCAGATGACTCGCTCAACGCCAACGCTTCGAATCGCCTGCCCACATACGACGCCGGCAACGACGCCAGCGACACCGGGGGACCCGACGCCTCCGAATTCGACGCGACCTCGGACGCCGGCGCCGACACCTCCAACCTGCGACGCTACGACGCTGCGCTCGCCGATCTCGGCGACCCATCGTCGAGCTGCCCGACCGAGATCGTCAACGCCGACGCCCAGCGCGACGCCGCCGCACGCATCTTCGTACCCAACTACCGGCTCGATCTCGACGTGCTCGACTCGCATGCGACTTTTCGTGAGCATATCCACAAGCTCATCCATGAGAAGGTCGTCCCTTGTACGGCCGACGATCGTCGCACGGTCGTGGTCTTTCCCGAATCCATGGGACTCCCCATGCTACTCATCGGCGACAAGGCCGCCTCAGCCCGACAGATGAGTGACTCAGCCAACGCCCTCACCTCGTTGATCAGCGACGTCGAGCCGGCGTTCGACTATTACGGCGAGAAGTTCCCGGACACACCGGTCGCCAACCGCTTCCTGCTGGCGATGACCGATACGGTGGTGCGCGCGACCTACGACACCTTCGGTCAACTGGCCGAGCGCTACGACCTGTATATTTCGACCACCGTCGACCTCCCCGAGTTCGAGAAGACCACCGATTCGCAACGAGTCGGCAAGTTGGGCGACCTCGACTACGCGGTCCACGACTATGCATACGAGGCGACCTCGCCGGAGGTGCAAAATCGGCAAGTCTTATTCGGCCCCGATGGAACGGTCGTCGACCAGACGCTCAAGACCTACGTCAGCCAAACCGAGATGGACCAACTCGATCTGGCCGGCGGCGATTTTCACGATATTCACACCGTGGACACGCCTTGGGGGACCACCGGCGTGGCCATCTCGGAGTCCGCATGGATGCCTGACGTCCAAGATCGCCTCGACGATCTGGGCGCACAGATCATCTTTCAGCCGGAGGCCTCCGCCGACGGCTGGATCAAGCCACTCCCCGAGGACGCCGAGGCCGAACCGCGCTGGGAGCCCGACACCTTCATGCTCGGCGCCTGGAACCTCGTTCAACGCTCCCCGCGTGCGACGCACGGCTTCGTGCCGCAGATGACCGGCAACTTCATGGAGCTCCCCTTCGACGGCCAGGTCCAGATCATCGAGAAGGTCGGCGAACCGCCTCCGTCAGGTGACTCGGTGGGGGCTCGCTTCGTCGGCCAGCGCGGCCCTCTCATGGGCAACCTCTTTATCGGCCCGTGGGTCGTCGAGGACCCGGTTGTCTACGATCCCGAGATGAGCCTCGAGGCGCGACGCGCAGAGCTTCGCGATACCGCAGCCAAGCTCCGGCCGGGCTCCGGCGATCCGCTCGAGGATGAATATGTCGAGGGGATGTGGGCGACCGAACTCTTCAGTGACGGCTCCGAGCTTCGCCGCAGTGTGCAGACGCATCCAAGCACTGCCCGCCTGGATGACGCGCTTTTCGTGGCCTCGAGCGCCGGCACCGTCGGCCAGCGCGAGTTGCGCCTGGAGCGCGTGGTGGGCGATGTGCGGGGCGACGACTACTCCCTGGCCGTGGGCGATTACGACCTGATACGCCCGTCGATCGCGGCCGGCCAAAACTCGCTGCACATCGTCGCCGAACTCATCGGCGACGGCGAAAATCGACTCTTCTACGCCGAGTTCGACCCCGACACCGACGACTTCGTCGCCCAGCGGATCATCGATACCGACGTGGTGGGCCGCTGGGCGTTCCATCCGTCGCTCGTGGCTCATCAGGATTCTCTTCATTTGAGCTGGATTCAGCGCGTCGGCGACGCCAACCGCGCCTATTACGGCCAAACGAGCCTGCGCAATCCATTCACCAAGCTGACCGTGGACACCCCACTCGAGCCGCGTCCGAGCAACCGCCCGGCGCTGCGGGCCAACCAGTGGGACGCGCGCGTCGCCGTCGGTGAAATGGCTCTGGCGGTGGTCTGGCTCGACTTCCAGCATGGACACTGGGAGGTGCTCGTCGCGGTGAGCACCGACGGCGGGTTGAATTGGTCGTCTCCGACTCGTCTCGACGCAGTCCCCGAGGGGGTCGAGGCACTGAACTCGGCGCCGACGATTCGGGCCGTGGGAAATAGCCAATTTGTGGCCGCATGGACGGAAGGCCGCGCCACACGACCGGCGACGCGCATCGGTTATCGCAGCTTCCGAATCGATAGAAGTGGTGAACTCATCCTCGACGACGCGCAACTTGTCGATGCGTCTGCGCCCTATAACCACTGGCATCGGCGCCCGGCGCTGCTCCATGGTGCACAGGGCACCGCGGTCGTCTTCGAAGCGCTCGATGCTGCCGGATGGTCATTGAAGATGGCTCGAGTCAACGACGACTTCACGCCCGCCCGCACCAATATGCTCGTCGAGGCGTCGTCGAACGCCAAGCACTTCCCGGCGGTCGAGGCCGGCAGCTGGAACCCTGTGGTGGTCTTTGAAGAGCTCCAAGCCGGAGGTGACACCGCCTCGGCTCTCGAACTCCAGACGCTCTCGCCCTGAGATGGGGTCTTTGGAGTGGCGGGCGCTATCTACTGGGTATTTGCGTGTTCTTCGAAGAGCAATAGAACCTTCTGCATCGCCGCCGACATCGCCAGATCGTCGAGCGCAGCGCGCCCGACCCATTTGACCGGCCTGTCGAAATCCTCCGCCGGGGCCCGCCCGGCTTCATCGGCGCCCACGTCCCGGGCCTGCGCGTGAATCGTCATGCGGATATGTGAGAAGTGGTGGACCAGCTCTCCGAGTTCGATTGGCGCGGCGTCGCAGGCGGCCTGTGCGCCGATGTCGTCGCTCAGATAGGCCTCCAACTCGTCGCCATCCTCACCGGCGTCATCGACTTCGACGCTCGGAAACTCCCAAAGCCCTGCCAACAGCCCGTCTGACGGCCGTTTGACGACCAAAAAGGCTCTCTCGTCGCCGACTCGCCGCACGATCACCGCGGTATGCACGGTCATCGGGCGCTGGCGGGTCCGGCGCGCCGTATCTGGATACGCGCTAGGGTCACCGCCGGCAAAACCCTCGCAATGCTCCCGGACCGGGCACAACATACAGGTGGGATTTTGGGGCGTGCAGACAGTGGCCCCGAGCTCCATCATCGCCTGGTTGAAATCACCCGGGGCCTCGGGGTCGACCAACTCTTCGGCCAACCGCCAATAGAGCTTCTGATTGGGGGTCGACTTCGGATCCCCGGAGATCGCACAAAGCCGAGACAGCACCCGCTCGACGTTGCCGTCGACCACCGGCGTGCGCTCGCCAAAAGCAATCGAGGCGACCGCACCGGCGGTATAAGGGCCCACTCCTTTTAGCGTCTGGAGGTCGCGGGCGGTCTTGGGAAACTCGCCGCCCAGCTCGTCGACGACCATCTGCGCCGACTCGTATAAGAAGCGGGCGCGGCGGTAGTAGCCGAGGCCGGCCCACATCTCGAGGACGTCGTCGACCTCGGCCTGCGCCAGGTCCTCGACGCTCGGAAAGCGCTCGAGCCAGCGTCGGTAATAATCGATGACGGTAGCCACCTGAGTCTGCTGGAGCATGACCTCCGAGACCCAGACGGCATAGGGGTCCTCGACGCCTCGCCAGGGCAGCTCGCGGCGGTGGCGCCGGTACCAGCTCAGCAGCTCAGCGCGAAGCGAGCGGCGCTGGGCGTCTGTGAACTCGATGGCGGCCGGCCCCGACGCTGCGCCGGTCGTGGTCGACGACTCACTCATCGTCTTGCTGATCGTCTTCGAAGCAAATCGCGGGGGGATCGGCCGAGGCTGCACAATCCTCGCAGTCCAACGTTTCGTCGCTGAAGAACTCGCCCGAGGAGCACTTGCATGGCTGGGCACATTCGAGGACGGGACATCCCTGCGCGTCGTCGTCCAACTCGAAGCCACAACCGGGCTCGCACTGGGGCTCGGAGACCGCCGGACAGGACTCACAGCGCTCGTTGGCCTCGTCGAAGAACTCGCCGGGACCACAGTCCTCGGGGCCCTCGGTGGCCTCACCACAAGCTGCGGGCAGCGTGGCCGTGAGTGCCAGAAGCAGCAGTCCGAGGACCAGATAGACCCAGCTTCGCCCACCTCTTTTGTGCTGGTTCGTGGTGCGCGGGGTGCCTTCGAGATTTCGCCCTCGATCATTCATCGCATCAGACCTGCCACGGGGATCGTCGTAAAAAACTACGCGCCAAGCCCGACTACTGCCCGGCCGCCGGCGCGCCTATGCAGTCGTAACAAAACTGGGCGCCGACATACAAGCAGTGTCTGCAGCTTGTCGGCGGCCACCGCAGGTTTAACTTTGAGATCACAGCCAAGGCTCTCGGCATGGTGATTCCGCGCAGCGTCTCGCGCCTGACTTTCTACACGAGCCCGGCTTTATTCACGAGACAAGGGAGTTGCTTTCTGCTAAACTGAGTCTTAGCTACTTTAAGCAAAAAGTCGATTGACCAACGAGCATCAGGCTCTCAGCGAGCTGGTGCTCTCGCCTGCTTGCTTTCGATGAGGAGTTCGGGTTGCCTGGTGCATCTTTGACACGTATCACCGAGCGGCTCTCGGTCCTGACCGGACTGAGCGTGATGCTGGTCGTGATGACCTTCGCGTCGCATGCCGCCGCCGAACAGCCCGTAGATTCGCTGCGCCTTCGCGACAGCGACCACAGCGCCATGCGCGCCGACAACTTCGACCTGACCGCACCCACGGACATCCGCTTCGACGATCAGCAGGTCTTTTCAGCCTCCGGCCGCCACTCGGCCATGGTCGAGAACATGAGCGCGCAGCACCCACCGCGGTGGCCGAGCGCGTCTGATGACATGTCGGCAACGGGACCGCCCGTGGTCCTGAACTACGACGACGGCCGGCGCAGCGACACCACCAGCCTGGCCTGGGGGCTGACCGGCACCGGCGCCTCCATCTTCACCGGCGCGCTGCTCTACCACCTGGAGACCCGACAGCTTCGCGACCAGTCCGAAGAAGTCTCGTCTACCCTCAGGGCAGATCGATATCGCGACGTCGGCAAGCAGGTCGACCAGGCCCGCAAGATCGTGCTCACGCTGTACGCCGTGGGCGGCTCGATGGTCACCGGCGGCGTGGTTCTTATGGCCCAACAGGAGCATGACGGGCCCGGTATTCAAGCCAAACTCATCCCCGCCTGGATGAACGGAGCGCCGGCCGCGCGCCTCAAGGTCAGATTCTAGAGCCCTCCCCCCGAGCTTGACGAATAAGTCGGGCGATCGAGCAATCTGGCTCACTTGCCACCATCCGGTTCTTGTTTTTTAAAGTCTTGGCAGCCAAGATGCGTGCCAACAGGCACGGCCAAGAACCAAGAACTAAGAACCAAGAACCATCATGCATACGAAGTATCTCATTATCGGCGCCGGCATGTCGGGGCTGGCGTTCGCCAACTTCGTCGACTCCGAGGACTATTTGGTCCTCGAGCGCGAGCCCGAAATCGGCGGCTGGTGCAAGACGATCAAAAAGAAGGGCTTCGTCTGGGACTTCTCGGGCCACTTCTTTCACTTCAAGCACCCCGATATCGAGCAGTACCTTCGCGACCGCATGCCCGACGACGAGGTCGTCACCGTCGAGAAGAACTCCCAGATTCTTTACGGCGACGTGCTGGTGGACTTCCCGTTTCAGAAGAATATCCACCAGCTTCCCAAAGAAGAATTCGTCGAATGTCTCTATGACCTGTACTTTCGCGAAGAGTCCGCCGGTGAATTCAGCGCCGACAGCTTCCAGGGCATGCTCTACGAGAAGTTCGGCCGCGGCATCAGCGAAAAATTCTTGGTGCCCTATAACGAGAAGCTGTATGCCTGCGACCTCGAAGAGCTCGACCGAGACGCCATGGGGCGCTTCTTTCCACACGCCGACCTCGAAGACATCATCCGCAATATGCGCCGGCCGGATAATGTCTCGTATAACTCGACGTTTACCTACCCGAAGAACGGCGCGATCATGTACGTCAACGCGCTGGCTTCGGAGGTCGACGATTCTAACCTGCTGCTCGGCGAGGCGCTCGAAGAACTCGACCTCGACGCGAAGATCGCCCACACCTCGAGCGGCCAAGAGATCAGCTTCGAATACGTCATCTCCTCGGCGCCCTTCGACCAACTCCTCGAGCTCAGCCAGCTCGAGCACGACCCGGAGGCGTTCACCTATAATAAAGTGCTCGTCTTCAACCTGGGCTTCGACAAAAAAGGCCCCCAAGGCGTCCACTGGATCTATATACCGGAGAAGAAGTACTGCTTCTATCGGGTGGGTTTCTACGACAATATCATGGACGACGATCGCATGAGCCTGTACGTCGAGATCGGCTACGACAAGGATGCCGAGCCCGATGTGGAGGCCATGAGGAAGCAGGTGCTCGAGGATCTCGACGACGCGGGCATCACCCGAGGCCACAAGCTGGTCGCCGACCACAACGTGGTCCTCGATCCCGCCTACGTGCATATCACGCAGCAATCCGGTGAGGAGTTCGAGCGCTGCAGCTCGATCCTCGAGCTGCGCGGCGTGCACTCTATCGGTCGCTACGGCGGATGGACCTACTGCTCCATCGAGGACAATATCCTCGAGGCGCGTGCGCTCGCCGAGAAGTTCAACTCGCTGGGGTGATGCTTAGAGCCCCAAAATCACCACCGCCAGCGCCAAGAAGATCCACACGCCCAGCACGTCGATGGTGGTGATCACCAGCGGCCCGCTGGCGGTGGCCGGGTCGAGGTTGAGCCGCTTGAATATGATCGGCACCAACGCCCCGACGCTGGCCGCCACCCCCATGGCGGCCAAAAGCGACAGGCCCATCGCAGCGCCAAACCACAGCGGTCCCACCAGCTCCACCGAGTATTGCTGCCAAAACAGAAGGCTCGCCAGCGCCGCCAGACACACGCCGTAGGCCACTCCGAGCACACCGCCGACGACCAACTCTTTGAGCACGACGCGCCCGAGCTCGACGAAGTCGTATTTTCCCAGCGATAAACCACGCGTGACGATGGCGGACGACTGCGTGCCGATATTGCCGGCCATGCCGATCATGACCGGGATGAACGCGGCCAGCGGGATCATCTGCACGATCGGGCCGCTATAATACGAGACCACGAGCATCGCCAACACGCCGCCCAAAAAGCTCGGAATCAGCCAGGGCAGACGTGTCCGGACGCTGAACATCACCGAATTATACCGGCCCACATCCTCCTGGCCGGCCCCGGCCATCAGCAACATATCCTCGGTCGCCTCGGAGCGAATGACGTCGATGATATCGTCGACGGTGACGATGCCCACCAGGCGGTTGTTGTCATCAACGACCGGAAGCGCCACCAGATTATAGCGGGCGATCAGCCGGGAGACTTCTTCTTGGTCGGTATCTACGCTCACGCGGATCACCTCCGGGATCATAAAATCCCGCAGAGGCTGGTCCCGATCGGCACGCACCAGCTCGCGCAGGCTGACGACTCCGACCAGCGTCCCATGCTCGCTGACCACGTAGAGGTAAAAGACGACCTCGGCCTCGCCGGCCTCGCGTCGCAACTGCTCGAGCGCCTCCTCGGCGGTGGTGTCCTCCTCGAGGGCAAAATAATCGGGCGACATCAACCCGCCGGCCGATTCGGGATCGAAGGCCAGCAGCGATTCGGTCTCGGCCTGGTCCTCCTTGCGCATCATGGCGACGAGCCGGTCGCTTCGCTCCTCGTCGCGGACCAGATCGAGCGTGTCGGCGGTATCGTCGGCCGGCATCACCTCGAGCAATTCGACGAGGCGTTTGTCCTCCAACTCGTCGAGAAGGCGCACCAATATTCCCGACTCCAGCTCGCTCATGACCTCGGCGGCCTTCTGGAGATCGGTCTCCTCGAGCAGATCAAAGAAAGCTCGGCGATGCTCGGGGGTCAGCGAGCTGAACGTATAGGCGAGGTCGGCCGGATGGGTGCCCCCGATGATCTTTCGCAGCTGGGAGGTCGCCCCTCGGTGCAGTAGCTTGGCCACCGACGCAGTGAGCAGCTTATTGGATTCGCGTTTCATAAAACGTGGGGGCAGAGATGTAGTGCTGGCACAAAAAAAGCCGGCAGTCCGAAGACAACCAGCTTAATCGGCTCATCAAATTGCCTGAGGGATTCAGTCCGCCGAGCGCTCTTCCTCGGCCTGCGACGAACCGGGTTGCTCGAGCGCCCAGCGAGTCTCCTCAGCTGCCTGCTCGACCTCCCACTCCTCTTCAGATGCCGCCGGAAATTGCGCCGGATCTTTGGCCGTCGCCTGGCTGCCTGTCACGAGGTTGACCACGAAGAACAAGAAGACCAACACCAGCCCGACGGCGACGACGTGCGACGCGCGCACATGGCGGGTCAGGTGGGTCATATGAGAGCCGAAGCCGGCGACCTGCTTGCGCGCTTTGGAGATCGACTTGCGCGCGCCCTCTGCACCGAGTTCCTGGTCTCCCATGGACTGACGATGCTTGCCTGTGTGACGGTCGTAAGCCTGCATGAGCGTTTCGGGCTCGAGCTTGAGCTCACGGGCATAGCTGCGCAGATGACCGCGCACAAATACGTCGGCACTGTATTCGTCGAAGCGATCGCTCTCCAGATGAGAGAGCATCGTCCGCGGGATACGCGTCATCGCGGCGACATCTCCGAGGCTCAACCCGAGGGCTTTACGAGCATCTTTGAGAATGGCTCCAGGCGTCTTCTTTACAGCTTCGCGGCTCATACAACGTCGGCGGCGGCTAAGTACTTGAGGACTACGATGTTGACTGCGTCAAATCGTGACAATGATGGCAGCGCTTGGGGGCGCCCACCGATGAGCACCTTGGGGGCGCTCGATCGAACCGTCCCTGGGGGCGATTCTGCCGATGGTTTTGCCACTTGGCCATTCAAACACACCGCGCTCAGACTGTCAACATTTTAACACGGACTCGAAGTGCGCTAATCTTACAAAGAATCTTTGCGCTAGCCGCGCATTCCCCGTAAACTTGACACCCTATAGGGCGGCTGATAGCTATGCCGGGGTCCTGTCAAATTGGTTCCGGGGTGCCCTGATTATTACGATGTTTAGGATGTTGTAGTTTACGCGCCTGCAGGAGATGTTTATGCGTAGTCATGTTGTTGTTTCGTCCCTCTGCGCGAGTGCGCTCGGTCTGCTGCTTATGTCGGCTCCGGCGCACGCCGCCGAATTCACCGACCTCCTCGATGCGGCGGACGACTTCGACGACTTCGACGAAGCCACCTACGATCCGTTCGACTTCAATATCGAGCCGTCGTTCCGCTTCGATCTCGCCAGTGCGCAGATCACCCGTGAGGCGCCGTGTGTGCCGACCCAGGATTCGGGCGTCGACAACCCGCGCTTGGTCGAAGATCCAGACCGCTGCCCGGCCCCCAACGGCCGCGACGAAAGTGAGTGGGGTGAGATCGTCAACAATCGCGAGATGCTCTACGAGCACACCCAGAGCACCCTCGACGTGACCCTTCGCGCGGGTCTCTACAAGGATCTCGAGCTCCGCCTGACCGTCCCGTACGTGCTCAACAGCTCCCACGGGCTCAAATACGACAACGAGGCCACCGGCCGTGGCGACAACGGCGTCGACGAGGATAACTCCTCGGTGGACCCCGCCACCGGCAGGGTGCGTAGCCGCGGAGAGAGCGTCTTCACCCCGGGCGCAGGCGACGATGCGCATATTGGTCAATTGGATGAATTCAATATGTACCGCTACTTCGACCTCGACGACACCTACGACCATATCGAGCGAAGCGGCTTCGCCGACCCGTCCATCGGCATGTTCTGGGCTCCCTACAATGACCAGCGAGACGATACCAAGGCGACACTGCTGCTCGGCATGGAGTACACGATGCCGATCGCGCCCGTAAAAGAAGCCGACGACACCGACGTCGGCGAAGGCAAGCACGTGCTGCACTGGCGGATCGCCTCGTCGAAGCGCTTCGATTGGATCGAGCCGTATTTCGGCATCGACTACTTCCTGCCGCTGGCGGCCACTGACTCGCCGATTCGCGAGGTCGACACCAGTAACGAGGGTCAAGTCTTCACCAACCCGCCCCAGCGCGGCGAGGTGACCGTCGGCACCGAATTCATCCCCCATCAGAATGATGAGCGCGGAGAGCGCTACGCCATCGACCTTCGCTTCACCATGGGCTACGTCAGCGAAGGCCGCGACTACACACCCATGTACGACCACATGGTCAACAGCGAGTGTAATTATAAGACCGTCGATGAAGTGCTGCCCGAGTTCGACGGCTCCGGCAATCTGACCAACCCCGACGACGTCGCCTGCGCCTGGATCGTCCAACAGCCCTCCAACGCCAACCAAAACGATCCGGTCTACGACCTCACCGCCATGGAGCCGGACGAGCGCGAGAATCTGCGCTTCGCCACCGACGGCATCATGACCGTCGAGGACTACGGCACCTTCGCCGGGCTGCTCGGCTTCTATCTGCAGCCCTCGGAGTACTTCCAGCTCAAGGCGCTGGTCCAACTCAAGCACCGCCAGGAGCACTTCCTGACCGACGCTCGCACCGGCCGCGACGCCGACGACGAGCTCGAGGTCACCCCTGACGACACCGTCGACCTGACCGGCGAGGACGCCTCGTTGGAGCGCAACCCGGTGTACAACCCGACCTACGACTCCTCGAGCAACCGCTTCCGCATCCAGGAGTTCAACACCTGGTCGTTCATCGTCAACGCAGCGCTGCAATTCTGATACTGCAGATACTGCAGAAAGTTAGAGAGTGAGAAAGTGAGAGAGTAAGAACGGCCCGGGTTATCCCGGGCCGTTTTTTTGTCACTCTCTGCTGTTCTTTACGCGCTCGATGCGGTCGTAGAGCTCCGACTTACGCACGTCGAAGAGCTCCGCGACGACCTCTTTGATGCCGCGCGGGCGCATGCCCTCGTCGAGGAGCTCGGCGATCTTGTCGTCGATCGCGCGGTCGAGCTCTTCTTCGGAATCCTCCGCCTCGAAAGGCGCCACCACGAGCACGAACTCGCCGTGGATTTCGCGGGAGGCGAGCTCGGCGCGCACCTCGGCGGCGGGCCCTCTGAGGAACTCCTCGTGCATCTTGGTCAACTCGCGAGCCGCACAGACCTCGTGGTCGGCGCCGAAGACCTCCTCGACGTCCTCCAAAAGAGCCACAATGCGATGGGGCGACTCGTAGATGAGGACGGTCACGCCCAGCGGCTTGAGGGCCGCGAGGCGCTCCTGGCGAGCTGTCGTCTTGGTGGGCACAAACCCCTCGAAGAAGAAGCGGTTGGTGGGGAGTCCCGAGGCGCTCAGGGCCACCACCGCGGCGACCGGCCCGGGCAGCGGGACGACCTCGTGGCCGGCCTTGGCTGCCTCTCGTACCAGGTGATAGCCGGGGTCGGAGATCGTCGGGGTGCCGGCGTCGGAGGCCAGCACCACGGTCTGCTTGGCGCTCAGCGCCGCGAGTAGCTCGTCGATGCGCTCGCGCTCGTTATGCTCGTGGAAGCTGACGAGCTTGGGCTTTCCGTCGGCGCGCGAGATGCCCAGAAGCTCGAGCAGCTTGCCGGTGCGCCGGGTATCCTCACAGGCGAGGAGATCTGCCGTGGATAGCGCCTCTCGCTGGCGAGGCGTGGCGTCGTCGAGGTTGCCGATGGGGGTCGGGCAGATGATCAACATGAGCACTCTCCCTGAATAAAACCGTGGGGTTCATATGAAAAAGGGCGACCCGACAGGGCCGCCCTCTTCCGTCGATGCGGGGTTCCAGCTCGGCGCTTATTTGCCGATGGCGAGTCCGAGTCGCTCGCGAATCTGGAAGTATTCGTCGCTGATCGAGAAGAGCACCATCTCGCGGATCTTCTCTTTGACGGTCGCCTTGCCGATGGGGTTGGTGTCGTTTTTGATGCAGCTGGCTGCTTCGTGCAGGTCGCCGCACAAGACCAGTCCCATACGGATGCAGGTGTGCTCGACCTGGGTGAGCCAGGCCGACAGGTTCGGGTTCTTACCCGAAGCCAGGTATTGCTGCATATATTTTCGCACCTGCGTGAGCATCTGCGCGGGCATCTGCTGGAGCTCCTTGATGACGTCGACGCCCTGCTCTCCGAGCTGCTGGGCGATACCCAGGCTCGGATCGGTGATGTGCATGGCGCCCATGAATAGCAGCTTCAAGTTCTCGGTCGGGAAGCCCACCGAGCCCATATAATGCTCCGGGCGCATCCAGCACAGCTGCTTGCCGATGAGGAAGGCCAACTCTCGGTCGCCCTTGCCCTGCATCATGTCGGCGCCGATGACCACCGAGGGTGTCTCGGCGTTGGCGTTGCGAATACCCAGGGCCTGGTCGCGCTTGAGGTAGACCTCAGGGGCGGGCACCAACCCGGTGGTCCGCGCCGAGTATTTATAGATCTTGCAGAACAGCATCTGCTGGTCGAGGTCGAGCTTGTCCTTCCTCGGGTGGACGCCCCACACCTTCTTGACCTTGCGCGAGTAATAGCCGCGAAGTCCCTGGCCGATCAGGCTCATGATGAAACTGATGAGCAACTCCTGATCGTCGTGATACAGCAGTCGGTACAGCTCCTGCTTGAACTGGCCTTTGGCGGCCTGCAGGCTCTGGCCGAGGTACTGGCGGTAGAACTTCTCCTCCTGCTCGTTGGCATTCTGCAGGAAGCTCAGCGCCGCTGACATGCACCACGCCTGGTCGTATTGCTTGGCCTGGATATAGGCCTTGAACAGCGCGCGATAGCTCTCGATGCGGAAGGGATCGAGCCTGATAAGCTCCTTATGCTGCTCGATCGCCCCTTCCGGGTCGCCGGCCTTCTTCTCGTAGAGCTCGGCCAAGATCAGACGCGTCTTCTCGTCATTGGGGTTCAGGCCGACGGCAGCCTCATAGGCTCCGATGGCGCTTTTGACGTGGCCCAGACGGCTTCGGTAGATCTCGCCGAGGTTCGTCCACAGCAAGACCTTGATATTCTCCATCTCGCCGTCGTCGTTCTCGGCGACGCGCTTGAGCATGCGGCGATAGGCGCGCTCGAGTTCCTTCCACTCCTTGGCCTCGGTCAGGATGCGATCGATGGCCTCGAAGGCCTTGAGCATCTTGACGTCGTAGTCCAATGCGCCGTCGAAGTAGTCGACCGCCTCCAAGGGGTCGCCGATCTCGTCGCGATAGATGACGCCGACGGTGTAGTTGTACTTGGACGCCCGTGAATCGCTGGTCTCGTGCTCGATGAGCCGATCGAGGATCTCGACGGCTTCGATCCATTGCTTGGTCTTGGTGTACAGATCGAGCAACTTGCGCAGCACGGCCATGCTCTCGGGCTCGATATCGAGCGCCTCGAGGTAAACAGCCACTGCGCGGTTGCGGTCGCCGACTTGCTGGGCGAGCAGATCACCCATGCGCGTCAGCAGCGCGAAGCGCGCGGCCGGCTCGTCCTCGGATTCGAGCATGCGTCGCGAGTACTCGACGACCTGCTCCCAGTTCTCCTGCTCTTCGTACAGCTCGATGAGCGCCTCGTTGGAGGCACGGTGGGAGCCGTCGATATCCAGCGCCTTGATGAAGTACTCGATGCTGCGTCGGTTCTCACCGAAGCGACGCTGGATGCGACCGGCGCGGTAGTACAGCTCGACCAATTCGTCGGTTTCCAGCTTGTCGAGGTGGTCGTATTCGATGTTCTCGAAGACGGTGGCCGCCTTCTGGAAGTCCTCGTTCTCGTAGAGCAGGTGTCCCAGCCCGTGGAGCGTCTCGAAGTGCGAGGAGTCGTGCTCGTAGGCCGACCGGAAGTGCTCGAGGGCGTCATCGCGCTGCTCGAGTCGCTTGAAGGTCTTGCCGGCCTGCAGGTGCAGATCGTGGAGCGTCTCGGGCTCGGCGCCCTGCTTATTATACTCCTCGATGACCAACTCGAGCAGCGGCACGGCCCGCTCCCAGCGTTGCTCGCGCATATACATGGCGATGAGCGGCTGGGCTGCGTTGACGTTGCGGGCGTTATTCTCCAGCGCCGACTCGTAGTAGTTGAGTGCGCTGACCGGCTCGTCGAGCTTCTCCTCGTAGATCTCACCAATCTCGGCCAGATACTCGGCCTTCTTGTCGAGATCGCGCGAGGTGTCCTCGGCCTGCTTGAGCGCACGGATGAGCGGCTGCCAATCGCCCTTGCGCTCGTAGACGCGGCGCAACGCGGCGATCGCATCGGCGTGGCCGGGCACCAGCTCGAGTGTGGCCAGATAGGCCTGCTCGGCGCCGTCGTCGTCGAGCAATTCCTGCTCGAGAAGCTCGCCGGCTCGTGCGTAAATCTCGGCTCGCTCTTCGGCGTCGTCGAGCAAATCGACCAAGCTCATATAAGCGTCGACGGCGGCCTGATAGTTGTCGACTTGCTCCTGCAGACCGGCCAGTTCGAGCAGCGGCTCGGCTTGGTATGCGTCGAGTTCGATCGACTTCACGAAGGCCTCGACGGCCGCGTGGACATCGTCGAGCTTGTCGCGCTGGGTGCGGGCGAGCTCGTTGAGAAGCTCGACCTTGCGATCGGTCTGCTCGACGACCTCGACGTGGCGCTGGAGCACCTCGACCAGGTCGAACCATCGCTCGAGCTCCCGGTACAGCCGCTCGAGGTTTTCGATGGCGCCCTGGTGGTCGTGTTCGACCATCAGGATATTGTTATACGCCTCGACCGCGCTCTCGGGATCTTCGAATTGCCCCTCGTAGACGGCGGCCATCTTGCCATAAATCCCGACTTGCTGTTCGGGCTCGTGGGTCTGCTTGAGCCGACGCTCGTAGATCTCCAACAACTCGTGCCACTGGGCGTCGCCCAGGTACAACTGCTCGAGCGCCTCGAGGGTGGCCTCGTGGGCCTGGTCGACGCTGAGCACCTCGTTGTAGGCGTCGATCGCCCGCTGAGGATCTTCGAGACGCTCGTCGTAGATCTGTGCGATGCGCACCTTGATGTCGACGATATCGTCGGGGTCGTAGGTCGCCTCGGCCTTCTTGCGCAAGATGTCGATGAGGTCTTCGAAGCGGTCGTAGGCCTCGAAGATGCGCTCGAGGCTCTCCATCGCCAGAATATCGGTCTCGTCGAGCAACAAGATCTCGCGGTAGGCGCTGACCGCCTCGTCGATCTCGGCCATCTGCATCTCGTACAGCTCGCCGAGTCGGCGCCACAACTCGATGCGCTCGTCGGGGGTGCTGGTCAGCGCGATGCGCTTCTCGATGATGTCAGCCAGCTCCGGCCAGGAGGCCAGCTGGCGATACAGGTCCTCGAGCTTCTCGAGGATCTGAGTGTTGTCCGGCTCGATGCCCAGCGCTCGACGCAGGTGGTAGACCGCGTCGTCGGGCTGGTCGAGCTTGTCGGCATACCAGCCGCCGACTTTGCGGTGCAGGTCGGCGGAGTCGATGCCGTCCTCGAGCTCGGGCAATACGTCAGCAGCTCGGCCGACCAGCTCGTCCCACAGCTCGGTCTGTTCGGCGAGTCGCTCCAGATCCGCCAGGAGCTGTTCGTCGTCGAGGGTATCAGCACCGAACGCCGACAATTGAACGAGCAAGGCGCTCTCGGGCTGGCCGAGGTGCTGCTCGAAGACATGCGCCGCCTGGCGCAGCGTCTCGGCGCGCTCGAAGGGATCGTCTCCGACGACCTCCGCGCGGGTCAGATACAGCTCGACCAGGCTCTGCCAAGCTTCGTCGGTGCCCTGGTCGCGGTAGATATTCTCCAGCGAATGGCTGGCGGGCATATGCGTGGGATCGATGTCGAGCATCTGCTCGTAGAAGGTGACCGCTCGGCCGGGCTCGAATAATTTATTCTCCCAGATATCGGCGATCCGTCCCAATAGCTCGAGGCGTTGGGCGTCGTCTTCGAATTGGTCCGCTTTGACCTCGAGGACCTGTGCGGCCTCTTCCCACATACTCTCCTGGAGGAAGAGTTGCTCGAGATTCTCCAGGGCCAATGCATTGCCCGGGTCGAGCGACATGACGTTCTTCCACGCCTCGATGGCGTCTTGGGGCTGCATGAGCATGTCGCCGTAGATCTCGGCGAGCTCGATCCACAGCGAGAGCTTGCGCTCCTGTGCGACCTGCTCGTGTTCGATCAGGCGGGTGACGATGCGCGGCAGCTCGGAGTAGTCGCCCTGGCGCGTATAGATATTGCGCAGCGCTTCGAGCGCCTCGAGATGCTCGGGGTCGATCGCCAGAACATTTTGCCAGGCATCGAGCGCCTGAAGCTCGTTGTCGAGCTTGTCCTGCCAGATGGTGCCGAGTGCGTCATATAGCTCGAGCTGCTCGTGGGGCTCGTCGGTCAAACGGACTTCTTGCTCGAGCACGCTGACCATATCGTCCCAGCGCTCCTCTTGCAGATACAGCCTCTGGAGCTCGCCGAGCGCGTCGCGGTCGGTGGGCTCGTGCTTGAGGACCTCGTTCCACAGGTCGATGGCATCGAGCGGCCGCTCGAGCATCTCTTCGGCCAAATTGGCCATGCGCGCAAAGAGCTCGACCTTCTCTTCGGGCGAGTGCGTCACCTCGGCGCGGCTCCTGAGCACCTCGAAGAGTTCTTCCCACTGCTGGCGCTCGAGGTGGATACGCTCCAGCTGCAGCAGCGAGTCCTCGTGGCCGGGTCGAATGTCGAGGATGCTTCGGTAGGTGTCGACGGCGCGTTCGGGCGCGTCGAGCTCGTGCTGGAAGATCTGGGCGAGCCGATAGCTCAACTCAATGATCTGGTCTTCGTCGTACAGACCCTCGATGCGCCTTTGAAGCACATCGGCAAGGTCGGCATAACGCTGCTGGTTCTCATAGATGCGGTCGAGCGCTTCGAGAGCACGCGCCTCACCGGGGTCGATCTCTAGGGCCTGAAGATAGGCGCCTTCGGCCTCCTCGACCTGCCCAAGATGCTCGTCGAGCACCCGAGCAAGGTTGTTCCACAGGGTCAGCGCGTCCTCGTCAAAGATGTCCTCGTGATCGAGCGCGTCGACATAATAGCCGGCCGCCTGGCCCCAACCACCGGTGCTCCGAGCGAGCTCTTCGAGACGCTCGAGCGCCTCGGGATCGTCGGGCTTTTCGGCGAGTGCCGCGCCGTAGGAATCCAGCGCGCGCTCCTCGTCTTCCAACTCGGTCAGGAAAATACGTCCGACCTGCATCAGTAACTCGTAGCGCTCGAAGTGATCGTCGAGCATCTCGAGGCGCTGCAGGTAGATCTCGACGAGCTTCTCGTGCTGACCTTTTTGCAGGTAGTGCGGCTCGAGGATATCGGCGATCTTCTGGACGGCCTGGCCGGCCATGAACATCTGCTCGAGCGATGCGATCGCCTGAGCGTTGTCCGGATTGTCCAGCAACACCGTCTGGTAGACCTCGATGGCCTCGTCGGGCCGGTCGAGCGCCTCCTGGTACAGCGTGCCCAGGCGGAGCCTGAGTTCGAGCACCTCGTCGGGGTCGGTGGTGTTGTAGACGCGGGTCTGCAGGATCTCCGCCAGGTTCTCCCACTGGCCTTCGCGCTGGTAGAGTCGGTCGAGCGCCAGGATCGCTTTTTGGCTCTCCGGCTCGCTCTGGAGCACTTGGTTGAAGCGCTCGATGGCCGGCTCGCTCAGCTGCAGCTCTTCTTCGTAGATACGGGCGATGCGCAGGTTGAGCTCGGTGATCGCCTCGAAGTCGGTGGTGTCCTCGAGGGTCTCGTCGAGCCGGTCGATCAGGACCTCCCAGGCGCCGAGCTCAGCGGCCAGACGCTCGAGATGCTCGAGCACTTCCTGGCGAGCGGCGTCGACCCCCAATGCCTCGACATGGGTCTCGAAGGCGTCCTGGAGATTGTCGAGATTCTCCTCATAGATGCGCGCGACCTCGCCATAGAGCTCGAGCTTACGCTCGGGATCGTGGCTCGCGTCGATGAGCAGCTTGTAGACGTGGACGAGCTTTTCCCACTCGTCGGCGTCGGCGTAGATCGGCTGGAGGACCTCGGCGGCCTCCACCTCGAATTCACCCCGGGTGATCAGCCCCTCGAGCGCCTCGGTGGTCGCTTCGTGATCGGGGGCTTCGTCGAGCACCTCGCGGTAGACTTCGATGGCTCTCAACACATCGCCCAGCTCGGTCTCCCACAGCCGGCCGACCCGGTAGCGTAGATCGAGGCGGTCGGCGTCCATCGCCACCAGCTCCATCTGGCGCTCGAGCGTCTCGAGCAACTCGTTCCACTGCTCGGTCTCGGCGAAGAGCTCGTCGAGTTTCTCCAGCGCAGCCAGCTCGTCGGAGTCGATGCTCAGAATATTGCGATAGGTCTCGACGGCTTCGAACGGCGCGTCGAGATGCTCGCGGTAGATCGGCCCCATCGCGTACAACAGGTCCTTTCTGGCCTCATCATCCTCGGCGAGTTCGAGCTTGCGCTCGTAGATCTCGAGCAATTCCTGCCAGCGCTCGAGGTCGGTAAAGATCACCTCGAGGCGGTCGATGGCGTGCTGGTCGGCGTCGTCGACCTCGAGCACGCGGCGGTAGACGTCGACGGCTTCTTCAGGCTGTTCGAGCACGTCTTCGTAGGTCGTGCCCGCCTGGTACAGGAGCTGCTTTTTGTCCTCCGCCTCTTCGACCAATTCGGCCTTGGTGACCAGCACGTCGACCAGCTCGGCGAAGTCCTGCAGCTGTCGGTACAGCTCCTCGAGCGTCTCGACGGTCTCGAGATCCTCGGGAAAGAGCCCCTGGACGCGGCGAAGCAGTCGCGCGGCCTCTTCGAGCTCGGCGAGCTGTTCGATGCACACGCGCGCAGCGCGCCACAATAGGCCGCGCTTGATCTCCGGGTCGGTCTGGAAGTCAGCCTCGGCCTCGAAGCGGCCGGCGAGCTCCTCGAAGTGGCCGATCTGCTCGGCGATGCGATACAGATGCTCGAGGGTGGCCTCGTTTTCGACCTCGTCGCGCAGCGCACGACAGTAGGTATCGAAGGCGTCTTCGGCGCGTTGGCCGCGCTCCTCGTGAAGCGTGGCGATCCGGTGCAGGAGCTCGATGCGCTCGTCGGGATCATCGCTGGTGTCGACCTGAACCTCCAGGGCATCGACCAGCTTCTCCCATTCGTCGCGCTCGATATACAGCGGCTCGAGGATGCGGCTGGCTCGACCACGCGGTGCCGGGACGACGTGCATCAACTGCTCGAGCGCGGCCGTCGCGTTGGCGTTTGTCGGCTCGTCGTCGAGCACCTCTTCGTAGAGGTCGATCGCCGCGTCGTACTCGTCCAGGTGCTCCTCGAGCACCTCGGCGCGGCGGTTTTTGACCTCGTTTTTCTCCTCGTCTTCGACCAGCTCCAGCTCGCCGTCGATATTGTCGGCCAGCTCGTGCCACATCTCCTGGCCACGGTACAAACGGTTGAGCATACGCACGGCGCGCACGTTCTCCGGCTGGTCATCGAGTACGCCCTTGAGAACGGCGATCGCCTCTTCGGGATCGTCGAGCAGGCGCTCGTGGAGCACCGCGATGCGGAATTGCAGTTGCTCGGCTTCTTCGTCGCGCTCCGCCAATTCGAGTTGGCGTTGGTAGACCGACAGCAGCTCGTGCCACTGCTCGGTCCGGGCGTACAGCGCTTCGAGTTCTTCGAGCGCCCGCGCCGAGTCGGGCTCGGCCTCGAGCACCTGATGGTAGAGGTCCTGAGCCGTCTCGGTGTCACCGAGGCGGTCTCCGTACATCTCCCCGAGATCGAAGAGGTAGTCGATCTGGAGCGCGTCATCGTCGAGTTCGGGGCGAAGCTCCTCGTAGAGATCGATGAGCTCTTCCCAGCGCTCGATGGGGGCGGCCACGCGGCGAAGCTGTGGGCGCGCACCCTCGTTGTCGGGCTCGAGGCGAAGCAGCCTGCAGTACGTCTCGAAGGCCTCGGCGTGGTGGCCGAGCTCCTCGATCTGCGTGCCGCCGATGCGCTCCAAGAGGTCCACCTTACGTCCGTGGTCCTCGGCTTCCTCCAATTGAATCTCGAGCACCTCGATCAAACGTGCCCACTTACCCTGAAGTTCGTAGACCGGGGTCAATTCGCTCGCGACGGTCTCGCGCAATTCGCCGTGGTCGAGATAGTCCTCGATCGCGTGACGAGCCTCGTGGTGCAGCGGCCGCCACGCCAGCACCGACGAGAGCACGTCGACCGCCTCTTCGTCCTCGCCGAGATAGTCCTTGCAGATCACACCCAGCTCGAAGCGAAGCTCGACGAGCCGCTCGATCTCTTCTTCGGTGTAGACCGGCTCGGCCGACAGGTCCGCCTGGGACGCCTCCGACAGCGCGTCGAGGGCCGCCTCAGAGGCTTCTTCGATCAACGCGGAGTCGGAGACATCGGAGTCTTGCTCGGCTTCGAAGACCTCGTCGGCGAATTCGTCCGGCGCAGGCTCGACGGCCTCAGCGACCGAGGAGTGCTCGGCAAGTTGGGCATCCGACGCCTCGGTGCCGAGGCCTTGGCCCGAGCCGTCTTCGGCCAATTCGGACGCCTCCAATTCGTACTCGGGAGCCTGCGGCTCCGAGTCCTCGAGGCTCATCTCGGCGCCTGCCTCGTCCTCGGGCAGATCGACGGCGATTGGCTGGCCGCCGGTGAAGAATGCATCGAGTGAGATGCTGGTCGCCCGTTGGAACTCCCGGTCTGCGGCGCGCTCTTCGATGAGCGCGATCTCGCGCCGGATGATCTCGCCAAGCTCGTCGTGAGCCTGTTGATCGGCATAGAGCCGGTGCAGCTGACGCAGCGTAGTCTCGTTCTCCTCGTCGAGCTCGAGCGCCTCCTTATAGCGCTCGATCGCAGTCTCCGTATCACCGGCTTGTTGCTCGGCGATGTCGGCCATGCCCTGCAGGATCTCGACCTTGTCAGAGACCTCCTCGGTAAGCTCGAGCCGACGGCGGTAGACGCTCATCAGCTCGTCCCAGCGCTCCGAGCGTCGATAGATACGCTCCATGGCGGCGAGGGCGTCGAGATTCTCGGGTTGCTCTTCGAGCACCGCCTCGAATTGGGCGAGCGCCTCGTCGAGCTGGTCGAGTTGCTCGGAGAGAACCGTCCCCAACCGCAGACGCAGCTGCTGGCGGGTTTCTTCGGCGAGCTCTTCATCGAGCGCGCTGCGGTAGGCGTCGGCCAGCTGCGACCAGCTATCGGCATGCGCAGCCGCCTGTTCGAGCGCCTCGATCACATCATTGGCGCTCGGGTCGTCGTGGAAGGCCTGGGCGTACCAGCGGAACGCGCCCTGCGCGTCGTCGAGCTGGTCTGCGTGCAGCTCGGCGAGCTTGAGTTGATACTCTCGGCGCTCGGCCGGCTCCTCGCGGTGCTCCAAGATAATCTGGAAGATCTCTTTGAGCTTGTCGAAGTCTTCTTTCTCGCGGGTGATCGGCTCGAGTTGAAGCGCGGCCTGCTCGTTGCGCTCGTCGATGCCCAGCACTCGCTCCAGGTCGCGCTCGGCGCGGCCGGTATCCTCGAGCACCTCGCGCCAGATTCGAGCGGCGCGAAGCAAGAGCTCGATTTTGACCTCGTCCTCTTTGATCGTGCCGGCGAGCGTCTCGAGCACGCGCACCAGATCTTGGTGGCCGTCGCTCTCGGCATAAAACGCCTCCAGCGCGTCCCAATCGCGGTTGTCGATATACAGGCGCTCGAGCGCTTTTCTGGCTTTGAGATCTTCGGGGTCGAGCTCGAGCGCACCACGCCACGCGGCGATCGCGCGCTCGGAGTCCTCGAGCCGGTCCGAGTAGAGCATGCCGAGCTTCTGGCGCAGCTTCATCTGCTCGTCGACGTCGTCGATGCTGTCGACCTTGGTCTCCAGAACGTCGGCGAGCTTCTCGTAGTCTCGACTCTTCTCATAGAGGGTCTCCAGGGCGTCGAGCGCGCTGGGATCCTCGGGCGCAAAGCTGCGCACCTCGAGCCACAACTCGGTTGCGACTTCCGGGTTGCGCAGCCGGTCACTGGCCAGTTGGGCGACCTCTTTGAAGCCCTCGGCTTTTTCTTCGTCGGTCTCGAAGGTCTCGATTTGCTGCTTGTGGACGTCGATGAGCTTTTCCCAGTCACGACGCTTCTCGTACATCTCCTTGAGGAACTCGATCGCACCGGCGTGGTGGGGCCGAAGCTCGAGGATCGACTCGTAGGCCTTGATGGCCTCGGCCTGGTTGCGGAACTTCTCGAGGAAGAGCTCGGCGATCTGCTCGTAGATCTCGACCTTTGCGCCCTCGGTACGCACCAGCTCGACCTTCTCCTGGAGCATATTGATCAGCTCCGAGGCGCGGTTCATCTGGTCGTACATCTCGATGAGCGCGTCGATGGCCTCGAGATTCTCGGGGTCGATCTCCAGGATTTCTTTGTACGTATTCACGACCATCATGTCGTGATTCATCTCTTCGCGATAGACGCGGATCGCCTCGTGGAGCAGGTCGATCTTGTCGAGTTCGCGGTCGTCGGCCAGCGCCTCGACCTCCTTTTTGACCAGGTCGACGTACATCGGCCACTTCTCGGCGCGCTTATACAGAACCTTGAGTCGATTGCTGACCAACGGATCGTCGACCTGTCGGTCGAGACGGCGCAGCGCGTCGATCTGCTTGTCGAGATCGTCGAGGGAAGCGGCCATATTGGCCATATGCCAGTAGACCTTGTGGGCCTTTTCATCGCCGTCCAGATCGTCGTGGCGCTGCTCGAGAGAGCGCTGGTATTTGCGCCAATTGTCGGTGGCGGCCTCGAGATCTTCGAGCGCCGACAAGATCTCCTCGTCGTCTGCAGCCTCGGCGCACGCCTGGGCCTGGTCGGTATCTCCCAGCTCGAAGAAGGCAATGCGGCCCTTGAGCGCGTCGTCGTCGACCTCGTCGAAGACCGACTGCCAGAAGCTCTGTGTATCCCACAGATAGCTGGTTCGGCGATAAAATTGCCCGCCGACGCCGAGTTCGACGGCGGCACGCCACAGGTCGAGGCCGTCCTCGTCCCCCTGACGATGCCGTGACTCGAGCCTTGCTGCGCGCCCAAGCAGGGTCAGCGATTCCTCACCACCGCCTGCTTCGCGCGCCTGGTCGGTCAACGCCACAAAGCGGTCATGCCAGGTGTCCTGGGGCTCTTCCTCGGATTCTTCCTCGATATCGGCTTCCGACTCATCCTCGACGCCGGCCTCGGACTCCTCTTCGAGTTCAACGTCGACCTCAGATGCCTCTTCAATGTCGGCTTCGGCTTCGGACTCCTCGTCGACTTCGGCTTCGGACTCCTCGTCGGCTTCGAACTCCTCGTCGGCTTCGGACTCCTCTTCGACGTCGGCCTCGGACTCCTCTCCGAGCTCGACCTCGGCCTCTTCTGCAATGTCGGCCTCGGGCTCTTCATCGGCCTCCAAGACCTCCTCAACTTCGGACTCCTCTTCCTCGACCTCCACCTCGGAGTTCGCATCGGATTCTTCCTCGAGTTCAGCATCTTCGAATTCGGGCGGGGCCTGCGGCGGGGTGTTGGGCGCCTCGTCGAGGAGCATCTCCTCGTCGAGTTCCATGGTACCCGGGTCATCCTGCTCCACCTCGGACGAGGGCTCTTCGAGAACCATCGCCTCGTCGAGCTCCATCGTTCCCGGGTCTTGCGCTGCCGGGGTAGCGGGTGGTTCCTCTTCGAGGACCATCTCCTCGTCGAGCTCCATGGTCCCGGGGTCCTCCGCTGCAACGGGCGCCTCGTCGAGGAGCATCTCCTCGTCGAGCTCCATGGTTCCCGGGTTGTCCTGCGCTTCGGGTTCGACGGCGTCAGTCTGCGGCGCCTCTTCGACGTCGACCGGCTGGCCCATCTCGGCGAGGTGCTCTCGGGCCGCCTCATTGTCCGGGTCGATCTCGAGGGCGATCTGGAAGCATTGAGCTGCCCCGTCCTCGTCGCCCAGATGATCTCGGTAGACCACGCCGAGTTCGACGGAGGCGCGCGCCTGAGCGGCGGCATCCTCGACATTCTCGACTTCGTCATACAGCAGCTCGGCCAAGGTGGGCCAATCCTGCTGGGTACGTGCCAGTTCTTGGTGTGCCCAGCGCGCAGCCAAATTGTCCGGGGCGAGCTCGACGGCATAAAGATAAGCGTTGCCGGCTTCCTCCATATCCCCCAGCAAGTGGCCAAGGATGGTACCCATGCGCTGGTACAACCGGCTCTGGTAGCCGGCGTCGTCGAAATACTCGAGCGACTCGGTGAAAAAGCCCAGCAACTCCTCGGCTTCGCCCTTGAGGGCGAGGTCGAATAGATGCGCCTCGATCGACACGTAGGTGTCTTCGCCAAGCTCGATGGCTCGGGCCACCAGATTCAGGGCTTGGTCGAGATCGGCCAATTCGACTGCCGTCAGCCGTCCGGCTTCCAAAAGGAGACGGGCGCTGTATTCGGCGTCGTCGGTTTCCTCGGCGCGATCCTCGAAAGTGCTCACTAAAGAGCTGACCTCCGACCTGAATTGCCGCTCGAGTTCTTTGACCGGTCCAAGGTTGTAGGGATCGGCTGCCAGTCGCGAAAGGAGTTCCTGCATCTGAGTCTCACGATCCATGAGCTGTCAATTCACCTTGTAGAGTCTGAAATGGCTCCCGGCGCAGTGGAGCGTCCGGGTGATATATACGTAGGAAAACGTGCGTGCCTCGGCGAAATACCAGCGCACGGTGTCGCCGTCGTGGCGGAGGGTCACCGGCTTGTTTGGCTGGCGTTCGACGGGTCACTCGTTCCTCGGTTTGATGCCGAGTCGCATCGGGCAGCATTGATGTTCGCACGACAAAGCGTTCACCGAGGTATACCACAGGCAGCCGCGTGCGAGCAATCGATGCCCACGACTCTCTTCTGAGCCTCTGGCTCACTCGTCGGCCTCTTCTTTGGCGGTGCGTAGCTCCTGCAAAAGGCCTTGAGCCGCACTTCGACGTGCCTGGTCCGCAGATCGGCCCAGGTATTGCTCGAGCACTTCGATGGCCGCGTCGTGCTGGCCGAGCTGATTGTGCACCACGGCCAAGTTGAACGTCGCCGGCACATGGCTCGGGTCTCGCTCGATCGCACGCTCGAAGCTGTCGGCGGCGTCCTCATAGCGCTTCAGCTTGAGTTGCGCGACGCCGCGTCCCGCATTCAGACGCGCGACGCCCTCGTTGTTGAGGAGCGCGTTGTCGTAGACCTCGAGCGCCTTGTCATAAAAACCATATCGCAGATAGAGATCGCCGAGCGCGTGATAGGCCGCCCCGCCCGGGTCATCCTCGGCCATCTTCATGCGCGGGTTGGCGCGAATGGACTTAGTGAAACTCTCCACCGCAGCCGGATAATCTGCCAAGGCCTGCTGGCTCAAGCCGAGGCGAAACCAAGCTCGTGCGTGGCCTTCGTCGAGCTCGACGGCGCGCGACAACTCCTCGATGGCCATCTCATGCTCGTCTTTGTCGGCGAGCACCGTGCCCAACTTATACAGGATTGTGGCGTCGTCCGGCTTGCGGCTCAGCGCGTCGCGGTAGGCCTGCTCGGCGTTGTCGAGTTCCTTGAGTCGCTGGTGATAGAGCTGGCCCAGGTACAGCGCCGGCTCAGCGAAGGTGGGGTCGGCTTCGGCGGCCGCCGTAAGGTGGCGCACCGCCGTCATCGACTGACCCGAATCGAAGGCCTCGATGCCCTTATTCATCTCACGTACGGCGAGGGCGCGGTCTTGGTTACACCCGACGGACAGCATCAGAAGCGTGCCCACGAGTAGCGCCACCAAATATCTCGGCGAGGAAAAAGGCCCCGCACGAAAAGAATTTTCCATATCCAGTCTCTCCCGTCGTCCGGTGTTGGTCCTGACGGTGCGATGATGGGTGGTTTTCGATCAAAAATCTGCTGGTATCATAACCCCTTGGCACGGAGACCCGCAACCTCCTTTGCCCGGTGGCGTTGTCTCAGTCTTCGGCGTCGGCCGAATCTTCCAGCGGTGAGCGCTCGACGTCGACCAACTCGCGGTGCAGCACCATGCGCACATACAGCCTGGAAGCGACCGGATCTCGACTGCGCGGAACGTCGAAGCGCAGCCGGCCGAGTATGGACTCCACGCACTGCTCTAGGCGCCGGTTATCGGCGCTCGTAGAGACCATCTCTACGCCGGCCACACGACCATTGCTGGTTACCAGCAACTCGTGCAGCGTGCGTCCCTCCAGGGTTTTGTCCTGTTGCAGGGCGAGCCGGTAGCAGCGCCGGCTGGCGGTGGTCACCAGCGCACGGGCGCCGTCGGTACGGATCTGATTGGGCCGGTCTGCTTCGAACGTCACCGTCACATGCGCCTGCACCGCCGGTGCCGCGTTCGCATCGGGATCGACGGTGTGGTCAGACACCGGCGGCGGGACGCTCCGCTCCTCGGATATTGGCTCGCCGCCAGAGGCGCAGCCGAGGCCTCCGAGGACAACGGCGACAACGCCGGCCCAGCGGACACATCGTCGCCGCCACAGAGCACCGTGGGCACGCGCGGTTGGGGGTGAGTCTTTGCTCAAACGAAATCCATATGCAAAACGCGCCCGTGCAGGTGGCACGGGCGCGTCGGTGAGCCGTATACGCCGGTCGGCGAAGCTTATTGGCGGCTGAAGTTAAACGGATAGTTGACGACGACCATACCGCCGCCCTTTGGCTCCGGGAACACCCAGCGCTGGATCTTCGAGGTCACGCAGGACTCGACGGTGCGGTCGTTCATGGTCGAATTGCTCACGAGGGCCGAGACGACGTCGCCGGTCGGCGAGATCGTGAACTTGACCTTGATGCGCCCTTTGAGGCTCTTGTTTTTCTGCAACTCTTTCTCGTAACAGTAGGCGATCTCCCGGCGGTGCTTGCGGATGACGCGCTGGATGATCTCTTTGTCGAGCGAGCCGGTGACCGCCGGCCTGCCGGGGACGACCTGGGGCAGCTTGTTGTCCTTCTCGCCGAGGTTGCCGGCACCTTTGCCGTAGCCCGAGCCACCGCGACCGCCGCCGCCACGACCGGAGGTGCCCACGTTCGCCATACCAAAGCCGCTCTCGGAGACACCGCCGCCACCGCGACCCGAGCCGGCGACACCGAGTCCGCCGAAGCCTTTGGCCGCGCCGGTTTGCTCGCCTTCCATATTTCCGATGGCGTCGACCGCGTCGCTGCCGACCGATTCGCTGCCGCTGCCCCACATGCTGCTGAGCTCGTCATCATTGAAGACCGACTCGACACCGGCGTTCATCGCCACGTTGGTGTCGTGTGCCTTCTTGATCTCGGGGTCGGCGTTATCCGGCGGCCCCTCGACGGCCATTTGGTTATCTTCTTGCTCTTCGTCTTCTTTGCCGGCCTCGCCCTCCTCGCCCTGATGCTTGGCGGCCTCTTCCTCGTCGCCGCCATCATCGTCGAGCCAGTCGGGCTCTTCCTCTTCTTCCTGCTCGGGCTTCATCATCATCTCGACGAAGCGATCCTCGGCTTCAAAACCGTCCAGGTCGAGGCTTCGTGCATCATCGGGAAGCGTCAAGGCCAGCATCAACAACAAGATGTGCGCCGCGGCGCTCACGGCCACATACGGGATCGGATCGGTGTCCATCTTGAAGCCACCGCCGATGACGGTGGGCATCTCGGTAAAGTGGACCAAAAAGGTCGTCGTGCCGATATCGATGCGAGCGCTGCTTTGCTTGCCCAGCGGCACCTCGTGGGCGCCCGGCGCCTCCGAGCTCTGCCTGGCGATCCCCTGCTCGATCGCCTCTGCGAACGTATATTGCTGCTCGCCGTTTTGGACGAAGCCGGACATCGACGCGTTGAAGATCAGGAAATACGAGCCGTCCCGAAAACTGACGAAGGGAAAGCTGATATCCTGGCCGAAGGCAGCGTCCTCGACGACGAAATCGTTTTCCTCATCCGGGCCGATGGTCACCGTGCGCGGCGTGCGAAAGCTGGTGACCGACAGGACCTGATCGGACCACAGGAGCGCAACCTCGAGCGTGTCGCCCCCGGTATTCTCGAAAAACTCGTCCTGGTACAACTCGCTGTCGGACGGACCGTCGTAATAGTCGGCGCTGTCGGATTCTCCACCGTCGACGAAGCCTACCGGCTCGTCGGTGGCGATCCACTCACCTTCCGGGTCGTAATAGCCAAAGGCAACCTGCCACTCGCCCTGATCGTCGTAGTAGCCGTAGCCCGCGTGGTACTGCCCGTATTCGTCGTACCAATAGGGGATGTAGTTGTTGTTGTCATCATAGTAGCCCTGCTGAGTGTAGGGCTCGACGACGGTGCCGTCTTCGAGGGTGATCTGGGTGCTGGAGGGCTGCTGAGCCGCCTCAGCCTCGGCTTGCTCGCCGGAGCGAGCTTCTTGTCGATCTCCCTCGAGTTGTTCCTCGGACGGTTCAGTAACGACCGTGGCGTCTGCTTGGCCGCCAAAGCTCATCTCCCCGCCGCCTGCATCCGGCTGCGCGCCGGCCTCGACGAAGTGGACACGAACGACGGTCTCGCCAAATTGGAGCTCGTCGCCGTCAGAGATCTCGGCCTTGGTGACCTTGTCCCCGTTGACGAACGTGCCTGCAGCGCTCCCCAGATCGATGACGCTATAAGAGCCTCCCGAGCCCTTCTCGATCACTGCGTGGATGCGCGAGACATTCGCGTCCTCCAGGCGCAAGTGCGAGCTGGCCAGTTTACCGATCTTGACGACGTCTTGGTCGAGCTGCTCGGTGCGAACCGGCTCGCCGTCTTGAATGATCTCGAAGCGCAGTGTGACGCTATCTTGACTCATCGCTCAGTTATCCCTCGAAAGTGATGCGCGCTGTACATACATACCAGCACAAATATTCGTAAGCCGGACGCCTTTCGGACGCCTCTTTGGCGCTACTGCTCCGGAGTGTTAAAGCTCCTCGACCGATTCGAGCATCTCCGGGATGAAGTCGGAGCGAATCTTGATCAAGCTGCTCGTCTTACCGTGGGTCTGCGCGGTGACGTCTTCACCGTCCGGCTTGACCAGGTTGCCCGTGACGTCATCACCGTCGAAGTCGTAGACGGTCTCCTCTTTGTACTGAGTATCCCCGCCCTGGCCTTCCTGGCCGACCTCGGGCTGTGGCATGTCCTGAGCGGCCAACAAGCCGGGGCTCATAAACGATAGTACAGTGACGAGACATACGAGTTTCTTCAGCATAGCTGCTCCTGCTATCATCAATCGTGCCAAACGCGAGTTAGAACCATCACCTGAGACGCGCTCTACGGTCTCGTTATGGTCTGACACCGACGAGACTCAAAAGTTCCGAGAACCCCAACAGTCTCGACCATAAAATTTCCAAGCGACATGGCTTTAGCTTCCTTAATGTACCACAGCGACAACCTCGCGCAAAGTTAAGCACTGCGCCCTGAAGTACACATCCGAGCCGGCTCGAGCGCAAATAGAAACGCCCGCTATTTTGTACTAGCGGGCGTTTCTGAGGCGATATAAGGGTTGCAACTCAAGACTCCCCGCCGTCGTTGGAAGCGTTTCCGCCGCCGTCATCGCCGCCGTCATCGCCGCCATCGTCACCACCGTCTCCACCCGCCTCATCGGCGGAATCCTCGGCCGGCTGCTCGGCCTGCTGCTTGGCCTCCTGTTTCGCCTGCTTTTTCATCTGGGCGACCTGTGCGCGCAGCTCTTTGACCGTCTGGCGCAGCTGCGGCAGCTGCTCTTGGGTCGACTCGATGATCTTGTTGACCTGACCGATGCGCTTGTTGGCGGTCTTGCGCCGCTCCTCGTTGCCGCTGTCATCGTAGGCCAGGAAGTTCCGGTAATGCTCGATCGCCTTATGATAATGATCGACGGCGGTCTCGAGGTTCTCGATATTCCACTCGGTACTGGCGATGCCGTGTTCCATCTGGGCGACCGGCTCGGAGCTCTCGGGCGGCTCGGGCGGGTCGCTGTGAAGGCCGGACAGGGCGTCTTGAGCTTTGTGCTCGTGTTCGATGACACCCAGGTTGAACTCGACCTTGGCCTGCTCGGGGTGATCTTCGAGGATCGCGGCATAGATCTTTTCGGCCGCTTCGAGCTCCCCCATGCCGCGTTTGGCGACGGCCACCGAGATCTTGGCGTCGACATTGTCGGGCTGCTCCTTCAACACACGCTCGAAGTGGGCCAGCGCGCGCTTGTAGTCACGCACGTTGAGGATCACCGCCCCGAGGTTCATGCGCGCCGGCACGTGATCGTCCTGCAGCTTAACCGCCTCGCGGAACTGACGGATCGCCTCGGTAACATCGTTGCGGGCGAGCTCGATCAGACCGAGCATATTGCGCAGATCGGGATCTTTGAGCCCCGCGTCCATCTTGAGCGCGTTGAGAATAACCAGCTTAGCGACGTCGTGGTTTCCACGGTCGTAGTAGATACGAGCGAGGTTGGTATAGGCGGTGACGTTACTGGCATCGCCGGCCAATGACAGCCGCGCGTGGCGCACCGCCCTCGGAAACTCGCCCTGTTCTCGCAAGAAGACACTAATGTTGTTGTGGGCAGCGGCGTTATAGCTCTCGGCCTCGAGGGCTCGCTCGAATAATTTGCGGCCGCGATCGCGGTCACCGTTGTCCAAGGCCATCATGCCCAGGTTGACGTGGGGCGCGCCGAGGCTGGGCGCCGATTCGATGGCATTTTCATAAGCCTCTCGCGCGTCGTCGCTGTCACCGCGCTCCTCATAGAGCAATCCCAGGTTAAACCACGCCTTGCCGAAGCCGGGATCCTCGTCGACGGCGTCTTCGAGCGCGTCGATCGCGTCGTCGAGCCCCTCGGGCCCCTTCTCCTCGTAGACCGTCACGGCCTTTTCGAACTCTTCCTTGGCGTTGACGCTGGCCGTGCCGCCCTGGGCGAGTTTGGAGCCCTTGTCGCGCTTGACCGCCGAGGACGACGAACACGCCGTAGCCAGGGCGATGACCAGCGCCACCACGATCAACACGGCCGGGCGAATCGTTCGAGACTTCATTTTATTGGTTTGCATCATATTCGGTCTATCCAGAAGGTGCTTCAGGCCGGGAAACCAACTCCGCAGCCGGATGGTCTGCAAATCGTGGAGCCGCCTCAAGAGGCCGGCGCCTCTTGGTCGTCGCCTTCTTTTTCACTTACGTCCGGTTTTTCCATGGCCTCTTCGGTGCTGTCTTCACCAGTGCCTTCGTCAAAGTCCTGCAGTCGGTCCTCTTCCTTGACGTTGGTGATGAACGCCGAGCGCATGAATCCGGGGTTGAAGTGTTCGGGCTCGGCGCGCAGCTCCGAGGGCTTGCGGTAGTCCTTCGGGCGCAGCTTGGCCAATTCGATCTCGGCGCGTTTGCTGTATTTGTTGAACCAATTGCGATCCAAGGCGATCTGCAGGGCCTTCTCGTAGGCGTCGACAGCCTTGATCTCGATATTCGAGGCGCGGTCCTCGAGCAGGCCTTTGTAGATCTCGGTCTGGTCGGCGTTGAGCCGATCGGGAACCGGGCTGTCTCGGACGGTCTCGGCGAAGTCCTGATACTGCGCTCCGATTCGGTACAATGCGGCGATCGCCCAGTCGGGGCGCCTGTAGGTGAGCACGTCCTCGAAGATCCCCTGAGCTTTCTCGGCGACCTTCATCTTTTCCTTGATGCGCTCTTTGAGGTCCTCCTCGTCGGAGGACTCGATGGTAATGGCGGCCATCTCCTCGAAGATATCCTCGCCTTTCATGAACTTGGCGCGGGCCGCCGCGTCAGCCCCCTCGATCAGCCCTTCCTTGGTTTTTTTGTCGAGCGAGTTGTAGATATCCAGGGTCTTGTCGAATTCTTTGAGGGCCCGCTGGCGGTTACTCTTGCCACCCAGGTCCCAATAATACATGCCGATGGCGGTCTGTGCCTTGAGGATGCGGTCGTAGTCGGACTTGTCGCCGAAGCGGCGCAGGAAACTCTCGTATTGCTCGAGGGCCTTTTTGTCCTCGCCGCGCTTCTCGTGGATGCGTGCGATCTGGAAGTAGGAGATGGCCGCCCGCTCGGGCTTGGACTTGCCGTACAGCTCCAGATACTTCTCGTAATCTTTGATGGCGCGGTCGTAGTGGCCCAGCCCGTAGCGAAACTCCGAGGCGTTGGCCAATGCAGGCTCGGAATCCTCATGGTCCGGGAAGTTGCGCACGAAGAGCTCATAGAACTTCGCCGCTTCACTGTACACGGCCAGCGCGTGGTAGTTGCCGCCGATATTGAATAGCGTCTCGGGGGCGAGGTCGGATTCGGGGGCGGCCTGCAGCAGGAATTTACGTACGGTGATGGCCTTGCCGAGGTCCTTCATGCGCTCGAAGTCCAGCGCCGCGTTGTATAGCGCCTTGTCGACGTATTCGTCCTCGCCGGGGAAATCGCGGTAAAATTGCACGAAGCATTTGGCGGCGTCTTTCCAGGCCTCGTTCTCGTCGTGGATGGTGCATTTCTTGAAGCGGATCTGGACATTGAGCTTGTTCACGTCCTCCATGAACGGCCCGTCGTTGAGCGGGCGCTCTTCGATATATCCGACCACCGCTTCGTGGAGTCCGTCGAAGTCCTCGAGCAGGTTGAGGGTGTCCAGGTGCAAGTTGGCGGCGATGATCGCCAGGCGGTGATTGCTGTGGTTGTAGGCGATATCTTTGAACAGACCCAACGCCTCGCGGAAGTGGTTGAAGTCGTAGTAGGTCCGCGCCATCGTATACTTGACGTCGACGATGCGCCCGCCGTCGGGGGCGTGCTTCATGTAGCGTTCGCACGCGTTGATGAGCTTTTTGTGGATATCGGGGATTTCTTTGGGCTCGGGCGGCCCCTTGGCCTGCTCGGCGCCCTCTTCGCCCTCTTCGCCCTCTTCCTCACCGTCGGCTTCGTCGTCATCGGATTTGGCGGTCTTGGAATCCTCCAGGTTAGCTTTGGCCTCGGAGACGTCGACGACCTTGAAGTAAGCGAGCACGGCCGCGTGAACCGACTCCTCGGTATACTCACCCTCCGGGTCGATGGACAGCACCCGCTCGTAGGCCTCGGCAGCCTGCTCCCACTGCTGGAGCTTATAGAGGAGTTCGCCGTAAAAGAAGCTCATATCGTACTTCTTCGGCGAGTCCTCAAAAGTGGCGTGGTAGTGCTTGTACAGAAAGTACGCCATCGAATATAGATCGGCGTTTTTGGTCTTCTGCGCCTCCCGGTGGTACTGCGTCGACCACTGGCGCACCAAGCTCTCGACGCGCTTTCGGATGCGCGGGTAGTTCTTCTCCTCGGTGTCCTCGAAGTGGCCGTCGTCGGCCAGCTGCACCAGCTTCATCATCCGGATGAGTTCCTTGATGGACTTCTTGCTATATGCGTTGGCGACGGTCTGGTTGCGGACGATCTCGTATTGGTAATCGATCGTCTTGACGCTGGTTTTGTTCTCGGCGATGAGCTGCTTGTACATCCGCGTCGAGTCGGCCGCGTTGCCCTGGTCGCCGTAGTGAATCGCCAGCCGCTCGGCCATGTCGAGCCACTGCTCCTTTTCATCGCCGGCCAAGTCCTTCAGGAAGGGGATCGCCCCTTTGGGGTTTCCGATATGCGCGTAGGTACGCACGATATCCTTCTGGGCCTGCCGGATCAGCGCGCCACTATTGGGGTTCTCGGGATTTTGGCGCGCGTGCTTGATGACCTCCAAAAAGGTGTCCAGCGCCTGGTCCTTTTTGTCCATATTATACAGGCACCAAGCCGCCTTGTAGCGCGCATAGGCGTAGACGCTCGAGTCCTCGAACTGAGCGGCCTTCTGATAGGCGTCGTAAGCTTGCTCGACCTGGTCGTTGTTGAAGTAATACTCGCCGAAGGACAGCAGCACGTTGGGCTTGTATTCGGTGTTCGGGTAATTGCCCAACAGCGTGCGGAACACACGCATCGCGTCTTCCTGGTCACCAATCTGCTGGAGGTTGGTGCCCAGGAAGAACAGGACCTTGTCGAGCTCCTCGAACTCCGGATAATTGCGCGCGATCTGCTTGTACAGCTCCACGGACTTCTCGCGCAGGCGCTCGGACTCGGCGAGATTCTGATCCATGAGCATCTCGCAGCGCTTGACCGCCTTTTCCTTGCCCTGGTCTTTGAGTTCGTAACACTCGTCTTGCTTGCTGAACGCCTCGAGTTCGTGGGACTTCGACTTGTCCCAGTACATCTCCGAGAGGTTGAACATATACTCGGCCCGCTTGGGGTTGTCCTGCGGGGTACTGTCGAGCAAATCCTTGAGGCGCACGATCTGCTCGTCGGCCAGCTTGACGTCCTTGAAGCTCTTGTCCTCGATGAACTCGTCGGCCTGGAGATTGGCCTGCTCGCCGGCCCCTTCTTCCTCGTCTTTGAGAGTCGGCGCCTCCTTCTGGTCGGTGGCCTTTTCGACCTCGATCGCCGCCTCTTCTTTTTCTTCTTCCTCTTGAGCGGCCGCCTCGAACGCAACGCCCAGACACAGAACGACAGCCAGCACCGAAGCCCATCGGCTAGGTTTTGCAAATATGGAGACGCGGTTGAAGAAGTGGCTCATCTTGTGCTCCTCAAATCAGATCATCGACAGGCCCCGGGGTCCGGGGCGAGTAGCGCTAAAGGCTCTCTAGCGGCTGCACTGCGAGTTGATATTATAAACGTAGGCGCCCAGCTCATCCCGCCAGTACTCGCCCTGGAACGTCCAGTACATTTGCTCGTCACCAATATCCAGAGACGGCTCGTCGGTCACATTACCTTCGACGTTCATGCCCGCGCGGATATCGGCCTGAACCTCGCCTCGCTCGGCGCGCGCAACCTCGAAGAGGATTTCCTTTTGCTGGACGATGAGATCATTGAGCTCATCGACCACCCGCGACAGCCGCTCGCGGGCCAATCCACCGGCGTCGTCGACGGCAAAGCTCAGCGCCAACTCGGACTCCTGCATCAGAGTGCTTCCCAAGGAGCTCGACCGCCATGAATCGGGCATCCCGGCGATCTTTTCCTTTTCCTGCTCGATGGTCTCGACAAGGGCGAACTTACGTTCGACCTGCGCGTCGTCCAGTGCCGCGTTGACGATCTGGTAGACCTGCGGGTCGAACTCGACCTCGCCTTGCTCACGCTCTTTGAGCCAGTCGTACATTTCCACCGATCCGGGGTAATCCTCCAGAAGTGCCTGGACGTCCTCCTGGAGCGGCTCGTAATAGTAGCTGAAGTCGTCGAGCACGTGGCGCACCCGCTCGTACTTGCAGTTATAGAAGAAGATCACCGCCGATAGGATCGGACCCTCGGGGAAATAAGCGTCGGCGAAAAACGGCGAGTTCAGGCTGTGAAGATTACCCAGTGCCTTGTTGTAATCGTCGGTCTGGAAGAACGCCCAGCTCGACTCGAACAGCGCCTTGGCCCAGCGACTCGAGTTGCGGTCGACGCTCGAATAATATTTGAGGCTCGTCTCGTAATCGCCGGTCGAGTAAAAGACGCGCGCCATCGCCAGGGTGGTCATCTCGAGCAACCGTTGCTCGTCGCTGCTCAACTCGCCGGTCTCGTCCTTGCTTCGAAGATGGCTGAGCACCTGCTTGAACTGCTCGACGGCCGGCCCCGCCTGGTAATTGGCCACATGGGTGATGCCGGCGATATAGCGCGCCTTGCCGTAGTAGTCGCTGCGCTTGCTGACCGAGGTCAACAGCCGCAGCGCCTCGTCGGTCTGCATCTCTCGATACAGGTGGCGCCCGACCAGATACGCGAATTGGTCACGGTATTTCTCGGGGACGTTCTGCGGGTAAAAGCTGGCATACGGAGCCAGACGCTCGAGCAAGGTGGGGTCGCCCGGAATCACGTCGGTCAGCAGCACCAGGCCGCGCAGGGTGGGCAAAAAGAACGGGTGATCCTCGCCCAAGTCGACGATATTGCCAAAGAAGCTCAACGCCCCCTGGTACAACTCCATGCGCAAGAGGGTCTTTCCGAGTTCGTACTCAGCCTCCGGCACATGCGCCTCGGCGGCGACGTCGGTCGCCGAAGCGACCTTGTGGTACAACAGGCTGGCCTCCTCATACTTGCCGTTCTCGTAGAGCTTTTTGCCCTCGGCCAAATATTCGGGGTACGGGCCGCTGTCGACCTGTTCCTGTTCGACCTCCTCCTCACCAAAAGTCATTTCTTCGGCGAAGGCTTGGCCGCCAACAGCCAGTTGAAAGGCGAAACATACGATCAATGCACTGATGAGGCGCTTCGGCATGGAATCAACTCCATGAGACAATGAATCAAAGCGGAAGAATCACCACCCGAGGCTCGCGGTGCCCATTAACTGGGCGACCGCGTGGGCAGGCCGCATGGGCAGTAAGGTTTTATACGTCAGTCTCTTCGATGCAATAACGGGTGTCGGAGCCGAAAACCACTTGTCGACACTTGCCCGCGATGCAATCACCGTCGGATTGGCAGGTTACCGTGCAGAAAGCGTCGCTTCCCTTGTACCGGGCGCAAATCTGCGTTTCACACTGCAAATTCTGCTCCTCGACACAACTGACGCTGTCTTCGTCGTTGCCACAACGCGAGTCCATGCTGCACGAAGCGTACAGGTCGTCGCCGCAACCCGACAAGGTCAACGCCAGGGCAAATACGGCCGCCAGCAAAAAAAGTCCGCCCGAAATATGACGCCATCGCTGCATTCGTCTCCTCCACAAACACCAGATGACTCAATGGAATCCTGTTAGGTGCAGGATGCACTTGTTTGCACATTGTCGTCAAGCGCGCTCTGTGGGCGCTTGGCGGCCGGGAAGACCGCTCAGTTGTTGCCTACAACAACCTCAAACAACATGCTTAGAGAACTGGTGTCTTTTTCGTATGATCTACCACTCAAAAAAGAAGGGGCCGGCGGC
>CAYLTX010000016.1:19696-65887 GCA_964386725.1 uncultured Bradymonadales bacterium | reverse complement strand
CCCGCTCGATGGGGAGGTGGCGAGTGCGCCGTACAGCACTCGACGGAGGGGTCGCCCAAAAACCCGAACGCCCCAAGAAAGCACAAGACTTGCCGCCCACCTCCAAAACCTCAGACAACCTGCAGCATTGTCCTATCAGCCGACGGGGGTTAGATTTTGGACTGAGCCAAATAACTTCCGCGATTCGACTTATCCCGATCAAGGTGCCCGGATATTTCTATGGCAATTCCGCTGGGACCATTCGACCTTCTCGAGCCGCTGGGCAGCGGCGGTATGGGTGCGGTCTGGCGCGGTATCCACCGCGAGCAATCCATCCCGGTGGCCATCAAGGCGTTGTCCGGGGAGACCGCCGACGACTCGCAATTTCGCGACGAGTTCGAGCGCGAGGTCCAGGCGGTCGCCGGGTTGGCTCATCCGGGGATCGTGACCGTCTACGACTACGGGACCATTCCCGAGGAGGCCGCTCGCGCCTCCGGCGGGGCGCTGCTGGCCGGCAGCCCCATGCTGGCTATGGAGTTGGCCGACCGGGGGTCGCTGACCAATCTGAACCTGGTGTCGGGCTGGGCGGAGCTTCGTGATCTGCTCCTGCAGCTGCTCGACGCGCTCGGCTACGCCCACGCTCGCGGGGTCATCCACCGCGACGTCAAACCGACCAATATCCTGCTGTCGTCGACCGAGCACGGCCGTGTGCGCTACAAGCTGACCGATTTTGGCATCGCACATGCGCTCGATCCGTATAGCCAACCGCCCACCCGGGAAGACGGCATCTACCGCGGATCGCCGGATTATTCGCCGCCCGAGCAGCTCGAGGGCGCCTGGCGTGACTTCGGCCCGTGGACCGATTTATACGCGCTCGGATGCGTGGCCTACGAATTTACCGCCGGACGCCCGCCGTTCGTCGAGCAGAACTTCGTCAAGCTGGCCATGCAGCATATGGACGAGCAGCCCCCGCCCATCGACCCGCGTTTTGGGGTGCCCGAGGGTTTTCGGGGCTGGCTCGAAAAGTTGCTGGCCAAACAGCCCGGCGAGCGCTTCCAACGCGCAGCCGACGCGGCCTGGGCGCTCATCGAGATGTCGCCGACGTCGACCCAATGGGCTTCGGCCGAGTTCCCCCTGGACACCGTCGAGATGGACGTCGAGCCGGACGAGGAGCAGTCCGGGCCAGACGCCGTCTATGCGGTGGCCGACAGCGGCGAGTTGACGCCCGACGACGCTCGTGACTCAGAAGAGTCCTCACCGAGGACGACCAACAGCGAGAAGGACTGCTTCGAGCAGATGGCCACCGTGGAGATTCCCGACCGCGCTCGCCGCGCCGCCCGTGGAGCGACCGCCGTCGACGGACCCGGGCCGGCGGCCTCCAAAAAACTTTCGCTGCCGGAGGATGCCTGGCAACAATCCGAGCGCGCTCGCCCGGCGAACGCCCGGGGCGACGGCACAAGGCGGCCGCCGTTTCCGCCGACCTGGCGCCGCGAGCGCCCCCGCAAGCCCGATGCCCATCTCATCGGAGCGGGACTGAACCTCTTCGGGCTGCGCGAGGTGGACTTCGTCGGCCGTGAGGCCCAGCGCGACGCCATCTGGGAGCGGCTGTCCGAGGTCGTCGAATCCGGCGGCACCCAGGCAGTGATCATCCGGGGCCCCTCGGGCACCGGCAAGAGCCGGCTGGCCCAGTGGATGTGCCAGCGCGCCCACGAGGTCGGCGCCGCCCGCGTCTTGTCGGCCTCGCATAGCCCGCAGGCACAATCCTCACAGAGCCTCCGGCGCATGCTCGAGCAGCCCCTTTCCGCCTGGGGCTTGCAGGCCGACGAGGTCCACCGGCGTGTGTGCGACACCATCGAGGTGCTCTTCGAGCTCGACGCCGCCCAGGAGGAGGCTTATCTGCTCGACTACACGGCCCGCGGTGTCGCCGAGTTTATGCGACCCGAATTGTCTGACACCGAAATCGCCGGACCCACGGTCGATTTTCGCTCGCGCAGGGAACGCCACGCGGTGCTCGCCCGCTTTCTCAAAGCGCTGTCCCGCGAGCGTCCGTTGATGGTCTGGCTCGACGATATCCCGTGGGGCCGAGACGCGCTGGGGCTGGTCGAGTCCATGATCCACTCCGACGACGACACCCCGGTCCTCTTCGTGATGACCGCCCGCGACGAGTGCCTCAGCCGCAGGCCGGCGGTCGCCGAGCGGCTCGACAGCTTGGGCGACTTCGACGATGTGCTCGACATCGAGCTCGGCCCGCTGCCGGCGCCTAACCACGCCGAGCTCATCGAGCATCTGCTCACGCTCAGCCCCGGCCTGGCCTGGCAGCTCGAGGAGCGCACCGCCGGCAACCCGCTCTTTGCCGTCCAGCTGGTGCGCGACTGGGTCGAGCGCGACGTCCTGGCGCCCAGCCCGCAGGGCTTTGTGCTGCGCGAGGGGGCCGACGCCCCGCTGCCAGACGACCTCTCGGAGCTGTGCCGCTCGCGGATCGAGCGCTTCCTATCACAGCGCTACTCGACGCGTACCGAGGAGGTGCGACAGGTCCTCGAGGTCGCCGCCGCACTCGGCCGTCACATCGACCGCACCGAGTGGCGAACGGCATGCAAAAACCTGGGATTGGAGGTCCCCGGCGACCTCGTCGCCGAGATGGTCAACCACCGCATCGCTCACCGCGAGCAAGACGGCTGGGCGTTTGTCCACGGCGCGCTTCGAGAGGTCGTCGAGCGTGGCGCGCGCCAGGCCGACCGCTGGGGCTACCACCAGAGAAATTGCATCATCATGCTCGACGAGCTCTACGGCCTGGAGACCCCCGGTGTGTGGAAGCGCTGGGGAGACCACTTATGTCGCGCAGGTGAGTTCGAGGAGGCGCTCGAACCTCTCTTGGCGGCCGCCAACGCCGCCCGCGTGGCGGACAACTGCCCCGGCGGCATCGAGGTGCTCGACCTGATCGACGATATCTGCGCCAGGCTGGGCCTCCGGGAGGACGTCCGTCAGGTGCGCGCCTGGCTCCAGCGCGCCTATTTGGTGCGCCAATACCGCCACGTCCACAACCGCCAGGAGGCCCGCGATCTCATCGAGCGCGCCATGGATATGGCCGGCCGGCGCGGCTGGCTGCGCGAACTCGGCCTCGCTCTGCTCGAGGAGGCGCGCACGCTGGCCCACGAGGGCCGCTTCGAGGAGGCGCTTGGCTCTTTCGAGTCAGCGCGGTCGATCTTCGAGGAAAACGGCATGCAGCAAGAGTCCGTCACCACCTTATTGAGCATGAGCACCGCCTACCGACGTGTCGGCCAATTCCACCAGATGCTCCAGACGCTCAAGCAAGCCCGACGAATCTGTCCCGCCCACGACGAGCGCCACCGCGCGCTCATCCACGAGCGCTACACGCAATATTATCTGTGCGGCCCGCAGCGCGATCTCGAGCAGGCGCAGGTGCATGCCGAGCGATTTTTGCGCAGCGCCCAAGACCACCTCTCGCCGGTCAACGAGGCCAAGGCGTCGTGCAATATCGGCGAGATCCACCGGCTGCTGGGCCACCACGACCGCGCGCTGGAGGATTACCGGCGCGCCTACGCGCTGAGCAGCGGCGTCGGCGCGGTCAAGCTGCCCTGCGTCGCCCTGCACAATATCGGCATGATCGAATTCGCCCGCGGCGACATTGAGGCCGCCCGGCGCTGGTTCCGCGACAGCCGTATGTGCATGGAGAAGAACGACTACCGCCTCTGGATGGCCGTCCCGATCATCGGCATGGCCGCCTGCGACGCGCTAGCCGGCCAATGGGACTCGGCCGCCTCCCTACTCGAAGCCGCCCTGGAACGACTCGACGGGCGCACCGACTACGTCCGAGACCTGGCGGTCCTGGCCCAAGCCCTCGGCGAGGCCGCCGCCGACGCCGACCACCCCGCCCTCGCCGAGCCGGCCCTCGAACTCGCTCGCGCTCAGTGGCGAGTGCTGGCTCCGGAGGATTGAAGGCGGGCTTGAGGCTTGAACTGCGGGCTTGAGGCTTGGGGATGAAGCACGCAAAACCTGGCCGAACTCCAATATTTGTATTGCGATCCAACCCTGATAGAATAGCCGCAATCTTTCTAGTTATTGAAATCTGGAGATTGCGATGAAATCTGTTTTGCGTTTTCTGTGTGTCACCCTCGCCAGTCTGTCGTTGGTCGTCGCCTGCGGTGATGACGGCGGTGGCGGCGGTGGTGACGGTAGTGGTGGTGGTGGCGACCTGAATAATACCCAGCAGGTGACCGGCCCACCGGTGAGCCTCGATCAGCTACCCGATAGAACGAAGACAGTATTCTGCGATCAGATTTTCGACTGCTGCACGACCGATGAGCGCCAAGAACTCACCGAGGGTGGATTTTTTGATCCGGGAGGAAGTCGCGCAGAATGTCGCAACAACCTCGACACCTTCGTTAGTTCCCAGCTGGATGCGCTCCAGGATGCCGTGGCCGCCGGAACTGTGACCTATCATGCCGACAAGGCCGGAAATTGCATCGCTTGGATGGAGGCACAGGAGTGTAGCGACGGCATCTTCATGGAGGGGCAGGATCAGCAATCCGACTGCGACGAGACCTTCGAGGGCCAGGTCGAAGCCGGAGGCGAGTGCAATTTAGACGAGGAGTGCAGCCAGGGCTCCTGCGACCAAGAATATGACGAGCAGGACAATCCCGTCGGGCCCGGCACCTGCACCGGTGGCGGCGGCGAAAATGGCGGCTGCGACTGGGACGACGACTGCAACGACGGCGAATACTGCAACTCCTCCTACGATTCCGAGACCGAAGAGTGGAACGGCACATGTGAGACCATCGGTCAAATCGGAGACACCTGCAGCAACAACCAGGGATGTGAAGAGGACCTGTATTGCGACTCGGAATACGACCCGGATGCCGGCGAGTCGGTCGGCACCTGCAAAGAGAAAGGCGACGTCGGCGACACCTGCGACTTCGGCGGGTGTCTCGACCACGCCTATTGCGAGTCGACCTGGGACGAAGACACCGGCGAGCAGGTCAGCGTCTGTGTGGAGAAAGGCTCGGTCGGCGATCCGTGCGAACAGTCAGGCCAATGTGACGCGTCGAGCTACTGCGACACATCTGAAGACGCCATGACCTGCGTGGCACGCAAGGCCGAGGGCGAGCCCTGCGAGAACTATCAGGAGTGCCAGGAAGACGCCTGGTGCGGCAGCGTCGGTGATGACCCCGAAGCCCAGTCGGTTTGTCAGTCCAGCGGCGGCACCAGCGAAGACATGTGCACTGGCACGTAATTCGTCTAGAGAGTGAGAAAGTGAGGTACAGCAGCACCCTCTCACTTTCTCACTCTCTCACTCTCTTACTCTCTTACTCTCTTACTCTCTCACTCTCTTCTTCAAACCTTCCTCTTATCACCAGATAAATCTGCCCGAGAATCAGCGGCACCACGCTGGCCACGCCGATGATCGCCCAGCCGGTTGCGTCCGGCGGGGTGACGCTCAGGATATTGGCGAGCGGCTCGACCCAGATGGCGATGGCCAGCAGCCCCAGGCTGACCGCGATGGCGCCCCAGACCCACGGGTTTCGGGTCACGTCGTTGTCGATGAGGCCGGTGCCGTCATCGCGCATATTGAAGACGTGCCAGAGCCTGGACAGCGATAGGGTCAAGAACGACACGGTCACCGCCTGCTCGTAGGGCTTGTCGAAGCCGACGTAAGCGACCGCGAACGCGCCGCTAATCGTCGCCGCGATGACCACCCCGTAGCCGCCGATGACTCCCCAATGCATGGCGCGAAGAAAGGGCTCGTCGGGGTCTCGGGGGGCGCGCTCCATGACCTCTTCGCCGCCCGGGCCGACTCCGAGGGCCAGCGCCGGGAAGACGTCGTTGATCAAATTGAGATAGAGAATCTGCAGCGGCAACAGCGGCAGCGGAAAGCCCAGGATCGCGGCAAACCCGACGGCGAGGATTTCGCCGACGTTTCCCGAGAGCAAATACAGCACGAATTTGCGGATATTATTGAAGATAATCCGGCCCTGCTCGACTGCCGCGACGAGCGTCGAGAAGGCGTCGTCGAGCAGGACCATATCGGCGGCCTCACGGGCGACCTCGGTTCCCCGCTCGCCCATGGCGATGCCGATGTCGGCGCTCTTGAGGGCGGGGGCGTCGTTGACCCCATCGCCGGTCATCGCCACGATATGCCCCTTATCCTGGTGCAGGTCGACGAGGTTGAGTTTTTGGCGCGGACTGACGCGCGCGAAGATCGACGTCTCGAGGAGCTCCTCACGCTCTTGGTCGGAGAGGCCTTCCGGGTCTTCGAGCGAGTCGCCGGTGCGGACCGGGTGGTCGTCGCGGTCGACGAGGCGGACCTGATGGGCGATGTGGCCGGCGGTCTTGGGGTGGTCGCCGGTGACCATGACCACGTGAATGCCCGCGTGGCGGCAGCGCTCGACCGCCGACGGCACACCGTCTCGAGGTGGGTCGACGAAGCCGACCAGGCCCAGCAGCTGGAGGTCCTCATAAGGGTCGGCATCAGCGTCGGACACCTCACGCGTGGCGACCGCGAGCACGCGAAGTCCCTCCTCGGCGGCCTCCTCGCTGCGCTCATTCCAACGCTGGCGCGCGTCGTCGTCGAGCTGCTGCTCACCCTCCTCGGTGAGGTAGGTTCGCGAAGCGTCGATGACCGCCTCGGGGGCGCCCTTGACGGCGACGTGCACCTCGTCATCGACGCGGTGAAAGCTCGCCACCATCTTGGTCTCGCTCGAGAAGGGCTCGACGCGCTGCTCCGGGTGGCGCTCGACGATCTCGGTGCGGGACATATCGACGCGATGGCCGAGCTTTAGCAGCGCGATCTCCATGGGATCGCCGGTGGGCTCGTCGCGATGCTCGCCGGCGAGCTCGGCGCTGTTGGCGAGCACCGCCACCCGCAGCATCTGCGCGACGAGCGCGTCCTCTTCGAGATCGATGGGCTGGTCGTCGGCGACAAATCGAACCTCATCGTCATCCTGCTCGATATCGACGCTACGCTCGGCGAGCTCGAAGCGGCTCACGGTCATCCGATTTTCGGTCAGCGTGCCGGTCTTGTCGGTGCAGATGACATTGGTCGAGCCGAGCGTCTCCACCGACGACAGACGCCGCACGAGCGCGTTGCGATCGACCATGCGCCACATGCCGCGAGCCAGCGCCAATGTAGCGACGATCGCCAGCCCCTCGGGGATCGCCGCCACAGCAAGGGCGATTGCCGTCTGCATCATCAAGAAGGAGTCTCGGCCGGCGATGAATCCCGCGCCGGCGACCACGGCGGACACAGCGAGGACAAACCAGACCAGCCGGCCGGCGAGCTTGTCGAGGCGCTCCTCGAGCGGGGTCGCCTCGGCGCCTGCGGCCGCGACCATGCCGGCAATCTCGCCAATTTCGGTGTCCATGCCGCTGGCGGCGACCACCCCGAGGCCCGAGCCGCGGGTGACCGCGGTGCCCTTATAAGCCATCGAGGCGCGCTCGGCCAAAGGCGTATCTTCGTCGACCGGCTCTAGCTGCTTGGCCACCGGTACCGACTCGCCGGTGAGCGCCGACTCGTCGAGCTCGAGGTCGGAGACCTCAATGAGGCGGAGATCGGCCGGAATCATATCGCCTTCGTCCAGGGCGATGACGTCGCCGGGGACGATCTCCCGCGCCGAAACGCGCTCGCGGCGGCCCTCGCGGACCACCTCAGTCTCGATCTCCTCGAACTCGCGCAGCGCCTCCATCGAGCGCACCGCTTTGAACTCGGTAAAAAAGCCGATCAGCGTGTTGATGACGATGACCCCGCCGATGGCCGCCGCCTCGACATAATCACCGAATAAAAGCGAGGCCAACGCCGCCGCTCCGAGCAGCACGATGACCATGCTCTTTAACTGGTCGACGAAGATGCTCCAGAGGCCGCGCCGCTCGAAGCGCCGGAGCTCGTTGCGCCCAAAGCGCTCGAGGCGGCGCTCGATCTCGTCACTCGACAGCCCGTCCTTGGAGCTGTCCAGCTCGTCGAGCACCTCGTCGACCGAACGCGTCCAGGCATGCTCCACCGGCACCGGCTGGTCGGCTGAAGCAGCCTCCTGCTCGGCGCGCTGCTGCTGGTCGCGCCTCCTCGGCCTCCCGCTGTCTTCGGCTGTGTCCGGTGTGGTCATGAAGTTAGGTGGCAGAGTATAAGAGCGGTTTCCAATATGAACACGCGTTGCCGCACGTGAAGAAACCACTCCAAAGTCGCCCCAGCGTGCCGGTGAGAGGGCTCCTTGGCCGTCTCAAACATGAATTGTTGCCCTGCACCTCCTCTTTCAGTACCCTAAGAGATGTCGTTTCACATCGAACTCCTATTGGGTCAGGCGGCTATGCTCCGGTCCACGCTCCGAACTCGCCTCTTCGTCATTATCTGCCTGTCAATGCTCGTTGGCTGTGCCGAGTCGCAAGTTGGCGACGGATCGGGCACATCGAGCCCGCCCGACGCTGGTGATAGCGGCGCCGCCGACGTCGATGAGGAACCGGACGCCGATCCCGGTGATGCGGCCACCGACGGCGCCGATGACGATGGCGGCGCTCCAACAGGCGAGATCCAATACGAGCCGTGCGTCTTGGGAGAGGCCGGCCCGTGGGAGGAGTGCGCCTCAGCGGACACCGTGGAGTTTGGCACCGTGTATGCCGCCCAGAGCGTCACACGCTTGGTGCGCCTCGATAATACCGGCGACGTCGACCTGAGCATCTCCGAGGCGAGCGTCGCGGATCCGAACTTCACCGTCACCCCCCTGCTCTACGACGACGTCCCCAGCGCCACCGAGTTGACGCTGCCGGCCGAACTTCCGGCCAATGAATCGATCTTCTTCGAACTCACCGTGGTCGGCCCGGGCACAGACGGCGACTTCGAGGCCGACGCGCTGGAGGTCCTGGTCGACGTCGGCGAGGATACCCCCGAGACGGTCTCCATCGCGCTGAGCGGCGACTACGGGGTCTGCGCGCCCGGCACCGACGATTGCGACGGCGATCTATCCAACGGCTGCGAGGTCGATATTGCCTCCGATCCCTCCAACTGCGGCGGCTGCGGCACGCGCTGCGTGCTCGACAACGCCACCGCCGCCTGTATCGACGGGAGTTGCGACATCGACTCGTGCAGCAATAACTACGATAGCTGCGACGGTGATATCGCGACCGGCTGCGAGACGAGCCTCAACAGCACCGAGCACTGCGGCGGCTGCGACGAGCTCTGTGATTTCGAAAACGCCGACGAGCGCTGCAGCTCCGGGAGTTGTCTCTTCGAGGGCTGCGACGACGGCTTCGGCGACTGCGACAACGATACCGACAACGGCTGTGAGACGGACACCGACTCGAATCTGAGCCATTGCGGCGGCTGTGGACAGGTCTGCACGCTGCCCCACGCCAACACGGCGTGCAACACCGGAAGCTGCGACCTCGTCGACTGCCAGGCCGGCTGGGTGGACCTCAACGGCGACCCCGCCGACGGCTGCGAGTACCAATGCACCTTCCAGAGCAGCACCGACGAGCCCGACGCCAACGGCGAGGACGCCAACTGTGACGGCATCGACGGAGACGCCTCTCGGGGCATCTTCGTGTCGGCGGACCTGGGCAGCGACTCCGCCGCGGGCACCCGCGACGCCCCGCTGGCGAGCATCGCCGCCGGGCTGAGCATGGCCCAATCGACCAGCGGCCTGGACCATATCTACGTGGCCATCGGCCAGTACGAAGAGCAGGTCACCCTGGTCGACGGCGTGTCGATCTTCGGCGGCTACGACGACACCAGCGCCTGGGCCCGAAACGGCTCGGGCAGCTCGCGGATCTACTACTCGGGCGGCACACGCCCAATGATGGCCGTCAAAGGCGACTCGATTAGCTCGGCGACCGCGCTGGGCACCCTCGAGATCGTCACCGGCGACGTCACCGGAGACGGCGAGTCCAATTACGGCGTGTATTGCAACGGTTGCAGTGGACTGAGCATTCGCAACAGCGACATCACCGCCGGCAACGCCAGCAACGGCAGTGACGGCAGCGACGGCGCCAGCGGCTTTGCAGCCTTCGGGCGCGGCTACGACGGCGGCGCCGGTGGTACCGGCTCCTGCGACGGCTCCAGCTACGGATCGGGCGGCTATGGCGGCTCATCGTCATGCGGGCGCGACGGCGGCAGCGGCGGGCGCGGCGGCACCGAGGGCGACAACGACGGCATCGCAGGCTCTTGGGGCACCTACAGCAGCCCGGGCGGCAGCGGCGGCAGCGGCGGCACCCCCGGCAGCAGCGGTGGCCACGGCACCAGCGGCACCGACGGCTCGCACGGCTCCAACGGCCAGGGCGGCACCGGCGGCAGCGTCTCCGGCGGACTCTGGAGCGGTGCTGGAGGTGCCAGCGGCGCTAACGCTTCACACGGCAACGGCGGCGGCGGCGGTGGCGGCGGCGGCGGCCAAGGCGCCTGGTACGTCAACGATGGCTCCGGCAACGGCGGCGGTGGCGGCGGTGGCGGTGGCTGTGGCGGCCGCGGCGGCGACGGCGGCCAAGCCGGCGGCACCTCCTTCGGCGTCTTCTTCGTCGACTCGACCGGCATCGCCCTGGACAATAACGTCATCACCGCCGGCAACGGCGGCGACGGGGGCAGCGGCGGCACCGGCGGCAACGGCAGCGGTGGCGGCAGCGGCAGCTATGGGGGGACTTATTGCACCGACGAAGTCGGCGCAGGCGGCAACGGTGGCGACGGCGGCCGCGGCGGCAACGGCGGCCACGGCGGCGGCGGCGCCGGCGGCAACTCCCACGGCGTCTATCGCCACAACACCAACCTGAACCTGCCCGGCACGAACACCATCAACACCGGCCAGGTCGGCCGCGGCGGTACTTCCTCCGGCAATGACGGCGCCGATGGAGTGGCTGCGCGGTATTGAGTGCGCTCGCGCCCATCTTCTGCTTTTCGCGAATGAAGAGCGCGCTCGCAGCATCTGCGCCTGACGCAGAGGTTCTTGGTTCTTGGTTCTTGGTAAGGCTATCAATCAAGAGGATAGGTGTACCAAGAACTAAGAATGTGGCCTTCCGACAGTGGGGCATCCTCGTCACGCTTACCTATCGCAGACCATCAGCTCTCCATAGGTCTGACGAGCTAACCTCCTCAGCCGCCCGTCACGCCCGCCATCTGTGCACCTCCCCCTAGGCGGCCGTCCTGATCGTGCCGAGTTTCTAATTAGACACACAAGACACCACGATGGGGGCTCGGGCCTGCCTGGCGACAGGGCTCGAGCAGTCGGGGGAAAGTTTCATCGCCAGCCTTCGGAGCGTCTCATGCGAGAGTTCGGTATCGCGAGCATCGTTCTGCTCTTGGCCCTGTCATCGATCAGCGGCCCGGCGGAGCCACAGACCCACATCTTGAGCGACTCAGTCGACATCGCCGCAGATTCCAGCCGACCCATCCACGAGCGGCTTCGGGTGATGAGCTACAACGCGTTTCTGCGCCCCGCCCCGGTGAGCTGGGGTGACAAAAGTCAGTGCCGCGCCGAGCGCATCGCCGAGCGCCTCAGCGACCAGCCCATCCCGCGCGATATCATCGTCCTCAACGAAACTTTCGACAAACACGCGACCGGTCGGCTCGCCGAGGTGGCCGAGGAGCGATTTCCGTTTCAGGCGCTGGGGCTGCCCGAGGCGCGAGGCCTTCGGACCAACGGCGGGTTGTCCATCCTGAGCCGCTATCCCATCGAAAAGTGGAGCGCCAAGCGATTCTCTCGGTGCAGCGGCGAGTTCAACGATTGCCTGGCCACCAAGGGCGTCCTCTGGGCGCTGGTTCGCGTGTCCAGAGATCTCAAGGTCAATATTGTCGCCACCCACATGAACTCCGGGCGGCGCGACAGCGCCCGAAGCGCGCGCGAGCACCAACTCGACGAGATCCGCGAGTTCATCGACTCTCAGCACCAGACCAAACGGTGGCCGACCCTGCTCATGGGCGATCTCAACATCAACGGCTTGCGCTACGAGCCGCGATATAAAACCTCCGATGAGCTCACCGAATACGCCCAGTCGATGGCGCTGCTGGGCAATAGCTGCGCGACCTGTGAGACGGCGGCCTGCTACGCGCGTTGCAACCCCGTGCCGGTCGACGCCTTCCGAAAGCAAATGGGCGCCTGGAGCTTCGAGGCCGAGGCCACCCGCCATGTCAACACCCACAATTGCCTCGGCCAGGTCATGGAGCCATGCACCAGCCCCAATGACGACGCCAATTGGCAGACACGCTCGCGCCTCGACTACGTGATGCACTTCGGCCCACCGAAGCTATCGCCCAACCTGAAAGTCAGGGTCACCGACGCCGCCTCGAGGCCGTATAGAGACGACACCTGCGGCACTAACTTTCTCTCTGATCATAAAGCCGTCGAGGCGACCATCGAATTCGAGCGCGACATCAGCCTCAACGCGCGGATGAGCCCCCCTGATACCAAAGTGCGCATCGGCGAGCAGTCCTACTGATTACAACACCTCCCAGCAGCTACTTCGCTTGCACCGGCGGCCGTCGGCTGGCAGACTAGCCGAGTGCGAACCCGGCTTTTGGCAGTCCAGCCAAGCCGCCCGCGAGGTCTTCTGGGAGTTTATGAATCATCCCGATCGCACATACGATCGCCTGCTTCACCTCTTCGAGCGAAACGGCCGCACGCCGCTGACCCCCTCTTACGTCGCCTACGAATTCGATACGACGACCGAGCGTGCCGAGCAGATGCTCGACGAGTTGGTCAAGCGCTCGCGCCTGTCTCTCGACTTCGACGATCAAGGACAGCTGTACTATAGTCTGCCTATTGACCACGAACCGATCGCGCCGGCCAGCCGGCGCTCGGATCGGAATGCCAGCCCACCACCTCGAGACAACAGGCAGCAGCGAGCCCCCCAACACGGCTTCGACGGCAGCGTCGGCCCGGCCCCCCAGCCGACCAGCCAGCGAGAAACCGAACGCGACCGGCAACGACAGACCGCTCGCCCGTTTGCCGAGCCCGACGGCTGCGACGGCAGCATCGCCCCCACCGGCCTCGGCTTCGGTGAGCGCGGCTGGAGAGAGTCCACCGAGCTGTCTCGTCGGCCCGCGCGACAGGCGCCGGATGCTTCGAATACAGGGCGCTCGGGCGACCGAACGCGTCCCCGAGACGACGGCTCGCCCTCCCCGGACGGCGCCATGATGCGCCCCAGAGATGGCGAACTCGCCGTCGACCGTCAGGCCGACCCGATGATCGCCGCGCTTTTGAGCGTATTATTGGTCGGGAGCGGTCAATTATATAACCGCGAGGTGAGCAAGGGCCTGGCGATGTTCGTCGCCTGGTGGATCTTGTGGAGCTTTGCGATGGGCTGGATCGTCAACGTCTGGGCGGTCGTCGACGCCTATTCTGTCGCCAAGCAACGCCGCGAGACTGAACCTTCCTAAACAATCACGGCCGGCGGCGCTCTTCGGTCAGTTGTTGATTGGAGACCACGCGGGACAGATTCTTCAACTCACCTGCATAATAGGCGACGACATCGTCGTAGGCGATGATGCCGATCAACGAGTCGTTGTCGTCGATGACCGGCACGCGCCGGACTGCGTTCGAGCGCATGGTGCGCAGCACCGACTCGATGTCGTCCTGCTCGCGAACCAATACGATCACGTCGGTCATGATATGGCCAACATTCAGATCGGAGACGTCTCCGCCGCGCGTGGCCACGCCGGCGACGACGATATCGCGGTCGGTGAGAATGCCCACGGGAAATTCACCGCCGTTTCGCGGCTTGGTGATCACCAGATCGCCCACATGGGAGTTTCGCATGCGAACGGCAGCGTCGACCACGCTCAATTCACGCGTAGCAGTCTGCACTTCACGGGTGCATAATTCACCGGCATTCATTACTGCCTCCTCGGGACGGTCCGCCACCACACAACTCATCCCGAAGTTAATCACATTCGTGGCCGCTCCAAAGTCTTGCGCGGCGCTGAAGTTGGTTGGATGAGACGGCCCGGAAAGTGCGAGTTGCAGCCCATCACGAAGGTGATCGCCTCGGTGTCGTATTCGTCGCCGGAGGTGTAGTGGTCGCAGAACGCGTTGAGCCGGCGCACCCGGTCGGGATACTCGCCGACCGACTGCAGCCCCACCGAGACCCCGTAATTGGTAAAGCGAAACTTCGTGGTGGGCGTATGCGGCTGCCTGGCGAAATACCCCGGCGGGTCGATCCACATCGCGTCGAGGGTGGTCAGCGCACGCCGACACAGCGTCTGCGCCCAGCGCTCCTCGGGATAAAAGTGGCTGGCCCAAAGCATCAGCCCGAGCGCGAGGTCCTGAGTGACGTGCATGTCGCGGTATTGCTTCTCGACCAGCTCGGCCATCTCCTCGATCTCTTGGCTGAGGGACTCGTCTTCGTCGAGCTGTCGATAGACCGCGTAGCCGAGGAAGGCGTCGACGACGCCATAGCCGTAGCCCGGATAGGGGCTGGAGAGGTCGTCGGTCATCTTCCAATTGACGCCGCGGCCGGGAGTGACGAACGGCCGGTGGATCTCGCCGACGAGGGCTACCGCCTGGTCATGGTATTCGGGCAGGTGGCGCCCGAGCTGCTCGAGCGCATACATCCACATCGTCAGGTAGTGATAATACTGGCCGTCGCGATCGGGGGCCTCGCCGATGCGAATGCCGCGCGCGCGACCGAGCACGCGGTCGACCCGGCCGACCACCCACTGGGCGCGGTCGAGCAGCACCTCGTCGCCGAGTTCCTCGTACAGCGACACCAACAGCACCACCCCGAATGCGTCCGTCCACAGGTAGCGCTTTCCGTTGGGCCAGATTTCGTGCTCTCGCATCCAAGCGAGCTTATCGAGCACCCAATCGATCTCGTAGAGCATAGCCACTCCTCTTTGCATTAGATGCGCGCACGTACCCAATCGTCCTGACTTGAATCTGGACGTGCGCGAGGAGCGGTCAACCCGTCGGTGGGTTTATTTGGTGCTTAACGAGCCTGGCCGATCATCGCCTCGAGACGATCGAGGCCACGCTCGAGCGAGGCGCGCGGCGGCCCGAAGCTAAACCGGACGTGGTTGCGAAATCGGCTGGGCCTGCCCGAGCGGCGCTGGCCGGGGTTGACGTCGAAGAACTCCCCGGGCACGCAGATGATCTTGTGCTCGAGGCAGCTTTTGAAAAAGTCCATCCCGTTATTCATCCCCTCGGGCAGGTTGGAGACGTCGCCCCACACATAAAACGTACCGCCGGGCGGCCGCTCGATGCCGATCCCCATGGTGCGGAGGCGCTCGACGAGCAGGTCGCGCTTGGCCTTGAAGGTGTGCTGAATGGCGGCGATCTCGTCGCGGGTATGCGCCTCGTCGAGCAATTCGACCGCGGCGCGCTGAAGCGGCCGACTGGCGCCACCGTCCAAGAAGCTGCCCGCGCTGGAGAGCCGGTCGACCACGTCCGAGGGCGCCAGCGTCCAGGCGACACGCCAACCCGGATAGCGCCAGCTCTTGGTCAACCCGTTGACGATGACCACCGGGTCCTCCTCGACATCCTCGACGTAGCTGGCCGCGGTGGCCTGGGCCGGGTCCATATCCCAGATATAGTGGCTGTAGAATTCATCGAGGATCAGCGTGCAATCGAGCTCTCGGCTCGTACCGACCCAGCCGGCGAGCTCCTCGCCGCCGATGAGCTTGCCGGTGGGATTGCAGGGGTTGGACAGGAGCAATGCGCCCAGGCCGCGCCCCAAGATCTCCTCTTCGAGGGCCTCGATGCTAAAGTCATATCCGCTCTGCGGGTCGAGCAAGATCGGGATCGAGCTAAACAGCCGGAACAGCCCCAGCAACTCCTCGTAGGCGGTATAATCGGGCAGGAAATGCCCCAGATTGATCGTGCCCAGCGCGGCCGCCACGCGGGTCAGCCCGGCGCGGCCTCCCCCGGAGATGCACACATTCTCGGCGCTATATTGGCTGGGCATGCCCCGGCGGTACATCCGATTGTAGTGGTCGGCGACCGCCTCTCTCAGCTCCCACAGCCCCGACACCGGCGCGTATTCGTGGTCGGCCTCCAGGATGTCAACCGCCTCGATGCGCGGCGGGGCGTGCGGGATAACGCCGGTCTCAGGTTGGCCCTGGCCGAAGTTGGTCCACTGCTCGTCGTCGGCGCGGTAGCCGTGGCGAGCAGCTTCGGTCATCACGAAGATGACACCGGTTTTCGGAACGTTGCGAAAGGCGTCTATCGAGTCGCCCTGCTCCAATTGTACTGCGTTCACTGCGTTACTCTCGTCTAGCACTTATGATTAGCGCGAATGGTGTCGGTGCTCCTCGTGCTCGCTGTGCTCGTCGGCCTCGCTGTACTCGCCGACAAGTGCGATATCCAGTGTTACCACAGGACCGGCCCGATCGAGAACTTCAGTAGGCCCGAGCTCCTCGAAAAGGCGTCGCATCGCCATATTGGTGGCGAAACAATCAGCGCGAAACGTGCGAACTCCGCGCTCCCTGGCCGCTTGTACCAAATACCCCAACAATCGCCGACCCAATCCCATGCCCTGATATTGGTCGATGACGGTCACGGCGACCTCAGCGGCGTCGGGCTCGTCCTCGTAGCGTACAAAACGAGCCACGCCGATGCCCTGCTCGATCCCGTCGTCGTCGGTCTGCTCGTCGCCCAGCCCGGCCCCGAGGGCCAAGTGATCATAGCCGTCAATGTCGACCAGGTAGTCGACCTCGTGGGGCGACAGGCTCGGCTTGATGGACAAGAACCGCTGGTAGCGCGACCGCTCCGACAACTGCTCGAAGCCGCGCGCGAGCAAGTCCTGGTCGCTCGGGCGCAACATCCGAATCACGACCTGCGTGCCATCGCTGAGCCGCTCGATGCTGCGAAAGTGCTCGTCGATTTCATAGTCGGGTATTCGATTCATCAGTACACCTCGGGCGCTCGTAACTGGTCTAGACCTAGAGTCTACACACAAGGCCCGGCGTCCAGCATATTGGGCATATTGGTACGTATAGTGATGGGTTTGGTCGGGAGGTCAGGTTTGATCGCGTAGAAGAGACGCCCTCGAAGACAAATCAGGCTGGCGTAGCTGAGGCACAAAAACGCCCCGAGTCATCTCTTTGACTCGGGGCGTTTTTGTGCTTCTCGAGACGCCGTTTTCCAGACGCCGATCACGCACTAAGCCATTAGAATTCCTGACTATTAATCGACGCATGCGTGATGGTCTCGGCGAGCGTCTCGAAACGGATTGCGTCGTAGTTAAACGCGCCATTGAGCCCCTCGTGCATGGTCATATGCAGCCAGTCGACCACGTCGTCTTCGGCCGTCGAGCTCGGCTCGATGAGCCCCTCGTAGGGGGCGGCGTTTCCGGCCCTCGGCCAGCTCGACGGCAGCGTGGGCAGGGTGAAGTCGGCGTCGGCGCCGTCGGTATAGACCTCCCACAGCGTACGGTAGATGGTGCGCTCGCTGTCGTCCTGACTGCAGGCGGTGTAGGTCTCGGTGATCTTCTGGCGCATCAGCGAGCGTGTGTAGTGGGCGCCCGGGAAGTTCGAGCCGCTCAGGGCGCTGGCGCTGAAGTCGCGGCCGGTTCGCGTCAGGGTGCGAATCGGGATGTAGTCGTCGAAGGTGATGGTCCCGCCGTTGCCGTCGATGAGCGAGGCGTTGCGCCGCGCGATGACCGTCGCGCCGTCTTCGGTGCCCGCCGGCGGCGTCTTGGCGTCGTCGAGATAAGCGGCCACACTCAGCCCGAAGTAGTCGACGTCGCTGAAGATGCCCGTGCTGTTGACCGTGGTGACGTCGTTGATGCCAAACGAGCCGGCCTGCTGTGAGGAGTCCTCCAGGCCGAGCCCCATCACGAACAATCGGCCCGCGCCGACGTCTAAGTTCGCGTCGAGTTGGCTGTCCCAGTCGCCGATGGTCAAGCACAAAACGTCGCTGTCGGTCGGCGCGCTGCCAATATTGCAGTCGACGTTCTCGTTGAGCGAGTGCGACATATCGATGTCGACGTCCGAGGTCGTCGAGTTGCCGTCGACCGTCTCGGTGCGCGAGCCGATGCGCTGGAAGTCCATATTCTGCAAAATCTGCATAAAGTCGCCGCTCGAGGCGTCGTTGGTGGTCGTCTCGCCGCTCAGGCCGGTCAGGTAGCGGTCGCCATACTCGACCGGCGCCGAGCCGTAGGGCTTTTTATCCAGTGAGCCCACGAGGAGACCGAGGTCTTGGTCCGGAATGAAGATATTGTCCGGTGTGGCGATGTCGCCGATCCAGCCGTTCCCCGATTGGTAACAGACATCGTCGGCGAGGATCTTGCCCAGGTTGAAATCGATCAACTGGCCAATACTCATATCGGCCAGCATAAAGCCGGCGTCGACATCGCCGCCGGTGTTGATGCTGGTGAAATCACCGTCATAGGTGCGCGTCGAGGGAGTCGGATTGACCTCCTCGAGGGGCAAGACGATATCTGCTGCGTCGATCTCGACGAGCGTCATATAGGCGCGCCCGGTCGAGCCGGCGGTCACCGTGACTGGAGCGTCCAGCTCGGTGCCCAGGTCTTTGAACTCGATATAGCCGTCGGAGTCGGTGGTGCCGGTGCTGTCGGCGTCGGCCGCCGAGTCATAGGTGGTGGTGTAGATATCCGTCTGCTCCTGCTGGCCGAGCATGACGTTGGCGCCGTCGATGGGCGTGCCGTCCTCGGCGTGGACCACGCGCACACGCACGTTGCCGTCGGCGTTGCAGCCGCCGGCGCCGCCGGTGGTGGTGGTCAACGGGTCGGCGAAGGCCACGCTGACCTGGGTGTTCATGTCGACGTCTTGGCCGCTGCAGCTATCGGTCACCGAGACGGTCACCGTCGCCGAGGCGATGCCCGAGGCGGCCGGCGGAGTCAGCTCCGCCCAATAGGTGTTGGCGTCGGAGCTGACCGCGCTGAGCGTGCCGTTGTCGGTGCTCATCGTGACGTTGGCGCCGCTGAGCGGATTGCCGTCGGTGTCGTACAGCTCCAGCACCACGGCCGAGGCCGCGTCGGTGCCGCTGGTCAGGCATCCGCTGGTGGAGGTGACGCTGCTGGCCGTGTCGACCGATGCGCAACATCCCTCGTCGACGGTGCCGTCGCAGTCGTTGTCCACGCCGTCGCAGCTCTCGGCGGTCGGCGTGACCTCGCCCGAGCAACTCCCCCAGGTGCCCGACGTGCAGCTCTGAGTCCCCCCTTGGCACTCACCGACCCCCTCGGTGCCCGACGGGCCGGTATAACAGCTCTGGGTATCGCCGTCGGTGCAGGTACACCCCTCGTCGATGGTGCCGTCGCAGTCGTTGTCCACGCCGTCGCAGCTCGTCTCGTCGGCCTCGTAACCATTGGGCTCGCTACAACTACCGCTGTCATCGATGGTTCCCGAGACGCACACCCCCACAGAGCTGCCGTCGTAATCGCACTGGCACCCTTCGTCGACGACGCCGTCACAATCGTTGTCCAGGCCGTCGCAGCTGGTCTCGTCGGCCTCGTAGCTACCCGGGGCAGCGCAGTCACCGTTGGAGTCGATGGTTCCGTCGGAGCATACGCCCTCGCTCGTGGCGTCGAAATCACACGTACAGCCATCGTCGACCACGTCGTCGCAATCGTTGTCGATTCCGTCGCCGCAGGTCTCGTCGGCGTCGGGCGTCGTCTCGCCCTCACAGGCCTCCCACGCTCCGTTGACGCATTCCTGAGTGCCGGCCGCGCATTGGCCGATGCCATCGGTACCCGTCGGTCCGCTATAACAATCCTGGGTCTCGCCGTTGATGCAGTCGCACTCCTCGTCGACCTGACCGTCGCAGTCATTGTCGACCCCGTCGCATAACTCCTCGGCGCCGGGATGCACGGTGTCGTCGGCGTCATCGCAGTCGGTGTCGGTGCAGGCCTCGCCTTGGCCGTAGCCGTCGCCGTCCTCATCGTAGCAGTCCGCGCACACGCCCGATTCGGGAATGCACTGCTTGACGGTGGCGCCGTCGACGCTGTCGACCGTGTTACAGGCGTAGCCGTCGGGGCAGTCGCGAAGGTCGCAGTCTTGGGCGCAGAAATTACCGTCGGGAAGCTCGATGCACGAGCTGTGGGCGCCCGGGCAATCGGCGTCGGTCGTGCAGGTGTCGGTACACAGGTCGACCTGGGGGAAGCAAAGCGAAGTCTCGGCGTCGTCGAGCAGCGGATCGCACTGCCAATCGTCGCCACAATCGGCGTCATCGGTACACTCGGAGGTGCAGACCTGCCCGTCGGGCCCGTCGAGGCAATATCCCGACAAACAGTCGTCGTCGGAATCGCAGGGCTGCTGGTAGTCGTCTTCTGTGCCGCCGTCTGTGTCCGTGCCGCCGTCTGTGTCCGTGCCGCCGTCGGTATCCGCCGTATCCGGTCGGGCGTCTTCGACGATATCGGCCGCGTCGCCGCCATCGGCGGTCGCGTCGAGGACGTCGCCGACGTCGGACGCGTCGGCGCCGCCGTCCTCGTCGAAGCTGGGCGAGGAGGCCGACTCGTCAAAACTACATCCCGCAAAGGACAGAGCTGCAGCCGTCACCAGGACGACCCACACACGGCATCGAAGTTCCGCTGCATATCGCGACACCAACGTACCCATAGCGACCTCGCAAAATATTCGGCTATTCGCCAAACACTATTTGATAGAATTATAGTGTTTTTAGCCTACCAGATAGTGCGAGTTGGCTCAATCGCAGGATCGCTACAACGGGACGGCAGCAGTTGAAAGGAGGGGCTCAGCGCCAGCGCTGGCGAAGCTTTTGGATCGGCTCGATCCACTCTTCGCGGATGCGTCGATCGGGGACGTCGATATCGAACCGAAGCGGCATATGTCCGCGGGCGCGTTCGTTAGACTCCACGGCGAGGCGGGCGGGGTGGTCGCGGCCGGCCACCCGCTCGAGCGCGGAGGCGATTTGGGGGGCGATATCGTTGGCGAGCCCTTCGAGGGCCTCGTCGGGCAGGCCCCACACCGTATTGGGAACGGCACCGAAGATCAGCCGCGGCGAGTCGCTGAGCACATGGATGCCGTGGCGGCCCGAGGCGACGAACCGGCGGATATTTCGCCGCGCATCGTCGATGAGCACCTGCGCACGGGCAAACCCGGGTTTGCCGGCGAGCGCAGCGAATTCGGGCAATTTGAAGCTCGAATCGAAAGGCGCGCGTTCGAGCTGCGCGGCGACCAGCGCGCGCACATGCGACGGAAAACCGGCGATGAGCTCGCCGAACGCCTCCGGGTCGAGCAGACGATCGGCCACCCGAGCGTAGTCGGTTCGATAAAAGATGCGCGGATGGCCTATAAAAGCCTTATGGTCGGTGGCGTCTTCGGACGCCGGCGGCCCGACCAGTGTGGCGAAGCCCGGAATCTCGCGGCTGGCGGCCCACAGCCGCCACGGATAGCCGTTGGTCCACACGCGCATATGCGCATCCAATTCACGTTCGAGCGACTCGTGGCGCATGCCCCAGATCAGCTCGAAGATACCCGGCTTGACCAGATAGTGCTCGCGGTGGCCCAGATCGAAGGGCATCAAGGAGGCGGGCATCGTGCGGAGCATGCGCCGCGCGTCCATTAACCAATCCCACAGAACCTCGTCGGCATCCCAGACCACCGCGTCGAGGCGCACTCCCGCCCGGGCCACCAATTGCCGGCCCGTCCGGTACAGACGTTGGCCGTATTCGGAGTGCGCCAGTGGGATGTCGTGATAAGAATAACTCATATGATGTACCGAATTGCCGCAGATATCGTCGTCGTCCTCCACCTGCTCTTTATCGTCTTCGTGGTCTTGGGCGCAGTGCTCGTGGTGCGCTGGCCGCGCGTGGCCTGGGCCCACCTGCCGTGCGCGATCTACGGCGTGCTCATCGAGTGGGTGGGCTGGGTCTGTCCGCTGACCCCGCTGGAGCATCATTTGCGCGATATGGCCGGACAAGGCGGCTACGAAGGTGGCTTTGTCGAGCACTACCTCCTGCCGATCATCTATCCGTCGGGGCTGACCGCCAACGTCCAGTTGGTGCTGGGGGCGGCGGTCCTGATCATCAACGTGGCGCTCTATGGCGCGGTCATTTACCGCCACAAAAAATGAGACCGACGCGACATGCCCCCGGCATGCTGCGTCGGTCGATGCCTCGGGCTCCTCCTTAGATTCAGCTCAACCAGCGTCGGATACGCCCGACGCTGACCAGAACCAACAAGACGGCTGCCTGGCCGGCCAGACCGATCGGCGAGCTGGCCGCCCCGGTCGAGCAACCCTCGTCGGAGCCGGAGAGGTTGGCGCTGTTGTCGCTAATATTGATGCCGTCGCCCTCCTCGTAGTCGTCGTCACACTCGTCGCCGACGCCGTCTCCGTCCACATCACTCTGGTCGGGGTTGGCGACGTGCGGGCAGTTGTCCGCGTCATTGTCGATGCCGTCACCGTCGGTGTCGTTGTCACAGGCATCGCCCCGGCCGCTCCCGTTGGAATCGGCTTGGTCGGGATTGCTCACCAACGGGCAGTTGTCGGCATCGTTGAGATGGCCGTCACCGTCGATATCCGGGTCACACTCGTCGCCAAATCCATCGGCGTCGATATCGCTTTGCTCGGAGTTGCTCACCAGCGGACAGTTATCATCGGCGGTCGGAATGCCGTCGTCGTCGGGGTCTGCATCGAGGTCACCGGCAATCCAGGTGGGCATTTCATAGCCGCCGTCCATCGCGGCGAGCCGACCGGTATGGCGGATCCAATCGCCCCAGCCGGTGACCGACGAGTAGATCGCCGACTGGCAGCCTGCTGCGCCACGGCTGAGCGCGCCGAGCACGCGTCCCTGCTCGTCGAGGGCCGCGCCGCCGGAGTCGCCCTGGCAGGTACCGTCGTCGCCGAGCCACTCATTATCCTGTACGGAGGTATAATCGGGACAGTCGGCTCCGTCGCACCCTACCTGCAGGCCTTCGAGGATGCGGCGCACGCCGGCGCCGGAGCCGTCACCGGTGTGTCCGTAGCCGATCGCCGAATAAGTCTCCCGGGCCTCGACGGCTTGGTCCAGGCGCGGCTCGATCGGCTCGGCGTCCGAGGCGGGAACATTCTGGCTGAGCAACACCAATGCGATGTCCTCACCGCACATATCTCCGGACCCATCGGGCAAATAAATCTCGGCACCGCTGACGTAATCCGAGCTGCGCGACAGATACGGGTCGGTGGTCACGAAGACGCGGTCGGCGCGGTAGGTCGAGCCGAACGCGCTCTGTCCACAGATGACTCGCTCGCTGGACACCTCCGACACACAATGCTGGGCGGTCAGCACGAGATTCGGCGCGATCAACGTTCCGCTGCACATCCCGCCGCTGTCGTAGGAGAACATGCCCACCACCGCCGAATGCTCTCTGTCCTCGACGCCACCTTTGATTTCCTGCTCGATGCTGGCCAATTCTTGGGGCTCATGGGGCTCCTCGACGCAGCCGCTGGCAACAACGGCTACTGACAATAGTGCAGCGAGTCCAAGAGATTTGACCGACGATGCTCGAACCATTGTTGACTCCATTTAAGCAGTTCCATGCCAATTATCATCTCATTGCGCCTGACGGTGTATCTCCCCTGCAAGATGCTCTCCAGTTAGAATCCTTACACCGCGCCAACCGGCTCCGATCACTTGTCCGTGCCGAGAGTAGATTCCCCTACCCACGGCGCGGCCGACGCAGCACACCCGGCGATCTGATCGTAGACCATCAAATCGTCGGCTCGAGCGCATCGCCGGCGCAGTGGGGACCGGCCGTAGTTGTAGCGGAAGCGAGGCGCGGATCATTCCCGGCCTCGCTGATGAAAGGAAAGAGCACGCGTAGAAGATCGCGCGTTGCGGCTCAGGATTCGAGCAGCGCGCCCATCTTTTCGAGCAGGCGCCCGATATCTACCGGCTTGGTCTCGAAGTCATCACAGCCGGTCTCGAGCGCCTTGGTGCGATCGCTCTCGAGGGCGTGCGCGGTCAGCGCGATGATCGGAATCTGTGCGATATCGTCATCGGCTTTGATCTGGCGGGTGGCCTCCCAGCCGTCCATGACCGGCAGGCTCAGATCCATCAGGATCAGATCGGGGGCCTCCGTGCGCGTCTTATCGACCGCCTGCTCGCCGTCCTCGGCGACCACGACTTCATAGCCGCGCCGCTGCAGGCGCCGGGCGAGCATGTCACGGTTCATCTCGTTGTCTTCTACCAATAAAATCTTTGCCATCTCGGTTCTCTCGCTGTCTCAGAAATCGCTACTGGGAAATTCTGTGTTCGTTCATTGCAGATCGGCGCGTACGCCACCGGTGGGCGCCGAGTTCGCGGCCATCTCGTCTGCAGGCTGCCATGTCCGAGGCACGTCTTGCTTCTCCCCCAGATCGAAACGACCGACCAGCTCGCGCAACGCTTCGGATAGCGAAGCCAGCTCCGAAGCCGCAACCGTGACCTGGCGAATCCCGGACACACCGTGGGTGACCAGCTGGGAGAGGTCCTCCATGGTGCGGTTGACCTGCCCGGTGTTCTCGCGTTGGTCCTGGGTGACCACCTTGATCTTGAGGGCGGCGTCGGTGGTGTCCTCCGAGCGTACCAGACCTTCCTGACAGGCATTGGCGGTGGTGCGCGCCGAGGCCTGGATGTCGTCGACGAGCGTCTTGATCTTGCCGACCGACTCCTTGGTATTCTCGGCCAAACGCCGCATCTCATTGGCGACCAGCCCAAAGCCTTTGCCTGCCTCACCGGTGCGAGCGCCCTCGAGGCTGGCGTTGAGCGCCAGCAAATCGGAGCGATCGGCGATACTCTTGATGAGCTTGAGGATCTCGGCGATGCGCTCGCTGTGCTGATTGAGCTCTTGGATACACTCGCCAATCTGGCGGTTCTTGTCACGCGTCTCCTCGGCGGCCTGAAAGACCTGCTGGGCGCTATCGGCGATCGCGTCGGCCGACTCGACCAGCTCTTCGACGGTCCGCTGTGTCTGTTGGATGCGATCGGCCTGGTGGCGCGCCGAATCCTCGTGCTGGTGGAGCACCTGGAGCATCTCTTCGGTGGAGCTGGCCACTTGTAACGCGCTGCGGGTGATCTTGTCGACCAACTCGCGAAGGCCGGTGACCATCTCGTTGAACGCGCTGGTCAGGTCTCCGTCACCGGCGACCGAGGAGGTCAGATCTCCGCGGGCGATATTCTCGGCCCGGCCGGCCAGCGTGCGCAGGTTGCCGATCATCATCCCGAAGGCGTCGCCGAGCTCGCCGGGTAACTCCTCGTCGAGCGCGGGGTTGTAAAGCTGATCGTTGGCGATGATGTGGGCTTTGACGGTCAGCCGGCGAAGCTGATTGGTCAGCTCGGCGAAGCTGCGGTTCAGATCGCCCTGGCTGGCACTGGTGGGAACGTCGACGGTCGATAATTGGCCGGTCTCGAGCACCTTGTCCTGCAGAGACTGCACGCCGATATAGCCGTTGGCCAGCTCGGTCGCCTCGTCGCTGAGCAGGCGAAGCTGGGTCAGCAACTGGTTGACGGAGGTGGCCATGCGACTGACCTCCTCGCTGGAATCGAGGGTCAGCCGCGGCTGAGACAAGTCTCCGGCCGCCAGTCTCTCGACCGCCTCGGTCACCGCGTTGTACGGCTCGAGGGTTCGACGCACGAACCACACTACGAGCGTGCCCGAGGCCGCCGCCACCGCCGCACCTGGCCACGACTCATAGGCCAGCGAGACGCCGACGCAAAGCGCGGTCATGGCTCCGACAGCCACAGCGATCTTTTGCCAACTACGCATTTATGCACTTCCTGGCATTCATCGAACTCGGCATACGAATCAACGGCCGGCCCCCAATAGGAGCCGGCCGTCGAGCTACTCGTCGAGGATCACCATGCTAACCTATGGAAGGCCAGTAAGAAACCCACCAATCGCGGCCGCAGTTTGCTGAGGGTCTTCAACCTGCAGATAGTGGCCCGAGCCCGAGAAATATTCGAGCTGGGCATTGGGGATCGGATCGGCGACGGTTTGCTGGAGGAACCCCTGGGGCATGAACGGATCGTCGGAGACCAGCACCAGCGTCGGCGCGGTGATCTGGCCGAGCATGTCGGCAAAGTCGGCTTCGGTCCAAGCGTCGAGCGACTGGCGAGACGCCTCGGGCCGTACCGTGCCGGCATCGGCGACCAGATGGTCGAGATCGGCCGGGTCGAGGTCGACCGACGAGATGGTGAAGATAAACGCCTGCAGCTGCGGGTCATCGGCAGAAGCCCAGAACAGGTCGTAGATGTCCTGGGGCAGCGGGAATCCGGAGGCCGGCACCGGCGACATCAACACCAGTGCGGACAGCTCGGAGGCGTGACGTGCGGCGTATTTCTGGGCGATCGCCCCGCCCATGCTGTGACCGGCGACCACGTAATCCGCGGCGTTGGCGTCAGCGACCACCGCTTCGATGTCTTTGAGGTAATTCTCCAACGAGTAGCCGCCGTTGGGCTTGTCGGAGTCTCCGGTGCCGCGCAGATCCGGGATAATGAGTCGATTATCCGACGCGGCGAGCTCGTCGATGAGGTTGTCGTAGACCGCGCCCGAGACGCTCCACCCGTGGACCAACACGATATCCTGCGCCCCCGAGCCGACCACCCGGTAGGCGATCTGCTTATTGTCCTTGGTGGTGGCGTAGTGGGTTGTGGCCGACGCATTTAGCGCCTGAGCTGTGGTGCTCGTGGCTGTGTCTGTGGGCTCCATCGCCTCCTGACAACCCGTCAGGCTCCATAGGCCGATGGCCAACGAAATGACTATCCATACAGCGTTCTTATTCATCGTTGTTTCCCTTCTCACTAAAATTACAACAAATGGACTACGACAACGCTCACTCCATCTGACCTCCTCGTTTGGGGTTCCACCAACCAGTGCCCGACCTTGCCATCGGTGCCAGCCCTTGGCAGGTCTGGACGGGCCGACAAGGCCGGGCACCGAGACTTATTGACTGAAAAAGCTGCTCAGAAGCTCGGCGGCCTCGGCGGTGCGCTCGACCTGCACGTAGTGGCCGGCGCCCTCGATGTGGGCGAACTCGGCGGCGGCGATGGGCTCGACGATGGCCGCCTTCAAAAACTCGGGCGGCAAAAACGGGTCGTCGCTGCCCACCACCAACGTCGGCGCGGTGATGTCGCCGAGTTGATCGGCAAAACCGCCCCCGGTCCAGGCCCGGTACGACTGCTGGATGCACGCCGCCGGGATCTGACCGGCGTGGTCGAGCAGTCGCTCTTGGTCGTCGGGCTCGAGGTCCAGGCAGGCCATGCCCAGGATTGCCGCCTGGCTCTCGCGGTCTTCGCCGGAGTTGAAGAACAGCGCGTCGGCTTCCTCGGGCAGCTCGATGCCCGAGGCGGGCACCGAACACAGCAGCGCCATGCGGTTGACGCGCTCGGGATAGGTCGCCGCGAATAGCTGGGCGATCTGTCCGCCCATGCTGTGGCCGACCAGACCGAAGCTGGCTGCGCCGGCGTCTTCGACGACCGCGCGCACGTCCTCGACATAATCGGAGAGCTCGAAGGACTCGGCGCCGGCCCCGGAGCCGCCGGCTCCGCGCAAATCGGGCACGATCACGCGCCACTGGGACTCGTCGAGCGTCTCGATCAGTGTGTCCCAGACGGCCCCGGAGACCATCCATCCATGCACAAATACCAAGTCACGCGCACCTTCGCCGATCACTCGGTATGAAATGTCGAGGCCGTCTTTTGTCTTCGCTTCCGGCATCCGTCTCTCCTGTCGTGTTGGGGAATGAAGCTCGGGTGTTTCAGCTTTGGATAGGGTCGGTTTGGCGCTGGGATTTGTCGGCTTTCTGCAGTGGCGCGGCGTCGACGCCGGTGATCTCGAGCACCTCGGAGACGACCTGCTCGATCGAGCTGGCCTTCTTGCTCAAAATGCGCTGGACGGACTTCTGAAGTCGCTTTTGCTCGCTCGCATCGAGATCCATGGCGGTGACCACCACGATCGGAACGTCCTGCCAACGCGGCTCCTGTCGCATGATTTCGGCGACCTCGAAGCCGTCCATCTCGGGCATCATCAGGTCGAGGATGACCACGTCCGGGCACTCGTCGTCGAGCTCCTCGAGCGCGTTGCGCCCATTACAGGCCGTGCGAACCGTCCAGTCAGCTCGACGCAGGTGGCGGGCGATCAGCTCGCGGATATCGTCCTCGTCTTCGACGACCAGCGCCGTGCCGCCGCTTTCGGAGTTAAAGCGCGCCAGGACCCGCACCAGACGCTCTCGCTGGATGGGCTTGACCAAATAATCGGAGGCTCCCAGCGCATAGCCGATGCTCTTGTCGTCGATCATCGTGACCATGACGACCGGAATTTTGTCGAGTTCGGGATCGGCCTTGAGGCTCGAGAGCACCGACCAGCCGTCCCTTCCGGGCATCATCACGTCGAGGGTGATCACATCCGGGCAGAGTTCGCGGGCATGGTCGATCCCCTGCTCGCCCTCGAAGGCCGAGTAGACGTGAAACCCGCGCGGGCCCAGAAACCGACGCATCAACTCGTGGACGTTGGGATCGTCGTCGATGACCAAGACCGTCGGGCCGTCGCTGTCCCCGTTGACCTGGGCAGTCGATGCGGCGGCGGCCGCGTCGGGAAGCCACCTCCCGGTGGAGTGCTCCGACAGCGATCCCGTCTCGGCCGAGGGAAGATAGACGCTGAACGTGGTGCCCTCCCCTTCGACGCTGTCGACGCGGATATACCCACCCATCATCTCGCAAAATCGCTTGCAGATGGTCAGCCCCAGGCCCGTGCCCCCGTGCTGTCGGGTGGTCGACTCGTCGGCTTGGGTGAACGGCTCGAAGAGCCGCTCGATCTGGTCCGAGGGGATGCCGATGCCGGTATCACGAACGTCGATGCGCACCCCGGGCAGACCGTCGATGGTCTCCTCACTGGTGCGCAGCTCGACGTGGCCGTGGTCGGTGAATTTGGCGGCGTTGGCCGCCAGGTTCAAAAGCACCTGCTTGAGCTTGGTGCGATCGGCGACCAGCTCCCCTTCGTAGTCGGTGGTCTGGCCCATCGTATTGGCATTCTTCTGGGCCACGGGGCTGACCGTCTCGACGACCTCTTCGATGAGCTCGTCGAGGTCGAAGCCGGCCAGGTGCAGATCCATCTTACCCGCCTCGACCTTGGACAGATCGAGGATATCGTTGATCAACGCCAGCAGGTGGTTGGCCGAGCGTAGCACCTTGTCGAGATCGTTTCCGATGCTATCGACGGGCAGCGAGCCGGGGTTGTCACGACCGCTGGACAGATCTTCTTGAATGAGCTCGGTGTAGCCGATGACCGCGTTCAGCGGCGTGCGAAGCTCGTGGCTCATATTGGCCAGAAACGCGCTCTTGGCCCGGCTGGCCTCCAGCGCACGTTCTTCGGCCTCGCGCCGCTCGGCGACCTCGGCCTTGAGCTTTTTGTTGGTCTCGACCACCTGCCGGGTCCGTTGCTCGACGCGCAACTCGAGCTCGTCGCGGGCCCGGCGAATCTCCTCCTCCATGTCCTTGCGCTCGGAGATGTCCTGGATGGCCACGAGCGACCCCCACTGCTGGCCATCGTCGTCGTGCATCGGCTTGGCGGAGACCAGCGTCCACACCGGCCCCCCGTCTTTGTGGGCGAATTGATGGTCGAACATCTCTTCGACCCCCTCTTCGCGGCGTTTCAGATTCTTACGCGCCTTCTCCGCCCACGCTTCAGTCATGAAGTCAAAGAGCATGCACCCGACCATCTCGTCGCGCGAATAACCCAGCATTTTCGCCATGCTGAGGTTGGCGTAGACGATCTCGCCGCCGATACGGCAGACCAGAATACCGTCGTTGATCGTCTCCACGATGGTGTCGAACGGCAGATTCCACTCGCTACGCTCATCGTCGGTTGTATGTGGTGCAGATTTCTCGGGGTTCTTCATCAAAGCGGTACCTCAGGCCCGGACATAACTCTTTTAAGTTATGCAGAGGCCTACCGTTTGCTCAAGCAAAACAAGCCGGAAAGACCGACAAATGTAGACAGATCGTCGTTAAGCCCGAGTATGGTCTAAATATACCCTTCTTTCAAGGCGGGACTCGGCCTTCAAGGCCCGACTCGGCCGAGTTGCTTGTGAGCACAACCCCCATCTGAGACACTCGGCCCGCGATTCTGAAATGCATCTTGGACCTCGCGCGTCGTATAAATCGTGAAAGGATCAGGTAGCACGACAGCACGTGCCGAGATGACTCATTTCCAACAACTTCATGAGCGCGCAATGCAATTTGTGATCGTAGGAAACGGCGTAGCGGGGATCGAAGCGGCGCTGGCCATCCGTAAGCGGCTGAGCCCGAGCCAGGCGGATATCACCGTGATCAGCGACGAGACGGATTATTTCTTCTCGCGCACCGCCCTGATGTACGCCTTTATGGACAAGCTCGAGCGGCGCGACCTGGAGCCGTACGAGCGCCGGGTCTATGACGAGAAACGCATCGAGTTGGTGCGCGCACGCGTCGTCGATCTCGACGCCGCCAGCCAGTGCGTCGGCCTCGATAATGGCGACTCGCTCGACTACGACCGGTTGCTGCTGGCCGTGGGCGCGAGCCCGCGCATGGTGCCGTTTTCGGGGCTCGACGACGTCCAAGACGGGTTGGTCAATTTTGTGTCGATGGGCGATCTCGACCAATGTGAGCGCCTGCTGTGGTCGACCGAGCAGGCGGTAGTCGTCGGCGGCGGGCTCATCGGCGTGGAGCTCGTCGAATGCCTCAATCACCACGGCGTCGACGTGACCTTCCTGGTGCGCGAGCCGTGGTTCTGGCCGGCGGCGCTGGGCAAGGAAGAGGCCCAACTCGTCGCCGAGCACCTCAGCGAGCACGGCGTCGACCTGCGCCTCGAAGAGGAGATGACCCAGATATTGGTCGACGACGACGGCCGCGTCAGCAGCGTTCTGACCAATCAGGACAACGAGCTACCCTGTCAGATGCTCGGCGTCGCCATCGGCGTGGTCGCCAACGTCGGGTGGCTCGACGGGGTGGCCACCCCGCCGGCCCGCAACCGCGGCATCCTCGTCGACCGCTCGTTTCGGACCACCCTGCCCAATGTGTGGGCGGCCGGCGACTGCGTCGAGATCGACAACGGCCAGCGCCCCGGCATCACCGAGACCATCTGGTACTCGGCCAAACGCCACGGCAAGCTCGCCGCCCTGAGCATGCTCGGCGAGCCGGTCGATTATCACCCGCCGATCTTCTTCAATAGCACCAAATTTTTCGAGCTCGAATTCACCACCGTCGGCGACGTCCTCGACGCCCCCGACGGCAGCAAGACCCTCTATCGGAAGATGCCCGACGAGGCGGTCAGCCAGCGCATCGTCGCCAACGAGCACGATGAGGTCATCGGCTTCAACATGCTCGGCTCGCGCTTCGACCACACGGTGCTCGAAGATTGGATCAAGGAAAAACGCAACCTCGAGTGGGTGCGACGCCACCTCGACCGGGCACAATTCGACGTCGAATTCGGCCGCGTGCCGCTCGAGAAGATGACTGAGAAGGAGGTCAGCTGATGCGACAAAAAGGAACTCTCGGCTGGCTCAAGCACGATATCACCCACCGGGGCGTCACCGCCTGGATGCTGTCAGCGGCGCTCTTTGGCTTTTATGTCCTCCTGTACTGGACTGACGCCCTCGATGGGGTCAGCACCGCGCTGGGGCTGGGCAATAAATGGACGCTCTACGGGCTTATCTACACGATCGCGGTCAGCGTCGGCGGCGTCTACGTCATGCGCAAATACCGCCACAATGCCTACCAGATCGTGCGCACGATGGTGGTGATCTTCGTGCAGGCCTCGTTTGCGTTCGCCATCCCGCTGATCCTCAAATTCTTCAATCAGCCCGAGGTCTATCTAAGCTACCTCTGGCCGCTCAAGATCGAGTATTTCTACCCGTCGACCATCGCCAGCTGGCCGCTGCCATTCATCATCTGGAGCATCGCCGGCTCGCTGGTGCTGGTGCCGGTGCTCGGGGTGTTCTTCGGCAAGCGTTGGTATTGCTCGTGGGTATGCGGCTGCGGCGGGCTGGCCAATACCGCCGGCGACCCGTTTCGCCAATTGTCCAGCAAATCGAGCCGAGCCTGGAACTTCGAGAAATACTCCATCCACATCACGATGCTGATCTCGTTCGTGGTGACCGCCGCGGTCGTCGCCAGCTTTTTCATCGGCGACCAGCACCCCGCCCTGAAGTCCGCCTCCGGCGAGTTGCAGTCCTGGTACGGCTTCGTGGTGGTGATGCTGCTGTCCGGTATCATCGGCGTCGGGCTGTATCCCATCGGCGGCACACGGGTGTGGTGCCGGTTCTTCTGCCCGATGGCCGCCGTGCTCGGCCTGGTCCAGAAGAAGGGCAAGTTCCGGATCACCGTCAAAGACGATATGTGCATCTCGTGCGGGATGTGCTCGAAATACTGCGAGATGGGCATCGACGTGCGCGCCTACGCCCAGCGTAACGAGGACTTCACCCGCGCGGCCTGCGTCGGCTGCGGTCTGTGCGAAGAGGTCTGCCCGCGCGGCGTGCTCCACCTCGAGAACACCTGGGAGCCGCGAAGCGGTCCCCAAGAGCTGTCGCTGGAGTCACTGGCCGACGGAAGCTGGAAAGGCTCTCAGGGCGCGCAGGCACCATCGGGTGCGCGTGATTCGCGGGAAGAGCCGGTCATCTCGGTCAATTGGTCGTGAAAGCATAAGCGCGGAGTTTTAGGATGGTTGGCACCTTCACATCGCCGCATTAGCCTCTCGGGGCGCGAGGCTCTGTCCTCGCCCCGCGGCCTCCGTGCCGCGGCTTGCGTGCGGAGCGCCGGCACCCCCGAAATTGAAGACACGAAAGTTGGAGGGTTGAGGCTCTGTGATTGCTGGGGAGCCCTCCGCCTTGCGCTGTACGACGCGCAAGGCACCTCCCCTTGGCGCAGAAGGCACGCCAAAGGGAGGAACTCCCTGCCAGATCGCGCAGTGGTTGCTTTTCGTGGCCCCAACAAGCAGCCATGTTACCATCCGAACGGCGAAGGAAAAGAGTGCCACCCACGCTACGAACCGCAGGTCACCGAGAGATCCGGGAAGAGCCGGTCATTTCGGTGCATTGGTCGTAAGATGGGAGCCTACAGGAACCGCCGAGTTCCGTTGACCGCCAGTAACATCTTCCGCTACATAGAATGCAGTCCTATTTAAACCGATTCTAAGGCTGCTGATATGCGTAAATATTTCGCACTGTTAATTGCATCGTCACTCCTCGTTGCCTGCGGCGGGGAGGGCTCGCAACAGCAAGACACTGTATACGTCGACGAGACTGATGAGACCGACGAGACCGACGAGACCGACCACACCGACGAGACCTCCGAGGAGCAGGTCTTGCCGGAGATCTGGGGCGCGCCGGCCCTCGAGGACGAAAACCCGGACCCCGACGTGGTCGAGGTGACCCTTCGGGCTCAGGAGACCAACGTCAGCCTCAGCGAAGAGCTCGACGCCGATATGTATACCTATAATGGTCACCTGCCCGGCCCGATCATCCAGGCCAAGGTGGGCGACCGAGTCATCGTGCATTTCGAAAACGAACTCTCCGAGCCCACCACCGTCCACTGGCACGGCCTGCGCATCAGCGACGAGATGGACGGCTCGCCGCGCATCCAAGACCCCGTCGAGGCCGGCGAGTCCTTCGAATATGACTTCGTGGTCCCCGAGGCCGGCTCCTATTGGTACCACCCGCACGTTCGCACCAACGAGCAGATCGAAAAGGGCCTCTACGGCCTGCTCGTCGTACACGACGACAACGATCCGGAGTACGACGCCGAGCGCTACCTGACCATCGACGACATCCTGATCGACCAAAACGGCGAATTGCCGGGGTTTTTGGAGCGTCACCCCGAGATCATGCACGGGCGCACCGGCAACGCGTTGTTGACCAGCGGCTCTTTGGATGTGGTCGAATTCGAGGCTGAGCAGGGAGACGTCGAGCGGTGGCGGCTGGTCAACCCGGCCAACGCGCGCACGATGAGCCTGAGCATCGAGGGCGCCTCCTGGCGCGTCATCGGCACCGACGGCGGGCTCCTCGAGCAGCCCTATGAGACCGATCGACTGACGCTGCCGGTCGGCCAGCGCTTCGACGTCGAGGTCACCTATGAGGACGAAGGCACCGCAACGCTCTTTACGCACGTCCTTGTGCGAGACGACAATAACAACGTCGTCGAAGAGCCCTTCGAGCTCGCCGAGGCGTCGATCTCCTCGTCGGATAAGAGCCCGCGTCAAATCGAGTGGCCCGATATCGAGACCATCGACCAGCGACAGGTCGACGACGAGAAGGTCATCGAATTCGACGTGCGACAGACCATCTCCGGAGCCACCGAGTGGACCCTCAACGGCGAAGCTGACGCCCAGGACCCGCTATTTACCTTCACCGAAGGCGACACGGTGCGCATCCGGCTCAAAAATAACGCCGGCCCGGAGCACCCCTTTCACCTGCACGGCCAATTCTTCACGGTCGTCGACGACGGGCGCGATTGGACCGACCAGCCCGGCCTCAAAGACACGGTGCTGGTGCCGGGCCAAGAGGAGGTCGAGATCATCGCCTACCTCGACAATCCGGGCCGGTGGATGGCGCACTGCCACATTCTGGAGCACGCCGAGTTGGGTATGATGTCTGAAATCGTGGTCGAGCCCGCTCAATGAGTTCGACTGGTCACTTGGTGGGCATCGTCGCGCGCGGTCCCAGATGGACACGCTCCATCTGGAACTCGCCGGTGTCCTCATCGACGTATAGTAGCGCCGCGAAGCGCTGGTCGTGAAAGCCGTGGCGCCCGCAGGCGCCCGGGTTGATCCACAGCGTATCACCGACCTTACCAACCACGGGGATGTGGCTGTGGCCGCAGATAAACACGTCGGGTCTCTCGCGGGCGATCATCTCGCGGGCGGCCTTGCGCGGCCGGCGCGGTGAGCCGGCGATGTGGCGCATGGCGATGCGCCTGGGGCCGACCTCGAAGACGACCTCCTCGGGCAAAAAACGAAGCTCTCCGCCGTCGATATTACCCTTGACCACCTTGAGCGGCGCGATCTGATCGAGCTGCTCGAGGACGTCTTCTTTGCCGATGTCGCCCGCATGAATGATGCGGTCGACCTCGTAGTCGCGGAAGACGTCGACGAGCTCCGGATCGAGCCAGCCGTGGGTGTCCGAGAGGATGCCGAGCGTGATCTGTGGCATGAAACCCGAATCGTCAGCTAATTACTTGGCGCTGCGCACCTGTTCGAGCTCGTCGCGGTGGCCGTGACGCTCGTAATAGGTCTCGAGCAAGTCGAGCACGCGCTGGGGCGTATCTGCGATCTCGGAGCTGCGCGCCAGCTTGGTGACCTCACGGTCGCGGCTGGCCATATGCTCGAGGATCTGCTCGTCGTCGCCGGTCGGTACGTATAGCGAGTCGGGAAGCCTCAGGAGGCGCCCTTCCTCGGCGCTTCGTGTCAGCGAGCCGAACACCGCCGAATCCGAGCCGCTATAGCCATATTGGCTTCGCAGCTCGCTTCTGACCTCGCGCGGATAGGCCGCGCCGTGCTCCTCGACGATCTGCCCGATGGCGGTGCGCAGCACATGCTGGCTCTCGCTGCCGGTGTCGCGGGCGACGAGTTCGCCGGGCCCACAGACGATGCGATCGTCCTCGCGCAACAACCCCCACAACAGCCCCGATCCGTACTCGCGAAGCGACAGAGAGCGCGCCTCGGGCATATCGCTGAGCTCTTCGAGTAGGTCCGTGCACGACTTCGGCGTGCCGTCTGCGGGCAAGGTCTCGTAGACCGCGTCCAGCAGTCGCCGGCGGCGCGTCTCGCTGAGGCCCACGAAATCCAGGTGGACGAAGCGATTATTGCCCATATTGAGCGAGAACGGCGCCGACAGAAGCGTCGTATAGATCGACATCCGGTGGTAGTCGATACCTTCGGGCAGGCGATCGATGACGTCTTCGACGGTCAAGGGATTATTGGCCTGGGCGAGCACCGCTTCGACGCGGTCGGCGAGCGTCTTACCGCTCTCCTCGAAGGTCTCGGCGTGGGCGACCAGGTAGGTATTCTTGAAGGTGAGCACCTCCGGGTGGCGGCTCAGCGCATCCTTGAGCAGATAAGGCGTCAGGCCCTCACGGGCCAAGCCGGCCTCTTCGAGCTCGCCGAGCAGGTATTTGGTGCTGATCTGACCGGTCTCGCCTTCGAGGCGTTCGACGCACCAGCCGACGACTTCATCGAGCGTCTGGCGGGTCACCGGCAGCGCCGAGGCGTGCACGTAGGTGCCGCGCTCGATGGTGTAGATATCCTCGTGGCGATGCAAAAGTCCGTTGAGCGCTCGCTCGCTGATCTCGTCGATGCCCTGGTCGTACTCCTCGGCCTCCTCGAGACGCTCCAGGATGTCCTGGGCGGCCATTGGCCGGCCGGCGTCCTCGAGGACGTTAGCCACGTGGTCGCTGCGGCGAGCCCACGGGTTCCTCACAGGGCCGCTGCGGCCCAGGTCGACGCTCCATGCCACCTCGAAGAGCTGGGCGAGCCAACGGCGCTCGAGGTGCAAGCCCGCGCGACGCGCGAAGGTTTCGACGCGCTCATAGGGAAGCACGGCGCGGCCGGTCTCCACGATCTGGTCGCGCAACCGGCGAAGTTTGGTGTCGATGTCGCTCTGGTGCATCGGGGTGAGGAAGTCCTGCTGCCAGATGCGAAAGTCGGTCTGTCCTGCGATATGCAACGCAAAGAGCGCCTGGCGCATATCCCCCAAGCCGCTGGCTTGGCGGACCTGCTCGGCGGGCAACAGCCCACCGGCCCGGTCGCAGGCGTCGACCAGCGGCTCGACCAGCTCCTCGGCCTCGGGCCCAAAGCGGTGGACGAGGGTCTCGACCAGGGTGTCAAAGCGCGCCTGGATGGCCTGGAAGCTCACCCCATAGTCGTCGCCAATCTCGCCGAAGGTATCGCCGGCGAAAAACCGACGCTCGACGATGTCGCGGTCGCTGTCCTCGAGGCTGTCGAGGGCCTGATCGAGCAGCTCGTCGATGGTCTCGGGTCGGCCGCGATCCCCGAAGAGGTAGGCTTCGAGTCCCTCGGTGGCGATCATCTCGAGGATCTCCTCGACACGGTTGAGGGTCTTGGGGCCGAAGTTCGGAAGCCGGTTGAGCTCGCCGCGCTCGAAGGCGTCGACGAGTTCACCGATCGAGCCGTAACCGACACTCTCGAAGGCGCCTCTGGCCCGGGTGGGAAGCACCCGGAGGATGCGCTCCCAGGGCGCATCCATCTCGACACCCCGGGTCAGCAGGCGATCACTCAACAACTGCGTCTCGCTGGCCTCACTCAAACCGTGCTGGTCGAATTCGAGCTGGCTTTGGGCTCGGTTCTTCAGGTCACTGATGACCTCGATCTTTTTGGATCCGACCCCTCTGGCGTCGCGAAGCTCGTCGTCGCTGAGCTTCAGAAGCTCACCGACGGTACCTACTTCAAAACGGTCCAGTACATTCTGGATCAGACTGGGAGGGTTGAGCACCGACACGGGCACATAAAAGGCGCCCTCGGGCACTTCACCGTTGCCGGCGATGTCGTGAGCCGGGCTCTGAGGTGCCCCCTCCTCGCGGGGAGGCCTTCCACCTGTGGACTGTTTGTCGCTGGCCGTCATCGTTTTAACCACCTCATCTGAGGAAACTACTTCTCTGGACTCATCATCGTCAATCGGGTGCGCTGATAAGAAGCTGAGCGCAATTCGCAGACCGACACAAATGAGTAAACCATTTAACCCTCGCGAATAGTCCCGGCGTCATCGATGATGAAACCACTCGCAAGGCGTCCCGCGTTCCCCGCAACCGCGCGGCAACTTCTGTCATTGAACTGCTTCTCAGTGGTACCGCATCTTCGACTTTGGGGCCAGACGCCTTTCTAATTTCTCATCACTCCGGACGACGGCACAACTATATTGTAAAGTTCTGGGCCGATGTGGGTTCGCCCTTCCCGGCCGCTGGCTGCACATTCTTAATTATTAACACCCCGCGAGTCTTTGCACCCCTTTAGGTCGCGCCCCGGACCCTCCAACTCACTGGAAAACCTACCTTTCGACGCCACGGCCCTCTCGCCTCTGCCGAGCTAATCACGCCAATTGGTCCCCCCGTGCTCGGCCGCGGAGGCCCAAAGATGGCGTTGAGGATCGGGGCCGGAGCCGGTAGGTTTAAATCAGTTACTTCGATTTATTGCGTGCATGAGGCTGGGCGATGATCCGTCGAATACTGATTTTATTTTTTGTCACCACACTTGTTGGCGCAGGTTGCGGCTCCGATGTCACCGACGACGCCCGGGTGGATTCGGGCATCACCGATGACGCCGCCGACACCTTCGACGCAGGAGGTTCCGACGGCGCCGCTCCGGTCGACGCGGCCGACGGCGCTGACGCCGACGCCGCCCCCAGCCTGCCCGAGCGTCCCTGGCCGGTCGAAGAGCCCGGCCCGTACAACGTCGGCTTCCAAATTCGTGAGATCACCTACGACGCAGACGGCACCGACGAGCCGCGCACGCTTCGCCTGGCGCTGTGGTATCCGACCTTCGACCCGTCGGGCGACGTGTCCAAATATTACGATTTTTATACGCGCCGCGAGGTGTTCTGGGAGGCCTCCCCGGCCCTCGATGAGCCGGCGCCGCTTCTGGTCTTCTCGCACGGCAACAGCAGCTTGGCCGAGCAGAGTTTCTTTATGACCGAGTTCTTCGCCAGCCACGGCTGGGTGGTGGCCGCCCCCGATCATACCGGCAATACCTTTATGGACACCGCCGGCGCCATCGACCTGACCTCGGCGGTGTTTCGCTCCCAGGATATCAGCGCCGTGCTGGACACGATGTTATCGCTGCCCGACGACGACTCGCTCGCCGGAATGGTCTCGGAGGACGACATCGTGTTGAGCGGACATAGCTTCGGCGGGGTGACCACCCTGGCCAGCACGGGGGCTGAATTTGCGGTCGACGAGCTCGTCGCAGAATGCGAGCAGGACCCATCTTCGATGTGTGAGATCTTCGACGGCCGCGATGATTGGCGCCAGCTATTCGAGACGGGCTTTTGGGACGAGCGCATCAAAGTCGGGATTCCTCAAGCCCCGGGTGGTTACGAGGCGTTTCGCGACGGCCTGGCGGCCATCGAAACGCCCACGCTCCTCTTTACCGGCGCCATGGATCAGACCCTGCCCCCCGAAGAGGAAGGCGACCCGATCTGGGAGGCGATGGTCGGCCCCCAACACCTGCGCATCGACCTGGAGCGCGGTGGTCACTTCACATTCTCGAATATGTGCTTGCTCTTCGGTGGCATCGATACGGTCAAAGACGACGGGTGTAGCGATGAGTTTATCGAGCCCGAAGTCGCCTATTCGCTCATCAACGCCTATTCGCTGGCATTCGCGCGCTATCATCTCTTCGATGACCAGACAGACATCGACCTGCTCAGCGGCGATCGCCAGCCCTTCGACGGCATCGAGATGAGCCGAAAGCCCGAGTAACGCTGTCGGCTTCTGATCAATTCTCGAGCGATTTGGGCTTGGGAATCTTGATGCGACTTTGTGACTTGCCGTTTTGTGAGTGGCGGCCTTTTGGCTCGGCGGCTTCCTGGTCGCCTCGGATGGTCAGCTTTTCGGCCGTGATCACGATCGTCCAGTCGTTGCTGGTTAGCCGGCGGGCGTGCTCGAGGGCGCTTTGGAGTTCGTCAATGAACTCCATATCGGTCAAGCTCTCCAGATAACCGCGCACCTGCTCGGACTGAGAGGTACGCATCGTGTTGCAGTCGAACGTCTTGACGGATTCGCCGCCCTGATGAGTCTCGCTGGGCTCCGGCATGGTCCACCTCCAAATTGTCTCGATAAAGTGGGACGATACGATCCCCCTCGTCCGCACATATGAGCTGTCCTTCACGATCGGGCCCGGCCGATGCCGGCGGAGCACATCCCCGTGTGCCGCCGCACTCAACCACCGGCGAACATTCTGACAAGCGTCAGTGATAGGTCTTCCCAGAATGTGATCACGAGCAGCGTCCCCAACAATAGGAAGAGGAAAGGAAGTGCGGTTTTATACAGGTAGACGACCGGCTTATCGAAGGCCAGCGAGGAGATGAATAAGTTGAGTCCGACCGGCGGCGTGATGTAGCCGATCTCGAGGTTGGCCAAGAAGATGATCCCCAGGTGGACCGGGTCCACTCCGTACTCCAGGGCGATGGGCGTGATCAGCGGCACAACCACGGCGATGGCGCTGAAGATGTCCATCATGGCGCCGACGATGAGCAAAAACACCGTCAGCACCAGCAAAAAGGTGAGCTTGCTGTCGACATATTGCTGGATGAACGCCAGCATCTTCATCGGCACCTGTTCCTGGACCAGGTAGTTGGTCAGCCCCATGGCTACGCCCAAGATGACCAGGATCGCCCCGACCATGATCATCGCTTCCTTGATGACCGACCCCAAATCGGCGCGGTCGCTGTCGTCGGGCCACAGCGTGATGTCTTTGACGATGAAGACTTCGATGATGAGCACGTAGATCGCCGCGATCGCCGAGGCCTCGGCGATGGTGACGAACCCGCCGTAGATACTCACCAGCACCACCACCGGGACCATGATCTCCCATTTGGCCGCCCATAAGCTGGTCAGCGCACGCCTACCCTCGAATTTGGTGCGCTCGACCTCGGAGCGGCGGGCCACGAAGAAGGCGTAGGTTCCCAGCACACCGACCATCAGCGTTCCCGGCAAAATGCCGGCCAAAAAGAGCTGATCGATGCTGGTCATCGCCACGATGCCGTACAAGATGATCGGCAGCGAGGGCGGAAATAGCAGCCCGATCGAGCCGCTCGAGGTGATCAACCCGTGGCTGAACTGCTCTGGGTATTTGTCGGAGACCATCATCGGGAACAGCAATCCCCCCAGCGCGACGATGGTCACCCCGGAGGCGCCCGTAAAGGTGGTAAAGAAGGCGCAGGTGACGATGACCACCACCGCCAGGCCGCCGGGCATCCAGCCCAGCAGCGCGCGGCTGACCTCGATGAGCCGGTCGGCCGCGCGGCTTCGAGCCATCAGATAACCGGCCAGGGTAAATAACGGGATGGTGATCAGGTACGGGCTGGTGGCGAGCTTATAATGCTCCTCGGTGAGCACCACGATGCCGGTGTCGCTCAGGGAGAATAGCACCAACGCCAGCGCGCCGAGCACGGCGAATAGCGGCGTGCCCAGCACCGCCAACACCAGGAGCAAGATGCCGATGAGGAGCATGGTCATGTCGACTCCTCGTCGGCTGAATCGCCGCCTTGCTGGTGGGTGCGCGGCTGGTGGGTGCGCGCGAGATGCGCCGACTCGATGCCGCGCACGATGAAGTGAAACGCCAGCAGGCTCCAGCCGATCGGAAACGCAAGCTGGATCTGCCACTCCTTTGCAAAAGGCAATAGCTGGCGAGGGAACTCGAGGCCCAACTCGACCAGGCGCAGGCCGGAGAGAGCCAAAAAGACGCACACGACACCGGCGACCACCGAGGTCAACGTGTCGACAATATGGCGCGGGCGCCCCTCGAGCAGCGTGCCGACCGCGTCGATGGTGATATGGCTGCGCTGGCGTGCGGCGAGCATCGCCCCCAAAAACCCACAGATGATGACCAGTTGGCGCAGCAACGCGTCGGTCCAGTGGGCCTTGATGGCGTCGATCAAGTCGACCAGCCAGGCGGCCGGTGAACCTTCGGGCGGCGGCCCTCCCTCGGTTTCGCTATCCGGCTCACCGCTCGGCTGTGGCTCAGACACCGCCCGCGACGCCACACCCTCGGCCTCAGCCGGATCGTCGCCCGGGCCAAACCCACCGCCGAAGCCTCCGCTGTCATCGTCATCATCGCCCTCTTCCTCGTCGCCGAACCCGCCGCCGAAGCCTCCTCCAAAGCCGTCGACCTCGTCATCTTCGTCGGACTCGTCGTCTTCGCCGAACCCGCCGCCGAAGCCTCCTCCAAACTCGTCGTCGCTGTCGTCGTCCTCTGCCGGCCCGTCAACGGGCTCGTCTGTCGCCTGGCTCACGGGCGGGCCGCTGGTGGACAGGTGGTTCTGCCAGGGGATGAGCACGTTGCGATAAAAGACGGTGTAGCCGGCGAGGACGAGCATCAACAACACGCAGCTCACCAGCAGCCACGTCTCGACACGCAGCAGCACCTCCTCGAACTTGAATAACGCCTTGAGCATGGGTGGCGCGGCCTCAGCGGGTCGCTTCGAGGTGATTGATCATCTCGTCGACGAGCGCCTCGGGAAAGAGCGTACCGGTGAGCTCCTCGCGTGTGTCTGCGGCGATCTTCATCCAGGCCTCCATATCTTTGGGCTCGACGCTCTTCACGCCCGCCTTCTCGATGGTCTGGATGGCCTTCTCGTTGTCCTCACGGATCTGGGAGAGCAAGTCCTTGCCGTGCTTGGCGAAGGCCGCTTTGACCGCGCTACGTTGGTCCTCGGAGAGCTTCTCGAGGGAGTCCTGGCTGATCACGACCCCGCCGATGACCACCGCGAGGCGCAGGTTGGTGACGTGCTTGGCCTGGGTGTACCACTGCAGCGCGACGGCGCCGTATGGCGAGTTGGGGAAGGCGTCGATCACGCCTGTCTGAAGGCTCGGCAAGACATCGGGCACGCCCAACGGCACCGCGTTGACGTTGGCGACCTTCATGACCATTTTGGTGACCGGATCGGCGTCCCACACCCAGGGCTTGGTCTTCTTGATATCGGCGGGCGTCTCGACGGGTATCTGCGAGAAGAGATAATTGAAACCGATGTCGCCCCAGGTCATCAGCTCGAAGCCCTTGTCGGTGAGCATGCCCTCGAAGGTATCCGACATTTGGTCGCGCACGTAATCGAGCTCTTTGTGGTTGCGAAAGGTCAGCGGCAGCTGGAGGACCAACAGCTTCGGGTCGATCTCACCGAGCCCGACGCTGGTGACCGCCGCACCGTCGAGCTGGCCGGTGCGCATCTTGCGTACCATCGCTGACTCATCGCCCATCACCCCGCCCGGAAAAACCTGAAGGCTGACCTCGCCGTCGGTATCCTTTTCGATGTCGCGCTCGATTCGTTCGAACGCCTTCATCCAGCTCGAGCCCTTGGGGGCGAGCGTGGCGATCTTGAGATTGTGCTCGGGCTCGGCAAATGCCTGGCCGCCGGCCAATACCAGCGCCATCATCGCCACGAGTGAGAAGAGCGCGACACGCCCGAAACTGCTTCGTATGATCGATTTCATCGTCACTCCTTGTCGAAGTCAGCGCCCCTGCAGCCACCTCCGGGCAGCCAACTGTACGCTCAGTAAAAGAGATCGTCGGCCCGTTCGAGCCAGAACTGGGCGCGGCGGCGCGCGATCTCGTTATTCAAGCGCAGCTCGGGATATCGCTCCACGTCGGCCTCGAGCACCGAATTCAAGAGCTGCTCGAATAACTCCCGGTCCTGCACACCGGCCGAGGTGGCGTAAAACCGGGCAAAGAGCGCCGGGATGAGCAGATTCTCGTCGCCGTGCTGTTCCATAGCGCGCTCGAAATGCTCCTTGGCTCGCTGCGGGTCTCCACCGAGCATCGGCGGACGACTTCCAAAATAAACACCAAAGAACAGATGGGCCCCCGAGTAGTAGAAGGTCTCGTCGAGCTCGAGCACTCGCCGCATCATCGCCTCGACGATGGGCAGCGCGGCGATCATATCGGGCTCGTCCTGGGACAGGTTGGCCGCCGAGCCCAGCCCGTAGGCGCTCCAAAACAGCCCGGGGACGTCGTCTTCACCCATATCGTCGAGCAGGTCTTCGACGCGCTCGTTGTCCAACTCGCCCATCGCGTCGGCAAACTCCTCGTCGCCCAACAGTCGCAGGCCGTAGCGGTGTGATTTCCGATAGTGAATGACCGCACGGGCCTCGATTTCCTCGAGTTCGCCGGTCGTGGCGCCGCTGAGTTCGGCGCGCATGAGATCACCTTCGAGAAAGGCAAAGGCGTACGCAAAGTAGCCCTGAGCGAGCAGGTGCAGCAGGCGCTCGTTTTCTGGAGAGCTCTCTAGAAACGCCTCGAGCGTCTTGAGACTGCCGGGCAGCGCCTCGCGGGCAAATTGCGGGTCGGGCTCGGACTCCATGGCCGTGCGACCGTCCCAGAGCACGTCGGCGGTCTGATTGACGGTGAGGCGCTGCAGGCTGCAGCCGCTGGCTATCATGACCAACGCGGCGACCAGACCGAAGACGACGAGCGAACGTACCGAGGCGGCACCAGGCCGCCCGATCGATGGTTTCAGTGTCATCGGCGACTCACTCCCCTACGAGGCTCGAGCAGATAAATCTAAAATTAAGCCCTCAGATAAGTTTGAAAATAACATCCGGCGCCCACATGGCTTCAGGCGGGGGGAGCCGAGGCCCTCCTCGCGATATTTTCGGAGCTGCGGAAGACCCGCGCCCGACCAGACGTTACCCAATCGAGACGCGCCGGCCCTTAATTGATAACGGTTTTCAAATTCACTGTTGACACCGAATTGAAATCCGTTATCAATACCCTGTCGAATGCTCACAGCAGCCCTGGAGTGCCCATGTCGATTGAAAAGTTTCTCGGAGTACTGGCAGCGGACGAAGACGACGGCCGTATCGAGCTGGTTCAGATAGCTGAACCGGGGTCGGTGCCGACCTTGGAGCTTCGCTTTCAGCGCCACGGCGGCGACTTGGGCTGGATGACCCACAAACGCATGCGCCTGGCGGCCGGACAGGTGGGCGACCTGCGCGAGGTCCTCAATATGATGGACACCGATGCACGCCAGGCGCGCATCAGCGCCACCGAGAAGGCAGCCGCGCGCTCGCTACACCTGGTGGCCGATGACGACCACGAACGCAGCTCCGGCTGAACTGGCCGTCCCTGGCTGATGGATTCGACCTGATGAAGGCGTGCCCGAGGAGGGCGCGCCTTTTTTGGTTCTTGCGAATGCCCTCAATCAAAACTCGGGAAGCCGAGCAGCGTCTCTTCGAGGAGTTCGAAGTTGAATTCGAGGTCGGCCGGGATCGTGGTGACGTCGTCGCGCTGTACGAGCTCGAGGCCGAATAGCGCCAGGCGCGCCTGCAACTCCTGGAAGAGCAATGCGACCTGCTCGGCGCGCCTGGCGCGGGCAGTGTAGCCGAGCTCGTCGAAGTCGCGGCCCACCCTGGTGAATCGGACGCGAAGCTCGTCGGCCCCGCGGGTCAACTCCTCGACGTCCCGGCGAAGCGGCAGCGCCTGGCTGCCCGGCTCGAGCTCGGCGGCGTGCTCTTGGACCCTGGAAAACGCCGATTGGAATTGGCTCGCGCGCTGGACCGCGCCCGCCTCGCGGATCGGCGCGAGTTCCCCGAGATCGTCAAAGCCCTCGTCTGGATCGATCGCCGGGGCCTCGTCCGGGTCGATGACGACACCCTGGTCGGGGTCGATCGCCCGAAACTCATTCGGATTACCCCGCAGTTCGTCGAGACTTCGCACCTGAATATCGGCATCGAAGCCGGTCGCGTCGGGGCGGATCTTATCGAATTCGTTCGGATTCACCGGTGATTGCTGCGGACGGATCTTGCGGAATTCGTTGGGGTTTACGGGTGATTGTTGCGGACGGATCTTGCGGAATTCATTGGGGTTTACGGGTGATTGTTGCGGACGGATCTTTTCGAATTCGTTGGGGTTGACTGGTGAGCGATCGGGACGGATGCCGTCGAAACCATGGGCGTCAAGCTCACCCGAGGTCGGCTGCTGGGCGTCCTCATCGGCAGGCTCCTCAGCCGTATCCTCGCCCGGACTGACGGCTGTCGGCTGCCCGCCGGGTGCCGTCTGAAGGTCGTCTCCACCGGTAGCGCCCTGAGCATGGGCAAACGTGCCCCAGGCTAGTGATGACGCAATGATTGCACTACATAATATAGGATTGAATTTCATGGCGCCCTCCCCTGGTGTGTCCGGCCGGCTGACAGACTCGCTCAGTGTTGAATGTGCTGACGAGGTTGGGGAGGGCAATGTTGGGGGAGGCGCTAATCTGTTGCTATCACGTGGTGACGGAGACTCCCGAGGAATCTCCAGCCCGCTCCACCCGATTCCTCCCGGCATCCTTCGCATCATAAAGCGCCTCGTCAGCCCGGTTGAGCAGGTCGTCGAGGTTCTGGTCGAAAGATGCCATCTCAGCGACGCCCAGACTGATGGTGATCTCGATCGACCCGGCGTCGGTGTCGACGGGTGTGCCGGCGACTGCCTCGCGAAGGCGCTCGGCGACGTACCCCGAGGCTTTGTCCAGGGGGGTCTGAGGCATGACGACGACGAATTCCTCGCCGCCATAACGACCGATCGTGTCGGTCTGGCGCAGCGTCTCCGCGCAGCGGTCGGCTACCACGCGTAGAATGGCATCGCCGATGGCGTGGCCGTAGGTGTCGTTGACCGTTTTGAAG
>CAYLTX010000016.1:0-19686 GCA_964386725.1 uncultured Bradymonadales bacterium | reverse complement strand
AGTGGTCGATGTCGAGCATGATCACCGAGAGCGTATCATCGTAGCGACGAGCGCGTTGGAACTCCTTCTCGGCGACCTCGAAGAGCCGGCGACGATTGGGCAATTGGGTCAATTCGTCGACGACGGCCAGGCGCTGGACCTCGGCGAAGAGCCGCGCATTTTCGACGGCGATGCCCGCCTGGCCGGCCAGTGCCAGCGTAAGCTGGACGTGATCGCGGCCGTAGGCGTCGGGCTCGTCGCGCTCGAGGAGCACCATGCCGGCGAGCTCGCCGCGCGCCACCAGCGGCACCGTCAGCCAAGATTGGTCGGCGTCGGATTCGCTCATCTCCCCGCCCAGGCCGTCGGCGACGCCCGAGATTTGGGGCCTTGCAGAGTCGAGCACACGCTCGATGCGTGGGTCACCGAGCACCCACTCGGAGGCCTGACCGGCCGTGGAACCCTCGTTGGTCTTCTCGACAAATGACGCCATTCCCTCACCGCCGAGCAAAAAGGCGACCGCACGGTCGGCGTCGATGACCTTGGTGACGCCTTCGAGAAGGCGTTCGAGGACCTCGCTCTGATCGAAGGTCGCGCTCATCGCCGTCGATGTCTTGCGGATGACCTCGGCCAACTCGCGCTTTTTTCGCTCGGACTCGACGTCGACCTCCAGGCGCGCCGCGCGAGCGGTCTCCTGGGCGATACCGATGTGGCTGGAGATGGCCATCAAGATCTCGGCGTCGTCTCGGGCAAAGACCCCGCGCGCCAGGCGGCTGTCGACGTAGACGACCCCCAGGAAGCGGTCCTGAATCTGGACCGGGCCGGCCATGATGCTGCGCAGGTTGTGATGCACGGCGCTGGAGCTGGCCAAAACTTTACCCTCGTCAGATCCGGTGCTGACCACCGGTTTTCTCTCCCGAGCCACGCGCTCGACCACGCTCCGGCTGTAGTCACCGCAGTCATGGAGATCTCGGCCGCGCACATCGCGCCCGGCGACCATCTCGAGGGTCTCTTTGTCCGCCGCGTCGAGGGTAAAGAGGAAGGCGCGCTCGGCGCCGAAAATCCGCACGATCTCGTCGAGTGCCACCCGCGCCTGTTGCTGCGAATCGAAGACGGTGCCCGAGACGATGGCGACCTCGAGCAGCGCGTCGAGGTAGCGCTCGAGTTTGAGCGACTGCGCGTCCGTCGAGCCGGCCGAGCCCGACGCGGACCGACCCGCCGCCGAGCGACCCGGCGGGCGTGAACTCGTCGCCGAGACCGAGTTGTCGACGTAGACATCGAATTGTGTGCGCACATTGTGCGCTCGGTGCTCCCACCCGTGCTCCTGAGCGATACCATGAGCCCAGCGCGCGCGGCGGCTGGCCGCCTGACGTGCGCCCTCTTCCTCGAGCATGTGCGCTCGACGGAGCTCCACCTCGAATCGACCCCAGGGGCTGTCGGCGGCGTCGGCGAATTCGTCGGCGCGGTTCAACAGCGCGCCGACTCTCTGCCGATCGCCCTCGAGCGCCGCGCGATCGGCGCAGATGACGAAATAATGCGTCAAATACTTGGGCGTATCTGCGGCGATCTCGAGCTCGTCGAGCGCCTCGATGAACCGCCGGCGCGCTGCGTTCTTTTCGAAGTCGCGCGCCCAGCGCCACTGATCGAGGCGCACGTAGGCCTGGTAGACATAAAAGCGGCGCACCTGGTGGGGCAGATGCGCCGGGCTCAACTCGAATTGTGCCCAGCGATCGAGCAGCTCTTCGACCGCCTCGCCGCGGTTGCCGAGCTCGTAGTGCACGGCGAGTTCGTAGCCGACCGCGCTCGCCTCACCGAGACCGATCTCGGTGCGTCCCTCGAGCAGCTGCTTGGCCCGCTCCACGTAGGCTCGCGCCTGCATACCCTTTCCGGCCCAGGCCTCTTTGCAGGCCATCAGATACAGCCCATAGACGCGTTCCATGTGGATAAAATCACCGCGATTGGGGCATAGCCGGGTGCGATCAAGGATGCGCTGGCCCCAGCGGGCCGCCCCGCTGACATAGCCTCGATCGAGCAGCAGGCCACCGAGTTCGCCGCATACGATGACGTGCTCCCACAGCTCGAGCCACAAACCGGAGTCCTCGAGCGTCCTGCGCAAGAGAGTCTCTGCGCGCGCAGCCTCCCCTAAAAACTCGTGGGTTGTCGCCTCGAACCAGCGCGCGCGAGCCAACACGGCGCGATCGTCGAGGGCCTCGGCCATCTCTCGGGCCGATCTGGCGTAGGCACGCGCCCCGCGCTCTCGGCCGAGGATGGAGAGCACCGCCGCGTAGGTCGCGTAGACGCGGGCCTTCTCGGCGCAATCGGGCAGGCGCCTGGCGATGTGCAGCGCGCGGATGATCAGCGCTCCCATCAGGTCGTTGTCGAGCCGAAAGAAGGCGGTGATGGCGCCGAGCTCGTACAGATGCGCGCGCAGTCTGAGCCTCGGCGCCGCCGCGCCCTCGGTGGCGTTGGATGCGCGCGTGGGAGTCCGGGCGACCAACCACGCCCACAGCCACGCCAAGATCGAGCTCAACCCGCTTATTGGACTCGACCCACTCGCCGTGCCGGGGCGCGGCGGCGAGCCGTCGAGCTCTTCGAGCGCCTGCTGGAGCTGTTGCCACGCTTCGTCCATCTCGAGGGAGGCCATCCACACCCTGGCCAGGCGAGCGCGCAATCTCGCTCGTTCCAGGGACCCCTGGGCGACGGCCGTGGCCGCCTCGAACTGGGCCAGCGCCTCGGCGACGCGACCCGTCGCCGCGCAGGCCTCACCGGTCGCTCGCGCGAGCCGGCCGTCTTCTGCCGCCTCTGGGGGCGCCCAGCGAGTGGCGGTGGTCAAGAAGCCGTAGGCCTCCTCGAAGGCATTTCGCCGCAGCGCGACCAGCCCCGCCTGCAGGTTGGTCGCATAGACTCTGTCTCGATGCGACTCGACCTGCCCGTGGGTGTAGTGCCTGGCCAGGGCGAAGAGGTGCTCTTGGCCGTGATCGTCGGAGGCGTCGAGCACGTCGGCGATGCGCTGGTGAATGAGGCGCTTTTGTTCATCGTCGAGCCCGTCGATCAACGCCTGACGGATGCGTTGGTGGACGAAGGCGTAGGTGTCGCCGGCGGTGAGTTCGACGAGCCTCAGATGCACCGCCTGACTTATTGCATCGCTGATTGCTTCATCGCTGGTCGCTTCATCGCCGGTCGCTTCGTCGCCGGCTGAGCTGCGCCCGGCCCCGCCGTACTCGTAGAGCAGTGCCAGACAAAACCGTTGGCCCTCGACCGCGGCCGCACCTAGGATCTCGCGCGCGCTGTCGTCGAGGTCGTCGAGGCGCCGAAGCATCAGATCGGTGAGGTCCTCGGGAAGATCGAGTGAGGCCAGCCCGCTGGTGTCGATCCTCCAGCCGTCTCGCACCGGGCGCAACAGCCCGGCCTCGAGCATCGCAAAGATATATTCGCGGATGGCCAGCGGAACCCCATGGGTGCGCGCGGCGATCTGTCGGACCACGCTCGGCTCGAGCCCCTCCTTACCGAGTTCGTTGACGATCATCTCGGCCACCGCCGACTCGTCGAGCGGCGCCAGCCTCAGGTGGCTCAGCGGCAAGTGCTCGACCGTATGGAAGATCGCCTCCGGACGACTGTCGACGTCGGGGGCCTCTTCGGCGGCGCAGACGACCAAGATGTGGCGATTGTCGACCTGCTCGGCCAGGCGGCGAAGCGCCTGTGCGCTGGCCTCGTCGATATGCTGGATCTCGTCGAGCACGAACATCACCGGCCACTGGGCGGTGGCCAGGTTCGAGAAAAATGCTGCGATCGACTCGGCAAAGCGCGTCGGAGAGCCGACGTCCTGGGCGACGAAACGACCCGCGGCATCCGGTAACTCTGCCACGTTCGAGGTCAACTTGGCGAGCACGGGCATATGCTCCCGGCTGGCCTGCTCGATATGCGCCTGGCACTCGACAGCCCGTTCAGCCTCCATACCTCGCACGAGGCGCACGAAGTTCTCGCCGGCGCTTCGGATGGTCGCGTACGGGGTATCGGCGGTCTGAGCGCAATCCACTGACAGCACCAAAGCGCGGTCTTGGACGCCCCGATGCTCGAGCTCCTCGATCAGACGCGTACTGCCGCCGCCCGCCACGCTGGTCAGCCAGCAGATGCTGCCGCGCCCCGAGCGCGCCGCCAGCCAGGCCGACTCCAGCCGACTATACTCGCGGTGGCGCCCGATGAGCGGCGAGGACTGCCGCGCGCCGGTCATCGCGCCGCGCTGGCCCAGCCGCATCGGCTTGCCCTCGGCGAAGGCTTCGTCGAGGCTGTCGAGGCTCTCCAGGTCGGCCTGGAGCGCTCGACTCGAGGGATAACGATCATCGGGATCTTTGGCGATCAGCTTCTCGATCACCCCGGCGAGTGCCGGCGTGATCGCGGCGTTGAGCTGGCGGATTGCCACCGGCTCGTCGACGGCATGTTGGCGGACGAGTTCGGCCGGCTCGTCGGCATCGAACGGTGGCTTGCCGGTGGCGCATTCATACAGCACCACCCCCAGTGAATAGAGATCGGAGCGAGCGTCGACCGGACGCTGCAACATGCCGGTCTGCTCGGGCGCGCTGTAGCGCAACGTGCCGACGACGCTGCCGTCGGATTCGTGGCGTTTGGCACGCGCCGCGAAGCCGAAGTCGATGAGCTTGGCCATCCCGTCGGCGGCGCGCACCAGAATATTATTCGGCTTGATATCGCGGTGGACCAGTCCATGAGAGTGGACTTCGGCCAGCGCCGAGGCGATGATCTTGGCGCACTCGACCACGCGCGCCTGGTCGAGTGCGCCCTCGTCGCGCAGCAACTCGGCCAGCGTCGCCCCCTCGACATACTCCATGATGAGATAAGCACGCCCCTCCTCGCCGGTCTCACCGGCCTCGATGATACGGGCCAATCCCGGGTGGGTGAATCGGGCCAGAATCGCCGCCTCACGCCGATAGCGCAGCGTGTGGCGCGGCCCGACGGCCTCGGGGGCGTCTCGATGAATCTTGACCGCACAATCCTGCTCGTCGAGCCGGGCGCGGTAGACGATACTATGCGCGCCGCGGCCGAGCTCTTCGAGGAGCTCGACCCCGGGGATCTCGATTTCGTCAACCCTGTCTGTGGTCGCAGTATGAGACATCACCAGACTCGTCTGACTTCACCGGGCCGGCCCCCTCCCGCTATCTTCAGAGGTAGCCCTCGACAATAGTTCGCTGAAGAGGAACGCGGTGGACCTTAACTTCATTCGTTCCAAGATGCCAACGGCAAACCAGCCTCGTCATGGACGCGACAAGACCGGCCCGGACGTGCCATACTTCGCAGCGAGGGCGCTCGCACACGCATGATCTCGACGACGACTACTGGAGACTCAAGGGGAATCGACCATGGACACCAGTCGCACAAAGGCGGGAGACGATAGCTGGCTGCGCACCGGAAAACGCTTGCTGCGTGTAGGCAAAGAGAGCGGACTCGTGCGCAAATTCGTCTCGACGAAGACGCGCAAGGTGCTCGCCGAGGTCCTGCGCCACGGCATCAACGTGCGCAACGCCCACACGCTACACGCCGCGCGCCACCCCGAGCGACTGGCGATGGTCGACGACGCCCGGCAACTGACCTATGCGCAGGCCGACGCCGAGATCAATCGCGTCGGAAACGCGCTCTCCGGACGCTTCGGGGTCGGACGCGGCGCCCCGGCGATTTTGATGATGGAGAACCGCACCGAGTACCTGACCTGTTGGTTCGGACTCTTTCGCATCGGCGCCTCCGGGGTACACGCCAGCTATCGAATGACCGCCGACGAGCTCGGCTACCAGGTCGACCACAGCGGCGCGCGCGTCCTGATCGTCTCGCCGACCGCTTTGGAGGCGGCGACCCAACTGGACGCCGCGCGAGACGACCTCGACCTGACGATCATCGTCGTGGGCGACCAGCCGCCCCCACCGGGCGCACTCTCCTTCGACGAAGTCCTCGCCCAGGCATCTGCCGAGTTTGCGAAGCCGGCTGGCCGAGGCGGCGACTCCGAGAATATCGTGTATACCTCGGGGACCACCGGAGCCCCCAAGGGCACGGTCCGAAACTTCAATCAATACGGGCTCCTCGAGCTGTCCCGATTGCTCGACCGACTCCCGCTGCAGGCCGACGACCGCCACCTTATGGTCGCCCCGCTTTATCACAGCGGCGGCCAGGCCTTCGCGCTGCTGAACACCGCGCTGGCCGCGACGCTATACTTGCGGCCGCATTTTGACGCCGAAGACACGCTGCGATACCTATCCGACTACGAGATCAACAGTATTTTCATGGTGCCGACGATGCTTCGCCGGGTGCTCGACCTCGACGAGGCGCTCCATCGGCGCTGCCCGACCCCGAGGTTGCGCGGCCTCGTTTGCGGGGCCGCGCCCTTCCCTCGTGCGCTTCGCGAGCGGGCGATCGAGCGTTTCGGCTCCGAGAACGTCTTCGACTTTTATGGGGCGACCGAGATCGGCTGGGTGACGCTGATCAGCGGCGAGGAGATGCTCGATCGCCCCGGCAGCGTCGGAAGGCCACTGGCCGGCCAGAAGCTGCGCATCCTCGGCGACGACGGCCGTGAGGTGCCCCGCGGCGAGGTCGGCAAAATCTGGGTCAAGAACCAGCACGCGATGACCGGCTACCTCAAGAACCGCCAGGCCAGCCAGGACATCCGCCGGGGCGATTGGGTCACCGTCGATGACCTCGGCTATCTCGACGCCGACGACTATCTCTATCTGGCCGGCCGCGCCCGGGATATGGTCATCACCGGCGGCGTCAACGTCTATCCGGTCGAGATCGAAAACGTCCTCGTGCTCCACGAAGACGTCGCCGACGCCGCGGTCATCGGCATCCCCGACGAGGAGTGGGGCGAGAAGCTCGTCGCCGTCATCGTCCCCGAAGAAGGCGCCGAGTTCGACCCACAAGCGCTCGAGCAGCACGCCCGCGACCAACTCGCCGGCTTCAAGGTACCCAGGCAGTGGGAAAGCGCCGACGAGATCCCCCGCAACCCCACCGGCAAGATCCTCAAAGACGAGCTCGAAGAGCGGCTGGCGGGCTAATTAGCTTCGAGTGGCGGACTCGGGCGGACGGCGCCGCCCGATCTTGACGGCGCCCTCGTCGGGTTCGATCTTCTCGCCGATTTTCCGGGCGTAGACCTGCGTGAATTCGGCGCCCAAAAAGAAAATTTGCGCGGAGAAATAGACCCAGAACAAAAGCGCCACCAGCGAGCCGGCCGCGCCGAACACCGACGTGGTGCTCGTATGACCCAGGTACAGACCGATGAACGATTTCCCCAGCGAGAATAAAAACGCGGTCAGCGCCGCGCCCACCCACACGTCGCGCCATTGAATCCGCGCGTCGGGCAAGATTTTGAAGACAGCCGCAAATAAGACGGTGAGCAGGCCGAAGGAGATGAGGAAATTCGCCCCGGTCACCAATATGCTCGGCACCGGAAAGAGTTCGCCGAAGAGCTGCGTAAACGCTCTGAGCACCGCCTCAGCGAGCATCGAGGCGAGCAGCAAGAGGCCGATGAGCAAGACCATCGCAAACGGCAAAAGGCGCATGCGGACCTTCGCGAGGAAGTTGAGGTCACTGCGCGGCCGCACCCCCCAGATCATGTTGAGCGTGTCCTGGAGCGCCATAAACAGCTTATACGAGCCCCAAAACAACGTTCCCAGACCCACGGCCGTCGCCACGACCCCGGAAGCCGGGTCCTGCCAGCGGTCGACGAGCTCGAGGACGAACTCGCGCATCTCCGGGCCGGCAAATTGCTGCAGATACCCCGAGGCCTCGGCCATGGCGACCTTCTCGCCCACAAAAAAGCCGGCGATCGCCGTGATGATGATCAGCAACGGCGCGATCGAGAAGACCGCGTAAAACGCGATCGCCGCGGCCAAGCGCGCCGCGTTGTCGCTCGTATACTCGACGTAAGTCGCACTGATGAGACCCCAAGCGTCTTTGAGGCGTTCTTTCATTACCAAACCATCAACAGGAAACGACCAACGATGTCAATGTGCGCTTGTCGAGCCATGCTTCAAGTCATTGGGACACCGAGGTCCCCTTGCAGAGCCGTCAGATTCAGATAGCTTTCCCAACACTGAACTACACAGCACAGCGGGATGCACATGAACCTTGAAGGCAAGACGATAGCGATCACCGGCGTGGGAGGCTTTATCGGCGGGCGCATGCTCGAGCGGGCTATCGAGCGTGGCATGGGGGTTCGGGGGCTCGACATCAGCCCCGAGGCGGCCCGTGAGGCCGGCCACCGCGGCGCCGACGTGGTCGTCGGAGGCGTCAACGACGCCGAGGCGGTCGCCCAGCTATGTCAGGGTGCCGACGTGGTCTTTCACACCGCGGCCATGATGAAGGAGAGCGGCTCGATGGACGAGTTTCGCCGCGTCAACGTCGAAGGCACGCGCACCGTGGCGAAGACGGCCGCCGAGGCCGGCGTCGAGCGCATGGTGCACCTTTCGTCGGTGATGGTCTACGGATTCAACTACCCCGCTGAGGTCACCGAGGAGGGGGCCAAATGCGGCGAGAACAATCCGTATTGCACGACGAAGTGGGAGAGCGAGGAGGCCGCGATGGCCTTCCATGGGCAGGACAATTTGGAGGTCACCGTCATTCGCCCGGGAGATGTCTACGGGCCGGGCTCCAAACCCTGGGTAGTCCGCCCGATCGAAATGATGAAGAAGGGGCTCTTTATGCTGCCCGACGGCGGCAGCGGCAGCCTCGACCCGACCTACGTCGACAACCTGCTCGACGCGGTATTCCTGATCCTCGAATTGGACGCCACCGGCGAGGCCTTCAACATCACCGATGGGCGCAGCATGCGCTGCATCGACTTCTTCTCGCACCACGCCAAGTGGGTGGGCCAGGAGCATATCCGGACGCTGCCCGCCTGGCTGCTCGGGCCGGCGTTCAAGGCGATCGCCGTCGGCTTTCACGCGGCCGGCAAGGAGCCCCCAGCGACCCCCGACGCCCTCAAATTCTTGAACCGCCCGCATCCCTACTCGAACTGGAAGGCCCGCGAGGTGCTCGGATTCGCGCCCAAGATCTCCTTCGAGGAAGGCATGCGCCGCACCCATGAATGGCTCGAGCGCGAGGGGCTGCTTTGAGTGCAGAGATTCATTTCAAATGCGCGTCTAGGCTATACTTGCCGCCACCGATGAAAAAGAGCCCGAAGAAGACCAGGCCCAACTCCATGGCGTGCGAATAGCCCATAAAGCCGTCGCCGGCCTGGAAATGCCACATCGCCGCCACGGCCATCGTGCAGAAGAGTAAGAACGCCGCCGGGCGCACCAATAGCCCCAAGATGAGCATGATGCCGCCACCTAATTCGGCAAAGGCGGCCATAAACCCCCAGAAGGCCGGGAAGATATCCAGGCCGCTGACCGCCACCATGCGCTCACCGAGGCCGGCCCATTTATCGGGCCCGCCGACCATCTTCGGCCACCCGTGGGCGATGAACGAGGCCCCCAGCCCCACCCGCATCACCAACAACGCGGCGTCCTTATACTTGTCCAAGAAGTCGAGCTTGAGCGCTTTCATCGCAATACTCCAACGTGGTAAAACTGAACTCTCGAAGCCATTAACCTGCATTTCTCACGACACCCGCCCCGGGGTGAAGCAGAATGTGGGAGGCGAAGGGCCGAGCCGCGCAGGCGATGCGTGCATCGTCGAGCAGGTCTCGGCACGAGAATCGCGCATTCTGCGAGCCTCCGGTAGAGGTGCTCGTGGGAAATCAGGGCTAACTCGCAACGGTCTAGGTCGCAAGGAACCAGGTATGTGGTCCAAACAACAGCTTCACGCAGTCATAATGTTCCTTGGCGCCGTCTTGCTTGTGACCGCCTGCGGCTCGGACAACTCATCCGGAAGCGACGGCGACTCGTGCCCGGCCGGCGAGATCCGTAACGAGCTCACCGGCGAGTGTGAACCCGAGCCCGACCAAGGCTTAGACGCGGGAAGTGACGCCGCAGATTCATCGGATCGGAATTCGGGTGGGCAGAATGGGAGCCCGGACGGCTCGCCGGACGCCGATCCGCAGCCCGACGCCGGGCCCGATGGAGGGCCGGACGCCGAGCCGGATACGCGTCCGGATTGCCCGGATCGCGACGGCGACGGCTTCGCCGACGAAGCCTGCGGCGGCCAAGACTGCGACGACACCGACGCGACGGTCTTCCCCGGCGCCCCGGAGGTCTGCAGCGACAAGGATAACGACTGCGACGGCCAGCTCAACCAGGGCCTGGAGTGCTCGTTTTACGCCAACTCCAACTCGCCAAATAAGCTTTATCGGGTCGATCCCTTCGCGAAGACCGCCACAGAGGTTGCCGACACCCCCTCCCTGGTCGATATCGACTCCCATCCCGACGGCACCCTTTACGGCATCACCTTCAACGACCTCTACGAGTTCGACGATGTGAATGGGACATGGACGATGATCGGCAACCACGGCGTGAGCTCCACCCCCAACGGACTGGCCATCGACACCCAAGGCACCGCCTACGTCACTGCGGGGAGCAACGTCTACACCCTCGACCTGCAGAGTGCGGCGGCCTCCCAAGTGGGCTCGATGGGCTCGCCGTTCACATCGAGCGGCGACTGCGTGATCAACAAAGACGACTCGCTTTATATGAGCTCGAATCACGGCACCGGCGGCGATCAACTCGTGCTCATCGACGACCAGGCCGTGGCCACCAATATCGGTCCGATCGGCCACACTTCGGTCTACGGGCTGACGTCTGCCTGGGGCCGGATGTTCGGGCTGACCGGCGGCGGAAAGCTCATCGAGATCGACCCCGGCACCGGCCGGGGCACTGAGCTTCACACCTTCTCCGGGACCACCTGGTACGGCGCCGCCAGCACTCCTAGTCGCTAAGTGACCTCACGTCGACCTCTCGGCTTTCGACTCCGAGAGCCTTCGATGAGCACTTACGTCCGAGAGAGTAAGAAAGTCAGACAGTGAGAAAGCAAGAAAAAAGCTACAAACAACCGAACTCGTCTCGAGACGATTGCTGTATCTAACTTTCTTAGTTTCTCACTCTCTTACTCTCTTATCACCGATCAGCATCAACTGTCGGCGCTGCGAGAACTGTCCGTTAGCCAGATTTTTGGCGTGATTGCACTCAAATAAGTTCGACGTATTCGAGCTCGCCGACCGGGCCTTTGCCCTTGCGGATGAGCTGGGGCAGATCGTCCGAAAAATCGATGACCGTGGACGGCTCCGGGAAGACGTAGCCGCCGTCGATGACCATGTCGATGGCGTGGCCGTACAGCTCCTCGATGGTCCACGGGTCGGGGATGAGTTCACCGTCGGGGTGGGTGGCGCTGGTGGTCGCGATGGGATTGCCCATGCGCTCGACGATATGCAAGGGCACCGGATGGTCCGGCACGCGGATCCCCACCGTCTTGCGCTTATTGAGCATCACGTTGGGCACCAACTTGGTGGCCTGCAACACAAAGGTATACGGGCCGGGCAGCATGCGCCGAAGCGAGCGATAGGCGTAGTCGGTGACCAGCGCGTACTCGGCGATATTGCTCAGATCGCGGCAGATAAAGGACAGCGGCGCGTGGTCCGGCGAGCCCTTGATCTCGGCGACTAGCCGGTGGAGGCGCTCGACGGCCTTCTTGTTGAAGATATCGCAGCCGATGCCGTAGACGGTGTCGGTCGGATAAGCGACCAGCCCTCCGTCCTGGAGGGTCTCGACGACCTGGTCGATTCGGCGCGGCTGCGGATGCTCGGCGTTGATCTGCAGAATCATGGGGAAAACCGGTTTGGGATTGAAACGAACACGGCGACCTTGTGGTTTTCGCTAAGGATGCGCCCTCGCGTCGATCCTCGCCAATGGGCTCGGGGCTTGTGGCGTGGGGACTGAGGTTGCCATTCCCCAAGGCCCGAGCCTCGAGCCCGAACCAGCACCACGGATCGTTTTCGCTAAAAAATCTTCGTTCTTGTACTCACTCCACGGGTATCACTGAGGCAGCTGAATCTTGGGCTGCTCGGGATGCGGCTTGTAAAAGAGCAGCATCTTTCCGATCTTCTGAGCCAATTGGGCGCCCGTCTTCTCGTGGATCTGCTCGGCGACCTCGGCCATCGCGCCGGGCTCGTGTACTTTGACCTTGATGAGCTCGTGGGCCAAAATCTGTGCCTCAAAGTTCTCGATGAGGTTTTCGCTGATGCCGCGTTGGCCGACCATGACCACCGGATCGAGCGAGTGGCCCTCGGAGCGCAGATGGCGGCGTTGCTTGCCAGATAAACCAGGGCTTAGACGTTGTACGAGTCCAGTGTCATTCATATATTTATTGTGTTGCGCAAAGACGGGTTTGTAGAGAGAAAAAGAGTCGTTCAAACGGGTTAACAATTTTGCACGCGTCCGTTATCCTGTCGAGCCAAAAGGATCTCGAGCACAGCCGCCGCTGTGGCAGGCTTGTGCAGTGGATTTCCGCCACCGCGGTACCGCGCGGGATAGACTTTTGATAAAAACGTTAGCTGATACCCCGGGAGACGTATCATCCCGGGGTTGCTCGCTTCAAATACCAATGGTTTGTCGTGGCTGTCCACGCGCCAGCGACGCCCCATCTGATCCGCATGCCGGAGTCACATAGGTGAAAGTTTGTCCAGAGTGTCAAGCTCGCTTCGATTCAGGGGAGACGTTTTGCCCACACGACGGAACCCGACTTGTCGAGGCACAGGAGTTATCTCCCGGACAACTGACCGGCCAAGTTTTGGGCAAGTCCGTCAGTCTGGAGCGCCTTGAATTTGTCGACGGCCTCGGCGAGCGCTACAACGCGCGGCTCGAGGACAGCCCCCAAAAGCTGCGTGTGACCGTCTTCAATCAGGGGATCACCCCGCATACCGACCGGATGCCGGCGCTCGAGCAGAGCTTCGCTAGCCTCGGCGCGACAGTGCCGCCCGAAATCCTGAGCCTGCACTCGCTCAGCCTCGAAGGTTCGACACCTTATGTGGCCGAGCAAGCCCCGAGCGGGCCGAGCCTGCACTCGCTGCTCGAGGAGCGAAGCGCGCTCAGCTGGCAGCCTGCAGTGCGACTGATCTGCTCGGTGGGCCGGGCGTTGGAGTATCTGCACGATCACAACGTCCCCCATCGCTGCGTACATCCTCGCGCGATCTTCGTGAGCGACCTATCCGAAGGTCGCATCCAGCTTGGCGAATGGGTCCAAGGTCTGCTGTGCTACCGCGAGCATCCGCTCGAGGTGGCCGAAGAGGATCCGGAGGCTTTCCTCGGCTACGGCGCCTACCTCGCCCCGGAGGTCATTCGAGACGGCGACGACACCGACAAGCGAAGCCTCGTGTATTCGATGGGCATGCTCCTCTACGAGCTCATCGCCGGGAAGCCGCCGTTTACCTCCAAGACTCCGGCCGAGACGCTCAAGCGTCAGCTCCACGAAAAGCCGCTCAAACTCTCCATCGCCGTCGGCGGAGCCGGTCTACACCCCGAACTCGACGACATCATGGATATGATGTGGGTCAAGGCACCCGAGCGGCGCTTTCACACCCCTGCCGCGGCCATCGGCGCTCTGTGCTCGCTGCTCGAGGAAGCGCCCACCGAGGTCGCCCCGGAGCTCGATCCGGCCGACGAGCCGGTATTCTCCGACGGCCCGTCGACGACCGCTGACGCCGAGCCCGACGCAGCAGTTGACGCGGACGAGGACTCGGCCGAGGAACCGGACACCGCCGAGAAGAAGACCGCGATGGGGATGCCCGCCGTGTCCGTCGTCGGCGACGAAGAAGAGGCTGATGAGTCTGACGAGGCCGAAGAAGCTGACGTGGCCGAAGAAGCTGACGTGGCCGAAGAAGCTGACGAGGCCGAAGAAACCGACGAGGCCGAAGAAACTGACGAGGCCGAAGAAACTGACGAGGCCGAAGAAACCGACGAGGCCGAAGAAACCGACGAGGCCGACGACAAGACCCCTTCGATCATCATCGACGACCCGGAACTCCTCGACTCGGAGGACGCCGACAAAACGTCCGATGCCCAGAGCGAAGCATCCGATGACGACGAGGAGAAGCCCGACTCGGAGGTCGACGAGAGCCGGCAGACTGAGCCGATCGACGACGAAGAGACGAATACCCTCATGATGGGCTCTTCGGAATCTACCGAAGACGGCGAAGATGAAGACGGCGAAAATGAAGATGGCGAAAATGAAGATGGCGAAGACGGCGAGGCCGCCGCGGCCGCTGAGGACGGTGACAAAAACGAGGCCGAAGACAGCAGCGATGAGGCGGACGACGAAGATGAATCCCCCAAGCAGACCCTGATGATGGGTTCTGCGTCCGACGTGATCGATGAGGCCGACCCCGACAAAGAGGAAGAAGCCGACGCCGACGAAGACGAAGCAGCCGACGAAGACGCCGACGAAGACGAAGACGAAGCAACCGACGAAGAGGAAGCAACCGACGCCGACGCCCCCCAGATCGGTTTCATCGAGACAGAGAATGACGGCGGCGGCGAATTTGCCGAGGATTGGTTCTCCACGGGTGCCAATGAAAGCTGGGATCAAGCTCACGGCGTCGAGCACGAGGACGGCTGGGAGAACTTGAGAAAATACGTGACCGTCGGAATCTTCGTCGCGCTCGGCCTTGGAGCCGTCGGGTTGTATTTCTTCTTCGAGAACTACACCGAGCCGGCCGAGGAGTCCGAGGAAAGCGCCGAGGCCGAGCAGGTCGACCAGGACGAAGAGGTCGATCTCGAGGCGATCCGCGCAAACTTCGATACTGCCTTCGACAAAGGCCACCTGATGCGCCCGCGCCGAGGAAGCGCGGTCAGCTTCCTCGAGGAGCTCGAGCGCCACGGCGCGGATGACCCCATCTATGAGGAGGCTCGCGAGAAATTCGCCACGCAGGCGGCCTCACGAGCGCGCGAGGTCGAGCAGAAGGACCTTCAATATGCCCGTGACCTCGCCGGCTACGCCACCCAATTCGACCCGGACAACGAGGATCTGTCTGCTTATTCCGATGAGCTGCACGAGCGGTTCATCAGCCGCGGCGAGAACGACGATGCGGATGCCGGTGCCGATGCCGATGGCTCCACGGCCGATGATGAAGCGTCGGATGACGAGGCAAAGCGCGACGACTCCACGGGCGCCAAGCCCAAGCAGCAGGCGTCCAAAAAGCCGGCAGCGAAGAAAAAAGCAGCCGCCAGCACAGGCTCGTCGAGCAAGCGCAGCAGTTCCAAATCCTCCGGCTCCTCGAAACCCTCCATATCCGATCTCCTCGCCGATGCGCAGGCCGCCGAGAAGAGCGGCGACAAGGGTAAGGCCACCTCACTTTACGGTCAGGTCATTCGACGCTCGCCTTCCAACCACCGCGCGCACGCCGCACTCGGCGACATCCTCTTCCACAAAGCGGCCTATTCGCAGGCGCTCAGCCACCACCGAAAGGCCGCCGGCCTCCAGCCGGCCAATGTGTCTTATGCCGTCAGCCTGGGCCGGACCTATTATAAGCTCGGCCAATTCCAAAAGGCCCACGACGCCTGGCAAAAAGCGCTCGACCATGACCCGAATAATAGCGTCGCGAATCGGTATATGAAGCTGGTCAAAAAGAAACTCTGAGCGCGTAGACAGCGCTTTGTATCTCTTTGAGCAGCGTCTCCCAGTCGATGGAACCGAGCGGTTGGGTCAGCGATGCGTCGGCCAGGGCGGCACGAACGCGGGGATCGGCGAGCGTCAGCGCGTAATTGTCGTCGAGGACGGCCTGCATCAACGCGCGATCGGCGCTGAGCGAGGCGATAGATGGTTTCCGTAAAAAATCCGCCGCCCGAGCATGCCCGTGCAGGATATGCTCACGCTCGAGCTCCTCGGCGAAGTAGCGCACCTTGAGCGCCGAATGTAGCTCGGCCAACTCGGGCAGTTGCCAGGGGGCGAGGACGTTATGCTCTTTGACGAATTCGGTGAGATGGCCGCCGCGCAGCTTCATCGCGTTGGAGGGATCGAGGTTCTCGGCGGGGACTTGCAGCAATACGAATACGGTGAGCACGAAGTACACGAGCACCAATCCCTTGAGCCCGCCGATAAACGAGCCGCCCAGCCGATCGAGCTTCGACAGCCCGTCGCTCGCCGCGCGCATCGCACGCACGACCAACCACCCGGTGATCGCCACGGCCAGGTAGATCAAGACGCCGGCCATGAACAGGGAGCTGGCCTCGATAGCCGGGGCCGACCACTGGCTGTCGGCGAAGGCGACCTCACGCACCACCACCGCGCCGTAGGGTGCGCCGACCACGGCGAGCACCGCGGCGGCCACCCGACCCAGCTGGGTCAGGGCGCCGGAGCGCCACCCCAAAAAGGCAGCCAGGCCGAATAAAAAGATCGCAATTACATCAACTGTCATGTCTCGAAGTCATCATCGGGCACATCGGGCTGCTCGGGCCGCGCGATGGGTGTTGGAGCGACATTGCCGTCGGCCGACCCTTCAAATGGCCGGACACGCTCGATCATCTCGTCGAGCTCGTCGCCGTCGAGCACCTCGTTCTCGATGAGGTGGTCGGCCATCTCATCGAGCAGTTCGCGGTTATTCTTTAGAATGGTGACCGTCTTGGCGTATAGCTCGTCGATGATCTGGTGGACTTCCTTGTCGATGCTGACCGCGGTCTCCTCGGAGTAGTCCTTTCCGGCAAACGGGTTCATGCCGCCCTTAGAGTCATCGCCGTAGCTGACGTTTCCGAGCACTTCGCTCATGCCGAAGTCGCGCACCATGCGCTTGGCGATGTCGGTGATGCGCTGCAGGTCGTTGGACGCGCCGGTGGAGATATCACCGAAGATGATCTCCTCGGCCGCGCGCCCACCCAGAAGTCCGCAGATCTTGTCGCGAAGCTCGTTGCGCGTCATCAGATAGCGGTCCTCCAGCGGCACCTGGAGGGTGTAGCCCAGCGCGCCGATGCCGCGCGAGACGATGCTGACCTTGTGGACGGGGTCGGCGTTCTCCAGCGCTCCGGCCACGATGGCGTGTCCGGATTCGTGGTAGGCGACGATATTCTTTTCCTTGTCGTTGAGCCGGCGGCTCTTGCGCTCGAGGCCGGCGATGACCCGCTCGATGGCCTCCTGGAAGTCCTCGAGGCTGACGGCGTCTTTGCCCTTTCGAGCGGCCAGCAGCGCTGCCTCGTTGACCACGTTGGCCAGGTCGGCGCCCACAAAGCCGGGGGTCTGCGCGGCGACGACCTCCAGGTCGATATCTTCGACCATGACGATGCTGCGCGCGTGGACCTGCAAGATGGCCAGGCGGCCGCGCTTGTCGGGTCGGTCCACGCCGACTTGGCGGTCGAAGCGACCCGGGCGCAAAAGCGCCGGGTCGAGGATCTCGGGGCGGTTGGTCGCCGCCAGCAGGATGACGCCGCTTCTGGAGTCGAAGCCGTCCATCTCGACGAGCAGCGCGTTCAGGGTCTGCTCGCGCTCGTCGTTGCCCTGGAAGCCGCCCGAGCCGCGCTGCTTACCGATGGCGTCGAGTTCGTCGACGAAGATGATGCACGGCGCGCTGTCCTGGGCCTGCTCGAAGAGGTCGCGCACACGCGCCGCTCCGACGCCGACGAACATCTCGACGAAGTCAGATCCGCTCAGGTTGTAGAAGGGAACCTCGGCCTCGCCGGCGACCGCTCGAGCGAGCAGCGTCTTACCGGTGCCCGGAGGGCCGACCAGCAGCACGCCCTTGGGGACTTTGCCGCCCAGTCGGGTAAACTTCTCGGGCTCCTGCAAGAATTCGACGATCTCGGACAACTCGGTCTTCGCCTCGTCGCAGCCGGCGACGTCGTCGAAGGTCACCCCGGTGCCCTCTTCTCGATACTCCTTCGCCCTGCTCTTGCCGAATTGCATGGCCGGCGAGTTCGGCCCGCCCATGCCGCCGCCCATGCGGCGCATGAAGAAGCTCCACAACAAGAAGATGATCACCAGCGGCGCGATCCAGATCCAGAAGAACCCGCCCTCACACCCCGGATCGTATTGCGCCTCGGTCTCGACGCCGTGCTTCTCGAGCAACGGCACGAGCTGGTCGTCCTCGGAGACGCGCACCGTACGCCAGACGTCGAATTCGTCTTCGGTCTGCTGGCGGGCCTTCTCGAGCGCCTCCTCGGTGGGCTCGGCGATGATGACGCGTTGCTCTTCTTTGAAGTTGACCGATTCGACCTGCCCCTCGGCGACGCGTTCTTTGAACTCGCTATAGGGGATGACCTTGCCGGCCGGCTGTTGGAGCTGCTGGACGACCAGCAACACACCGAGCACGAGCAGCAACAAGATCCAAGTGAGTCTGCTCGAGAAGATCCCCGGGGATTGATCGCCGTCGGCGTCAGGCTTGCGGTCGGGGCTGGGTTTGGGATTTTGCAGGTTGTTCATCAACTACTCCAAAAGATCACTTCACAGCGTCCAGCCCGGATATCAGCGCGGGACCGGCGCGGGCAGCACAATCTAAGGCCTGAATACGGCCTGTCAACGCAGCCCGCCGATTGAACCGACGGTTGAAACACGTGCAAAATGAGCGCATCATGAGGATGTATCTGCAGCCCCACTGAATCAACCCTCATCGAGCAGGCCCGAGATGCCCTCCACGCCCATCGGTTATTGGCGCCGCGCCTTGGTGGCAGCTGCAGCGCTCGTCGTGCTCGCCGGCTGCGCTGCGGAGGACGAGGGTGAATTCACCCTGTCGGGATTTGCACAACACGAGGCATGCCTATCTGAGGCCTCGCCGCTTCAACCGGAGATGTTCAGCGCCAGCGACAGCATCGACGCGGTCAGCGTGTCGATGCAGACCGACTTTCGGCTCCCATCGACCAGCGACCTCGTGCGAATCGTGGTGTACCAGCCAGAGCAGGTACGCGAAAGACTCGGCGAGCCCATCGAGTTGGCCGACCCCCTCGAGCTGGTCCAAAACGACGAGGAATTCGACCAGCCTCCGGTGGTCCGCGCCGAGCTCGGCTTTGGCGAGTCCTGCCCCGAGATCCTGGAGACCTTCGGGCTTCGCGGCACGATCGTCTTCGACGAACTCGACGCCGGCCGCGGCGGCCACGTCAGCGGCCAACTCGTCGGCGCCGAGGCGGTCAGCCTGCGCCAAGAACAAGTCATCATCGGCCAGATCGACGGCTCCTGGGCCTTCGACGTGCGCAGCCACACGCCCTACAAACGCTTCCCGGACTACGACGACGAGCCCATCCCCGGCCCGATACCTTAATAACTTCAGACCGACCAATAAAAAATCCCGCGCCATTTCATGGCCGCGGGATTCTTTATATCTACTCAGCTCGTTCGCAGCAGACGCAGCTTATTCAGCCGTCTGTGCACTATGGAGCCGCTTTTTGAGCCGCGAAATCTTTCGCGAAGCGCGCTTCTTGGGCACGACGCCCTTGGAGGCGGCGCGATCGTATTCGGCCTCGACCTTGCGGATCTTCTCGGCAGCTCCATCGACGTCGCCCTCTTCGAGCAGGTCGGTGAACTCGCGAGTGTAGGTGGTCAGGCGGCTTCGGATCGACTTGTTGCGCACTTTGCGCTTGGCGTTCTGGCGCACGCGCTTTTCGGCGGACTTATGTGTTGGCACTGTATTCTCCTTGCTCGTTTCTGCTGACTTGGCAAATTGATAACGACCCCGGCGTTGTGACGAGGCCGGTTATGGAACGGCGTTCAGTACCAATCCCTTCCCGGAGTGTCAAGATGGGGTCGAATATGGAGGTGTGATCATCGTCCGTCGGTAGACTCGCTGTGAGCCCAAATGGCAATGAGAGG
>CAYLTX010000015.1:0-67351 GCA_964386725.1 uncultured Bradymonadales bacterium | reverse complement strand
GCCGAGATCGGCAGCCTGGAGGGCGTCCCGGCGCCCGTAGTCCGTTTGCTGCAACTCCCGGGCACGCTCGAGGCCGCCTTGCGAGCTGCACAGGCGGTCGGCTTCCCGATGGTCGAGCCGCTGACGCTGCGCCTCGCCCGACACTCCGACCGCATGGCGCCCGCCGACCTATGGATCATCTGGCAGGCGCTGAACGAGGCGACCGCCGACATGACGCTCTTTTTCGAAGATCACGACGTCCTGCTGACCAGCACGCTGACCGAGCCGCCCTGGAAGCACGGCCACTACGACCAAGACTCGGCCACCCTCGAAGAGGTCGAAGAGGACCTCTTTGCGTATGCGGGCCTGACGCCGATCGCCAATACCGCCGGTCTGCCGGCGATGTCGGTGCCGCTGTATCGCTCGGAGGGGCTGCCGATCGGCACGCAATTCATCGGGCCGCACGCATCGGAGTGTATGCTTTGGTCGCTGGCGGGGCAGTTGGAGCGGGCGAGGCCGTGGGATGAGGTGGCTGTGCCGTCGTAGCCCCGTGCATTGCCATCGGAGCGACGCCGTCCCTGGCGTCGACAGCCCACCGGAGCGACGCCGTCCCTGGCGTCGACAGCCCACCGGAGCGACGCCGTCCCTGGCGTCGAATGCCGTTTGGTTTTTTGTGTGCGGGGGTGGGGCGTGGTCGAGCGGTGACCCTTCCTGTGGGTGCGCCCAACCGGTCGCGCCTACGGCGCGCCCGGTGGTGGCTTACCCACAGTTATGGTTCGGATCCAGAACGAAACCACATCCGGGCCGACCGGGTACGAGCCCGTCACGGGCCGACATGATCCGCCCGCACGATCGCACGACCACGAAACCAAACCATAACCGAGGGTAAGCCCAGCCGACGTGCGCGTAAGCGCACTCGGCGAGGCGCACCCTCGGATAGGGTCGCCGCTCACACATCTCCTACACGCCCGCCACCGATCCTCAAACCCCCGCCAACCACTTCTCCAACGCCTCTTCAACCCTCTCCCGCATCACGCGAAACTCCTCGATATCCTTACCCACCGGATCTGGAATGCCCTCGAGGTCCTCGTCGAGATACTCCCACAGACGTACGATATTCTCGGCAAGCGCAGGATCTTTGCGGACGAGCTCGGCCTCGTGGCGCGGCGCCATGACGACGATATGGTCGGCCATGCGCAGCAGCGGCACGGAGACGCCCTGGGAGCGGTGGCCGTCGAGGTCGAGGCCGATTTCGGCGCCGACGGCGACCGAGTTGGCGGCGGCGGGCCGGCCCTGCAGGCCGAGGGTGCCCGCGGAGATGACCGCGGCGGGTGTTCCGCGCTCGGCGAGCATGGTCTTGGCGAGGGCCTCGGCCAGCGGCGAGCGGCAGATATTGCCGCTGCAGACAAAGACGATTCGGATGGATTGGCTCACGAGGTCTCCTCGAAGAATTTTTGGTAGCCCTCGGGCAGGTCGCGCTCGACGTCGGCGCGGGCGATGCGCTCGCTCAAGTCTACGCCGCTGAGCGTGTGCCAATAAAGCACGTTTTTCCCAGCCAATTCCAACCTTTCTCGCTCCCCGAGCAGGCCGGCCAAGGCCTTGCCGGTATAGGTGGGTTCGAGCTTTAGGCCCTCGTGTTTTTCGGCGAGTTCGATGGCCTCGAGCCCGGCGTCGGTGGGGACGCCGTAGTCGGGGCCGAAGTAGTCATCGAGCAGCGTGATCTGGGAGGCGCTGATGCGGGGCACCCCTTTGACTCCGTGCTCGGCCAGTATCTTACCGGCTTTATTGGCGAGCCGCGCGGTCAGTGTGGCGTTGGCGATGATTTTGTCGACCACTCGCACACCGATGAGCTCGGTGCTCAGCCCGGCCATGCGGCAGCCCAGGGTGAGCCCGGCCAGTGTTCCGCAGGTGCCGGCGGCGACGAAGATGACGTCGGGTTCGGGGAGTTGGTCTTCGGCGACCTGTTCGGCCAGCTCGAAGGCGGCGTTGACGTAGCCCAACACGCCCATCCCGTTCGAGCCGCCGCCGGGGACATAGTAGATATCCTCGGCCTTCGATAGCCACTGGCGCAGCTTCACCTTGCCCATCTCGACGGGCAGCTGAACCTTGTGCGTGGCCAGGGTGAGCTCGGGCTGCGTGGTGCTGAGCGCGCGCAGATTGTCGAGGACGTGCTCGGTGACCGGCTGCGGGAAGTGCAGCACAGCCGGGGTCAGCCCCAACTCGCGCGCATAAATGGAGGTCGCCAGCGCGTGATGGCTGCCGATGGCGCCGACGGTCCAGACTTCGTCGTAATCGCCGGCGACAGCCTCGCCCAACAGAAACTCCAGCTTGCGTACTTTATTGCCCCCGTACACTGTGCCAGACTGGTCGTCGCGCTTGACGTAGAGCGATTCAACACCAACTTCCTCGCCGAGCTTGCTCAACCTCTCGACCGGCGTGGGTAGGTTGGCCAGACTCACGTGGGGAATGGTTCGGGTGGTCGGCAGAGTTTCAAAAAGGGCGAGGGTGCTCATTGCTTGATAACCTGGTCTGAGAAAGCGGCCTTTTCCTGTGTATAACGGCGCTCGACGCTTTGTCGAGGTCACGACTTTTGTGGAACGACTGCACAGACGCCGTCGTTCCACCTCACTAAATAAGGAGATGCAAACGATGGCTGATAAGCAAACGCGCTACGACGAAGACAACGCCACCATGTGGGTCTACCGCACATTCGGCAAACCCAAGACCCTGGTGCCCCAAGACGAGCTGCAAAATTGGACTAAGCGGCTAAAGGACGGCAAAACCGCCGACGGCGATGACCTCGAGCAGGTCAACTACGTCTTTGGCGACGAGCAGACCGCCGAGTACAACCACCAGCCGCTGTCGTTTTCGAATATCGGCGTCTATGTCGGCGACCTCGATGGCCCCGAGAAATATCAATCCTCCGAGGGCGACCCGAGCTTCGAGACCAAAAAAGACTTCGGGATCGACTGAAATTGCGCACGAATGTTTTGGCAGGGCCCGATCTGTCGCCGTAAAATTGGTATGCGCTTGCGTTATTTCGAAGACGTGCGCTATAGCAGGCGATACAGAGAATAGTAATCCTTTAAACCCTGCCGGAGGCATATGATGGGCGAGAAAATCACTATCGACGAAAATGGCAAGCTTCAGGTCCCCAACAACCCGATCATCCCGTTCATCGAGGGTGACGGCACCGGGCCGGATATCTGGGCGGCGGCTCAGCCGGTTTTGGACGCGGCGGTCGAGAAGGCCTACGACGGCGATCGCAAGATCGAATGGAAAGAGATCTACGCCGGAGAGAAGGCCAAAGAAGTCAAAGGCGAGTGGCTCCCCCAGGAGACCTTCGACTCCATCCGCGAGAACCTGGTGGCCATCAAAGGCCCGCTGACCACCCCGGTCGGCGGCGGCTTCCGCTCGCTGAACGTCGCGCTTCGCCAGGAGCTCGACCTCTACGCCTGCGTGCGTCCCGTGCGCTGGTTCGAAGGCGTGCCCAGCCCGGTCAAAAACCCCGAAGACGTCGATATGGTCGTCTTCCGTGAGAATACCGAAGACATCTACGCCGGCATCGAGTGGGAGGCCGGCAGCGACGAGGCCAACAAGCTCATCAAGATCCTTCAGGACGACTTCGGCGTGGACACGATCCGCTTCCCGGAGACCTCGGGCATCGGCATCAAGCCGATCAGTGAAGAGGGTACCAAGCGCCTGGTGCGCTCGGCCATCGATTTCGCGCTCGAGCGCAACCGCCGCAACGTGACGTTGGTCCACAAGGGCAACATCATGAAGTTCACCGAAGGAGCCTTCAAGGACTGGGGCTACGAGGTGGCGCATGAGGAGTACGCCGACAAGACCTACACCTGGGCTCAGTGGGAGAAGACCAAAGAAGAGAAAGGTCGCGAGGCTGCCAACGCCGAGCAAAAAGAAGCGCTCGACAGCGGCAAGCTGCTGATCAAAGACGTCATCGCCGACGCCTTCCTCCAGCAGATCCTGACTCGCCCCGCCGAGTACGACGTCATCGCCACGATGAACCTCAACGGCGACTACGTCTCCGACGCCATGGCCGCACAGGTCGGCGGCATCGGCATCGCCCCGGGCGCCAACATCAACTACAACACCGGTCTCGGCCTCTTCGAGGCGACCCACGGTACCGCGCCGAAGTACGCCGGTCTCGACAAGGTCAACCCGAGCTCGGTCATCCTGTCGGGCGTGATGATGCTCGAATTCATGGGCTGGGACGAAGCCGGCCAGCTCATCGAAAAGGGCATCGAAGGTGCCATCGCCGACAAGCGCGTCACCTACGACTTCGAGCGTCTGATGGAAGGCGCCACCAAGCTCAAGTGCAGCGAGTTCGGCCAAGAGATCATCAAGAATATGTGATCTCGAGCACGAACAAGGCGAAAGGCCCCGAGGCGCTTCGATGAGCGTCTCGGGGCCTTTTTTTTATGGGCACGTCTTAGTGGCACGAAACTACTGTCGGGCGACGTCCAGTCGGTAGGCGGTGTCCGAGCTAAACTCGTACATCAGCGAGATTCCGACATAGTACGTCCCAGCCACAAGCCCGGCCGCCGAGATCTCGAAGGTGTCCGAGTCAGACTCGTCCAGATCGGCAGCGATCTCATTGCCCTGGGCGTCGAAGAGGCGCACATTCATATACATCGACGTGCTCCAGTACGTTGAGGGGAGGTTAATGAGTTGGCAGTCGATCTCGAGCGTCTCACTCGCACCGAGATCCGTGACCAGGTCGACGGCGAAGTAGTCCGAGACCCCCGGCTGCCCCAACCACTCCGCGTGACCGTAGATCGTGAAGGGTAGGGGCCCAGGTGCATCGGCCGACGCCTGAGAATCGTTGGGCTCAGTCTCAGCGGGAACCACGTTGCTCAACTCCAAACTCACGGACTGAGACGCGATCGCCTCGTCCGCTTCAATCTCCAGAACTATCCGCCCTTGCTGAAAGACGTTCAGCGCGGCCGGGTTGTCTGAGGTGTCGAACAAGGGCCGGGCGGCGCTATAAATCCGCTGCGTGACCGCCTCGCCGCCAGGTGTGGTCACCGAGCTGGCGACATCACCACCGGTGCCCAGCGTGAACGCATAGAAGGCTGACTGACCCTCCTCCAGGGCTTCTGCGGACGTGTCCGACACCGGCGCGCTCTCCGAGAGCATTCCCAAGTCGGTGGGAGTGATACTGCGAAGATGGACGACTTCGTTGGTCAGTGGATTATGAGTGGACACTTGAATCTGGTAGGTCCCGGCGGTGGCGACGTTGACGTAAAAGTAGCGGTGGGGGTTCGCGGCGGAGATCGTGCGCAGATTCGTCGTTTCGTCCACGAGGACGCCGTTGGGGCCGCGCACCTCCACGCCAATGAGCGTGCCGTCGTCGTTGGCGTGCGTGATACTGAGGACTTCGCCTGCCGTCAGATCCACTTCGTAGGCGCGGTAGTCCTCGTCGGCGATACTCGCCGGCGTCGATTGTGCCGACGAACCGGCTCCAAGAGACCCCAGGTCTTCAATGTGTGGGGGGCTCACGTTAAGCTCGACGTCCAACCCGAGGAGCGCATCCGTACAGGACACTCTGGCGACGAACATCGCGGGAACCAGCGTCTGATACGGCAAAGTGTGCGTGCTGTTGGGATAATACACGTCGGCGAGCACTTCACCGTCGGCTGCCATGAGCTTAGCCTCGAACTCGCCGCCGGCGACCGACGTCGCGGACAGTTGCAGGTGCGCGGCGTCCGCAGTCGAAAAGCTGTACCACTTCTCGCGTGACTGAGCACACGAGGAGGCTGCGTCGGTATAAGTCTGGTTCGGCGAGACTGTGCCGAGGTCGTGCGGCTCGATATTCGTCAGCTCGAGAACGCCCTCGGCCAGATCGGCCGTGGCTCTGAACTCGATGAAGACGCTCTGCGCCGAGGGGTAGTAGCGATAGGCGTACTCGAAGTCGGTCGTACCCTTTGCCGCATAGGCCCGGTCTGATTGCACTTGCCCGTCGGAGTCATAAAGCACGAAACCGGCGTCTGCATCCCTGAGGTTGTCGTGAGCAAACTCCAACGCATGCATGGCGGGCATATCGAGCTTGACGAAGATGCGTTGCCTATCCTCGAACATCAGCGGGCCGACTCGGGTCAACACGTTTCGTTGCGGTGTCCCCAAATCGATGGGAGGCACGCGTCTGGCGAGGAGGTCGACTTCCATCTCCGAGTTGGAGTCGTTGACCACCGTGACCGTATAATCGCCTGCTTCGAACAACGGCACTCGCTCGAGTTTCTGCTCGGTAAAACTTCGCGTCGAATAGACCTCGTCGCCGTCAGGGCCTGTGACCGTGAGCTCGAGTGAGTAGTGAAGATTGTTTTCTTGAGACAATTCGAGCACGTCGAATTTGTCGGCGCTTACGGTAAAGCTCAGCGAGTCGTCGCTGGAAAGCTGTGGGTTCAGCTTCTCTCCATTCGGGTTCATCTCGTAGTCGAAGTCTAGGCGAGAGCCATTCGTCGTCTTCCAGTCCAAGACGACCCGGAATTGAGTGGCCGGGGCGACAAACCAGGGGGACTGTGCCGCGACTGACTTCTCGGCGAGCAAGGTCGTGGCATCTTGCCACAACTGAACCCTGACCTGAGCGTCGATGGGCGCCAGGCGCGCGTCGAGTGAAATGAGGTCGCCAACGCTGGCCCCGGAGACCTCGAAGACGTTGTTAGAAAGCTGCGCCATGCGACCCGAAATTTGCTGATTGCCCGCGCCCAAGTCCACCGGTTGGGCGGCAGGGGCCGCGATTTGCTCCAGGCTCGCCACCCACCCCCAATCAGACTCACCGACAGGACCGGTGCCGGATCCATTCAATCGCACTTGGGGTAGGATCGTGACGGTGTACTCACCATCGTAGGGCAACAAGAGTTGGCGCGCCGGGTTGGCTTGCACGCCAACGCCGCTCCAACGCTCGAAGTGGTTGGGGCCCTCGACCTTGAACCCGGGCGCCGGAGCACCGAGGCTCTGAACGCCCAGGTTGATCCAGCTGCCGGCCGATGAGGTGAAGGTGAAGACGTCGACGTCCTGATCGGCGAGGCCGTCGGCGTCGAGATCCTGTGGCACGTCGATGACACCGGTGAACACGAAGGCGGGGTCGTCAATCGCTGGCACGTCCAGCGACTCGGCCGTACCACCAAGGGCAGGGTCGTTGTTTTCAGTCTCGGTGAGATCGGCCTGTTGGGCGAGCTCCTCGGCTGGCGCCATGCACACCCCGTTGACCAAGACGTCTCCGGTCTGGCACGCGTCGGGAAGGCAAAGCCGGCTCGTCGGGTCGAATTGCGTCCCCGGCGCGCACACCTCGTCGGTGGGCACACATTCTCTGGTGTCCAAGTCCAGCGCCACACCGGCGCCGCAGGCCTCTTCGACCACGACGCACTCGCCGGTGTTCGGGTCGAGCTCGGTGCCCATTGCGCACGCGATGGTGTCGACGACGCAGCGGCCTTCATCGTCGAGGCGCGTCTTCGGCCCGCACGCCTCCTCGGTGGGGACACACACGCCCGAGCCGTCGAGCACGGTGCCGTCCGAGCAGACCTCGGCGGCCGGCACGCAGACACCGTCGTCATCGAGCGCGGTCCCCGCCGAGCAGGCCTGGTCGGCCACCACACACACGCCGTTTGCGTCTGCCTCGGTGCCGTCTCCGCAAACGACGTCGCTGTTGGGTGTGCACTTGCCGGTGGCCTGATCGAAGGTTGTCCCATCGGCACACGTGTCTGCCGTTGGTGCACAGGCGCCGGTGTCGGGCTCGAACTGCGTACCGTCGCCACAGGACGATTCGCCCGGAACACAACGACCACTTTCGAGCACTGTTCCATCGTTGCACATCGAACCGGACACGACGCACTTGCCGCCTTGCTCGACGGTGCCATCGGCACACTCCGCACCACCGCAGCCCCACAACAACAGGCTCAGAAAAAACGCGCTCAACGCGCCAAATACTCCAGCTCGCCACGAATTCATCCGACGGTTGACCATGGATATACTCCCTTTCGAGTCACAAATGGAGTGGACGCAAAGCGCAGCCCGAACGCCCCCAACTTGGTAGGACAATAGTCGTACCTTAGCGAAAAAGCGCCTGGTGGGCTAGGGGGTATCGGTTGTGGTGTTTGGGCAGGCGTGGTCGCCCGTGACGGTGGGAGTCGGGAGCGGGGCTTTTTCGGTGCGAGTGCAGGACGCGCTCGCACCGATTTGGTCACTCCATGTTCGCCAACTCGTAGCGATCAGCGCCAAACTGGGCGTAGACGATGCCGTCCTCTTCGACGAAGTGGTCGGCGAGCGCGTAGTAGGCGGGCTTCTTGAATCGCGCGCGGAAATCGCCGCCTTTCACTTCGCAGTACAGCCGGCCCTCGGGCTTGTACTCCAGGGTGGTCGGGTCGAGCTCTTCGGTGGTCTCGTCGGACAAATGCAGCCGGGGAGGGGACTTATCGAGGTCGATGCGCTCGACGAAAAAGCCGGTGTCCTCGACGGTGATCGGGTAGGTGAACGGGCCGACCTCGAGCACCCAGGTGCCTCCCTCGGTGCGATCGACGCTTCTGCTGAAGAGATCGATGAGGTTCGGGTTTTCGAAGTCGAGGCCCTCGTGGGTCCACTTGCCGGTGGCGTCGAGGCGGATCTCCTCGAGCTCGTAGCCCTGGCGTAGGTAATCTTTGACCACCTCGGGGAGGGTCTCGTCGATGTCGATATCGCTGGGTTCGTCGGCAGTTTCGTCGGTCATCGTCAGCTCCAATGAAGAGGCATTCTGGCTGATAAGCTACTGTCTGGGCTCGACAAGCACCGGCTTGCCGGTTTCAAAACCGTAGATCGAGCGCGAGAGAGGATAGTCGGCCTCGTCGGTGTAGGCGTCGGTCGCCTCGCGCAGGCTGCCAAGCTGGTCGTCGGAGTTGCCGCGCACAAAGAGCAGGGCATCCTGGGTGGGCGTCGAGAACCGGAAGTCGTCGCCAAATTCGGAGAAGAAGAGGTCGGCGACCACGATCGAGCGCATGGCGTCGTAGCCGTCGCCGGCGTTGAGTTCTTCGACGCCGGTGAAGTCTTCGAGCTGTTGGGGTTTCAGGTTGCGTGATTTGTGGAAGAGCATGCTCCTCGCCGCCGCGTAGACGCGCTCGGAGGTGGCCGGCCAGCGCTCGAATTGGCTCTCGGTGAGCACTCGGATACCGACGTCGAGCTCGATGAAGTAGCCGACGATCAGATCCTCGAAGTACTCGCCGGTCCAGGCCGGCTCGCCGGCGGCGGCTTCGGCGCCGAGGGCGAAGGTGTGGACCTCGGCGTTGAGCATCATGCGCCCGGCGGCCTCCAAGAAGTCCCACTCGTCGGCGTCGCTTCGCTTGGGCTCGAGCAGCACGTGCTTGACGCCGCTGACATAGCCGGCGATGAGGCGCTCGTGGTCGCCCTCGGCGGCGCGCAACTCCTCGAAGAGCGGCGCCGGATCCACGTTGGCCTTGGCGGCGGTGATGCCACGTCCGGCCTTGACGTTGAGCGTCTGTGCGACGCGTTCGACCTCGCAGCGTTGCGCGGAGAGCTTGTGCTCGATGGTGTCGAGCCATGTGTCTTCGTTTGCCATAATCCTCGCCTTCGAAGCTGATAAAATTTAAGGGCCGTCGCCGCCTGGATGGAGCTCATTATTTTGAAGCGTGATCCCCTCCGGCGGCTGCATCGACTGGTTGGCCTCGTCGTCGGGCGGTACCACCGCGTCAACGGCGTGCTCTCCGGGTAACACCTCGGTCGACCGCAACCGAAAAACCATCGAAGACAGCGGAAACGCCTCTGTGCGGAGCTGCTCGGCGGTCAATGCGAGCACGCGTCGGAAGATCCCTTCACTATCGTCGACCGACGCCGGCCGACCGATGATCATCGTGTCCCGAGAGGGCGTCGAGAAACAGCCGTGCTCACGGGCTGCGTCGTAGTCGAAGTCGGGCAAGAGCATCGCGCGGCTGGCGCCCAGTCCCTCCGATGTACGAAAGATGCGCACAAGTCCTGCCTCGGTACGCTCTTTTTCGCGGGGCTTGAGCTTATAGGCATTGTAGAACAGCGCGTGGCGCGCATCGCGGACTAACTTCTCGCGAGTGAGGTCCATCTTTCCGAGATCCTCCTCGCACAAGGTATGCAGATATTTGCCGGTCTCCAATAAGTACACGAAGACCAGGCCGTCGACGTGCCATGGAGTCGTGAACACATGGCAGCCGCTGAGCGCCTCGAGCCACTTTGCAGTCAGGATGGGCACAAGCCGTGGCAGCCGCTCGCCGTAGACCGAGGGGACCTCGTGGGCGTGAAAGACCTGGCGGGGCTTCTCGGGGCGCTCCTGGCGCAGGTCGAAGTCGCAGAGGCGTCGGTCGATCGCCAGGCGGCAGCCAAAGAGGAGGCCGTACGCCTGGTGACGTGCAGCCGGCGTCGAGGCGTCCAGACGCCCCGCAAGCTGCTCGGGCAGCACGACCTCGTAGCCGTGGCGAGAGAGATGAAGCCGTCCGTCCTGTGTGCGCAACGCCAGGGCGAGCCGGTCGGCGAGGTCCGAGATGGATGGGGTGTCGGTCATGGATCCGAAGAGCCGGGGGCGTCGAGAACCTAATCGTTGAAGGTCTGCTCGAAGGTCTGCTCTTTCCACTGAATGAAGCCGATATCGTGGCTCTCGAAGAGGTGGGTCTCGATCTTGGCCAGTCGGCCGTCTTCGATGTCGTAGACGTTGAATTTTCCGCCGAAATGCGGGTCCTCGTAGGTGCCGACCGATGTGCTGCCGGCCTCGCAGATGCGCAGCGTGCCCCGGCCCCTCAGATGCGGAACCTCGAGGGTGGCGAAGTGGTGGTTGTGGCCGTGGATGACCAGGTCGACGTCGTGCCAGCGCATGGTGTCGAGCACCTTGTCGGCGTTGACCAGCCGCCGGGTGTACTCCACGCGGCTGTGCTCGAAGGGCATCAAGTGGTGGTGAATCATGACCACCTTGAAGCGATCGCGGACCTTCGGGTCATCCAGCACTGCAGCGACCGCCTCGAGTTGGTCCTCCTCGACCTCACCGGTGGCGAAGAACCAGGGTGTGGGCACCGCAGAGTTCATCCCGATAATGGCCACATCGTCGCCTTTGAGCTGACAAAACGGGTAGCCGGACTCGGTCTGGTAATCCGGCAGGTCCGAGTGCATATAACGGGCAAAATAACGCTCGAAGCGCCGTTTTCTGGCTGTCTCCTGGGTATAATAATCATGATTGCCCGGGATGACGCTGACGCGCTCGCCGGCGTCGCGGATCTCGGCGAGGATGCTGGCCGCCTCTTCGAACTCCGAAGCCAGCGCGAGGTTCGACAGATCGCCGGTGATGGCGATGTGATCGACGTCGCAATCCTCGTCCAGGTGCCGAAGTGCCGCTTTGACCACTCCAGATGAGTGGCTCTTCGAGCGCTTGAACAACAGGTTGGCGCCGCCGACCACCCGCTTGTTGAAGAACTCCCAGGGGCGGGGGTCGTCGATCTTGAGGATATGCAGGTCGGAGATATGACCGAGTCTCATCGTGAAACCGTCGCCAGAAAAATCACAGAAAAACAGCCAGCAAAATACAAAGATCTCTCGAGATCTGTCGAGGCACCGCGCTCTCTCGAAGTGAGTCGACACGGGGCCGCGGAGGTCAAGCCGAGCAGGTCGAGCCGGGCGGTCAGTTGCTCGACAGGCTGATGGAGGTCGTCGCCACGTTGTTGGACAGGTTGGCGTCGGTCTGCCCATTGGCCTCGACGACCACATGGAGATAACCGGTGCCGTCCCACAGCCCGCTGGAGGGCAGGTCGACGCGGTCCGCGATGCTCACCGTCGAACTGCCGGCGACATCATCAGACAGGCTAAAGGCGCCGAGCTGGGTGTCGGCGCTCGAGTCGTGGTTCTGCGAGTCGCTCAGCCACACGGTGTAGGTGGGCGCCGTCGCGGTATCGGCGAGCATATTGGACAGATCGAAACCGAAGCGAACTTCGTCGCTCGGCGCATAGGTGCCCGGACCGATAGCCAGATTCGCCGCCTCCAGATCGATCCCGCCGACCCCGTCTGCTTCGAGGCGGTAGGTCACTCGTCGCTCGTCGCCGCTGACGGTGACCTGGAGCAGGTAAGTCCCCGAGGTCGGGGCCGTATAATCGGCCAACTCGGCGGTGTCCTGGCCCGGAGCCGTCTCACGGTTGGGCCCCGGTGAACCGTTGGGCTTATACAGCTGCATGCGCAGGGTGCCGGCCTGCTGGGAGGGGTCGAGAATTCCGCGCAGGCTGACCGTCTGGCCCGACGATAGCTGCACATAATAATAATCGGTGTCCGGCTCCGGGCAGCGATCGAGGGTGTTGTCTTGGGCGATGGCCGACAGCAGGCTCGAGGCGGTGTCCGGCGTGTCGTTGGGCTCGAAGAGGCCGTCGCACTGCAAGCTCGGCGGCACGTCGTTGATGTCTACGTCGATATCGTAGCTGGTCTGCAGATCCTCTTGCAGAGTCAGCAGATACACTCGCGCATAATAACATTGGTCACCGTTGACGTAATCGACCGACACCGACTCGCTGTCGACTCCGGCGTTGGCCGAGGAGTCGATGATCTGGAAATGCTGGTCGTATAGCTCGAGGTCGATATCCCCCTCGGTATCATCGAAGTTGGCGGTGACCGTGAACTTCTTGCCGTTCTGAGCGCAGATCTCGTAGTAATCGTCCCCCTCGGTACACGCAATCAAATTGCTGAACGAGCCGTGGTCGAGCCCGTAGGACTCCGTGAAGCTGTCGTTGGGCTCGAGCGGGTCGTAGCACAACGTCTCGACGGTGAGCGGCCGCGATAACACGGTATTATTGGTGGTGTCGTCGTCGCTGATATCGAGAGATACGCCCATATAATAGTCGCCGTCGCTGACCGCTTCGGGGATCTCGACGGTGGCGTTGATATCCTTGGCGCCGCCGCCGGCGACCTGGTCGACGGTGACGCTGGACGGCTGCAGGGCGATGTCGTCGGAATCGCCGATGGTCTCGTTGGAGCTGAGCACCAAATTGGCGTCGAAGGAACCTGCGGTGGCGGTCTGGCCGATATTGTAGACGCGAAACGAGATGTCCAGCTGGCTACCCACCGAGAAGGAATCACGCTGGGGCAACTCGAGGTTACGCGGCAAGACGTCCACGCCCGGGGAGGGCTCCAAGATCTGGACGTCGACATCGTATAGGTTCTGCGTATCGGAGTCGGTGCCACAGACCGAGAATTTATAGCGGCCGTCGCTGGGAGCCAAGAAGGTGGCGACCTCCTGGCGGCCGTCGGCACTGCTGCGGTCGATGAGGCTGACACCGCTGGGGTCGAAGAGTTCGGTCTCCAACTTGCCCTGGTCGGTCTGGTAGGTCGTGGCGACCAGCAGGCTCTCGTCTTGGAGCAGATCGACGGCGTAGAAGTCGCATTGCTCCGGCTCACAAATCGAGTCGGCGTGGGTGCCTTGTGTCAGCGGAAAGCCGCTGCTGGCGTTGTCGTTGCCAAACGAGTCGGGGCTGCACGAGCAGAAGTCTCCGGCGACCGTCAGCAGGTTGGTCCCGGCGGTGCGGTTATTGTCCTCGTCGGACTCGGGCAGTCGGTTGTCGAAGTCGACTTGGACGCCGTAGCCGTATTGGGCCTCGAAGTCCTGGCATCCGGCTTCGGTGGTCAGGACCACGTCCTCGCAGGCGCCCGGATTGATATTCGGGATATCGAAGACCGTCAGCGGCTCACCGGAGAAGTCCGGGGCGCCGCCTGCGCTGCGATAGAGCCGCCCGCGGGTGCTCCCCGAGGGGTTCGAGCCGGACACACAGATGGTCGCCGTCAGCTCGACTTGGTCGCCTTCATCGGCGTCGCTGGGCACCGACAGCTCGTCGACATACATATCGACGTCGGCCTCGTCGGTGATCGTGATCGGCTCGAGGTACATCTTCTGGTTATTGCTGCGGTACGGCTCGGAGAGCGCGCCGAGCGGGTCACACACCACGTACATATAGTAGGTGCCGGGGTCGTATTGGGACGAGAACAAGAAGCTCTGCTCGATGGTGCGCTCGGTCTCGCTGGCCAGCCCGCTGATATTGATATTGGTAAAGCGCGGGTCGACGTCGGTGTCGATCGTGGTGTCGTCGCTCAGATAGATGCCGCAGAAAAACGAACTGGCGTCCAAGGTCCCCTCGTTGGCTAACTCCAGGGTCGCCTCGAGCGTGCCATCGAGGAAGGTGCTATTGGGCGTAATGCTGAAATTACGCACGACGATGTCGGTGCCCTCGACGCGCTCGTCGCTGACCACGGTGGGCGCCGACACGCCGGTATTATTTTCCAGCCCGGCCTCGGGCGCGTCATTTTGGAGCTCGGCCTCGACGATCAGGTAGACCTCGATTTCCTCGCCGCTCGACGGGACGATGTCGTCGTCGAGGACGAATTCCTCGGGGTCGAATACTTCGCTGCCGTTGGGCGCCACGTCGACGGGATCGGTCTCCTCGAGCAGGATATCTTCTCCCTCATCGAGATCTGCGTCCCCGATCGACAGCCAGCTGCGCACGACCACGTCGAAGGCTTCGGCGCTGCCTTCGTTTCTAATCGTGAAGGTGCGCGTGACCTGGTTGAGCGTCGGGAAGGCGCGCTCGGGGATGAGCAAGACCTCGTCGACGGCCACGTCCGGCAAGACATCGTCGGGATTCTCCACCCGGACGATGCTCTGGCTGACGTCGAAGTTATTGTCCGGATCGGTGTCGGACAGCTGCCCCTCGGGGTTGATCCAGGCGACGATCCGGTAGTCTCCGCTACCGATATCATCGGGGACCTCGACGGTCAGGCCGGGGCTGAGGCTCTGGCCGGCCTCGATGACCGGCTCGGATTCCTCGGACGCCGTGACGGCCCGCGAGCCCAATTCGGGTAGGTCGGGGATGTCCTCGAGCGTAACCGACGAAGACTGGCTCAGATAAAACGAGACCTCGAACGGGCTGTGGACCGGGCCGGCCTCGACGTTCGATGCGGTAAACGAGATGGTCAGATCGTCGCCGGGCTCCAGGTTCGCAGGCGTGCCGCGGGTGTCGCTGAGCGTCAGATCGACCGGAGCGAGCACCCGCACGGTCTGAGTGGCCGATCCCACCTGAGTGTCGCCGACCATCGCGGCGATCTCGAGCGAGAATTGCGAGGAGCTCTCATAGGCATGGCTGACCGACGTGGCGAGTTCGTCACCGGTGGATGTGGTGCCATCGCCAAACCGCACTTCATAGCTCAATTCGTCGGCCGAGGTCCCCTCGCCAGGAGTGATCTCGAAGCTGACTTCAGTGTCGACGCCGGGATACGGCTCCTGCGGGACGACTGAGGTGATGGTCACGTCGGCGGACTTCTCGTCGGCATCCCCGCCGCAACTCGTCGCCAATACCGCCAGCGGGAGCACACATACTGCGAATAGTGCCGCTCCAAACGTTCTCATCGAATCCCTCATCGTCATGACACAACCGCTGCATTATAAACGGGAAAATAAGCCGGCTTTATTCGCCGCCGCCAGCATCGAATCGCCGGCGCGCGAAGGCTAGCATGCAAAGAGCGCTAAGATACTTATAAAACCGCCCGCCGATTGCAAGCCACGACCGGCGTACCAACGTCTTAATGGCCACCTGGGCGGGCGCATACGCTCGGATTCGGAGGCGAGGGCTGACCGACTGGCAGCCCGGCATCACATGCACACATAGCTTGACGCATGAGCGCGGGCTGCGATAGCTTGAAGACGACATTTCCCAGTGCAGTGACTTCGGAACAGATGACCACTCTCGAGCGCTTCGTCCAACACGATGAATTCTAGGGGCGCGAGCGTCGAGCCGAGCGATAGGTATCGCTCGCACAGAGGGCACCAACCGACGGACACTGGCAGGGCTGACACAACTGAGTTTCGCGATTCCCGCGAGAATCTGTGCACGCCGTATTCGAGCGTGATGATGACGGCTTCGAGGAGGATTTGATTGGCACAGGGCAATAATAAGCCAGATCTTTCGGACCTGAAAGCGCGCCTGGGCTTGAAAAAGCAGGGTGCGGCCAACAAGGACGAACCATCGCAGGAGGACGCGCCACAACAACAGGGTTCGTCGCCACAGCAGGCGCCTGCGGATGGTCCGGGGCCGGCTGCGAGCCGGCCGGGCCAGTCTGGGCCGCCTCCGGGCGCAGCTCCACCGCAGGCCTCGGGGCCGCCACCAGGGGCTCGCAGGCCCCCGACCGGCCAGGGTGGGCCGGCCAGCGGCCCGGGTCAGCCTCGCAGCCCCGGCCAAGCATCGCCCGGCCAAGCATCGCCCGGGCAGGCATCGCCCGGCCAGGCCGCGACATCGGGTCCGAGCGCTCAGCGGAGTGCTTCGCCCGGCAGTGCTTCGACGAGCAGTGCTGCCACCGGCCGCGCCCGCTCCGAGGGCCGTGCCACCGGCGCTGCTGCAGATGTCGAGCTCGACGACGAAGATATGGACGTCGTCGGCGGATCGATCTTTTCGGCGCCCGTAATGGTGTTGATGGTCGTCCTGCTCGGTGTGGGCATCCTCTTTGGCTGGATGGTCTCCAACACGATGAGCAACCGCCAGGTCTATAACGCTCGAAGCGACGACGCGGCACGCGTCCACGAAGCGCTCGAGCCGCGCCTGGCCGAGGTTGAAAAGGCGAAAGAGGTCGTCGGAGAACTCTCTGCCGACGAGCCCGATTACGAGGCGCTCGACAAGCTCGCCGACATGCAGTTCAAGCTCGAAGGCAACGTGCTGAGCAGCAACCGTCTTTTGCTCGGCCCCGAGATCATCGATTACGTGACCAGCTTCGCGGCCGACGCCTCCATGCTCCAGGTGTTGATCGAGGACCATAAACGGCTGACCGAGAGTGAGAAAGAAGAGCTCGACGCGCTCGTCGCCGACAATGAGGTCCTCAAAAAGGACCGCTTTGCGGTTCTATTCGACTACGATTATCTGGCCCAGCGCAGCGGCGGCGACGATTATATGCCCAAGCCGGGCAAGCTGGTGACGGTGCCCGAGGAGATGGAGAAGGACGACGAGGGCCAACTCGAGGTCGAGATGCTCGGCAGCGACCGAACCATCAAGACCAGAGTTCAAGGCATCATTCCGCTGCATAAAGCCGATATCCTCAAGACCGGTGGCGACAACGCGCTGCAGCGCTATAAGAGCCGCCTGGTGCGCATCAATCGCCAGTTGGCCAAATTCGACGAGTACTCGGACCGGATGATGAGCCGCCTCGAAGAGTTGGCCGAGAAGGAAGAAGCACCGCTTATCAATCTATGATGGAGGTGCCTCTCCGAGGCCAGTTTTGAGGCCATAAGTTCTGACGCAATAAGCTGACATCCGCGACGGGCGCAGCTTTCCAACGACCCACGCCACGATGCGGCGTGGGTCGTTTGCTTTTGCAGCGCGAGTCACCATGCGCGATACAATTCTCGAAGTCTTCAAGCAGCGGGTCAATGAATTCGGCCCGCGTCCAGCCCTCTTGCACAAATACGACGGTGTCTGGGAGGAGCAATCCTGGAAGGAATGGTGGGAGCAGTCCGAGCGCATCGCCGCCGGACTCATCGACCTGGGCGTCGACCCCGGCGACCCGGTGTGCGTGCTCTCCGAGACGCGCATCGAATGGGTCTGGATCGATATGGCGGTCACGATGGCCGGCGGGGTTCTCGTGCCCATCTATCCGTCGAGCCTGCCGGACCAATGTGCTCACATCATCGAAGACACCGGCGCGACTATCGCCTTCGTCGAGGACCCCAGCCAGCTCGACAAGTTGGCGCGGGTGCGAGCTGACGGCGGGCGCCCCGACAAGGTCATCTACCTCGAACGCGCGGCCGTGCTGGCCACCGAGGACTGGCAGGGCCGCCGCCAGGTGCGCCTCGAGGAAGTGGGCGGGCCCGACGACGAGTGGATGGAGAGCTTCGACGCGCTGGTGGCTCGTGGTCGGCGCCGAGTCGCTGAAGACCACCGCTTTGTCGCCGACCGCCGCCAGTCGGTGGATCCGACCGATCTCGCCACCATCATCTACACCTCGGGCACCGCCGGCATCCCCAAGGGCGTCGAGCATACTCACGCGAGCCTGGTCGCCGAGATCGAGGCGCTGACACGGCTCGAGCTTCTCAACCCCGACGACCGGCAGCTGCTCTTCTTGCCGCTGGCCCATATCTTCGCCAAGATCTTGTTTTTGGCGGCCATCGGCAGCGGTATTCAGACGGCGTTCGCCGAGAATTTGCCCAAAGTGATGGCAAATATGCGCGAGGTGCGCCCGACGTTCTTCGCGGCGGTGCCGCGGGTCTTCGAGAAGATCCACGCGCAATTGATGGCCGACAGCCACCGGCTCTTCGGACCCGATGGAGCGCTGTTCGAGCGGGCAGTGCGTCGCGGCAAGCAGTTCAGTCGGCGTCGCCGACGTGGCAAGAGCGTGGGAGCGTTGGCGCGGCTCGAGGAGAAGGTCTACGGCCGGCTGGTCTTCGAGCGTATCCGAGAGTTATTCGGCAATAATCTGCGCTTTGTCTTTTGCGGCGGCGCGCCACTCCAGCGGGAGCTGGCCGAGTTTTTCCACGCCGCCGGTGTTCTGCTCCTGGAGGGCTACGGGCTGACCGAGACCGCGGCGGTCTCCACGCTCAATCTGCCGGATGACGTGCGCTTTGGAAGCGTCGGAAAGCCGCTGCCCGGCGTCGACGTCACCATCGACGAAGACGATGAGATCCTGGTGCGCGGCCCGATGCTCATGCGCGGCTATCACAATCTCGAGGCGCAGACCGACGCGGCGTTCGAGGCCGAGCAGGGCTGGTTTCATACCGGCGACCTCGGCCGCTTCGATCGCGACGGCTTTTTATATATCACCGGGCGTAAAAAGCACCTCATCGTGACGTCGGGCGGCAAAAACCTCGCCCCGGAGCCCATCGAGGCGAAGCTCGCCCAGAGCCGGTTCATCAAACAAGCGGTGCTGGTGGGCGACGGGCGCCCGTTCGTCTCCGCGCTCATTACTCTCGATGAGGCCGCCGAGACTTGGGCCATCCAACAGGGGATCGCCTTCGAGGCGCGCGCAGACCTCGGCGAGCATCCCGCGCTCAGAAGACGGCTCGGGGAGGAGATCGCCCGGGTCAACGAGACGCTGCCTCACTTCGAGACGGTGCGCCAATTCGCCGTGCTCGACGAGCCCCTATCAGTCGAGGACGGCGGACTCACCCCCACCGGTAAGGTGCGCCGAGCGTCGCTGGTCGACCGGCACGCCGAACTCATCAGTGGCCTCTACCTCGAATAGCCTCGTTCCAGACCCACCTTTTGCCGTCCAGATAATCGACCTCTCGAAAAAATTGACCGTCTCCTTCGGTGGTGTACCGTGGATGTAGGTGTCGCACCGAGGCGGCAGGCAAAAGGCACGTTTTCGAAAGTGCCGACAGGCTTTTGAGCCGAGGGTTCGCCACGGACGGCGAGGGCGCACACGGATGTGCGCCGCCCTTTGCCCCCCTCGATACGCCGACACCTGCAGATGATTGTGCGACACGGAAGTCGCATTCACTTAACGGATACGGAGGTCCCTGATGCTCGGCCAACCCAACTCTCATATTCGCCGCTCGCCGCAGACCCGCCCAAGCTTTGCGGGGCTGCGCCGCTACAATCGCCGCCAGATGTCCGTGGACGTCGTCGTCCAGGACAGCGAAGGCTGGGAGATCCCGCTCGAGAGCTTCGACATCAGCCCGACGGGTATCTTCGTGCGCTCGGACTTTTTGTTCGACGTGGGCGAGGTGCACACGCTGATCTTCCAGGTCGAAGGTCGCGGTATGTTCCGAGTCGACGCGCGCGTCGCGCGCGTTGAAGCGCCGGACGAAGACGACACGTTCGCCTCGACCGACTTTCGGCCGGGGATGGGTTATGAATTCGTCGAGACCAAAGAAGAAACCTGGGAGCAACTCTGCGCAGTCGCGGCGGGTGTGTAGTTTCTGGGTTGAGTTTTTGAGGCGCCGCGCGTATGTAGATGGCGCGATCCGGCGCGCTTTTTTAAATCCAGAAGAGTAGCATTCTCGCGGTGAAGACAGCTCCATTTTATAAATATCACGGCCTCGGAAACGATTTTGTGATCGTCGACGAGGCCGACTGGCCGCAGGCTGCGCGTTGGGTGGAGGCGTTGTGCGACCGAAACCGGGGCGTAGGCTCCGACGGGCTGCTCTTTTTGCGCCCATCCGCCGACGACGACGCTCATACCCAGATGGTCATTTATAACCGCGACGGCTCCCGCTCGGAGATGTGCGGCAACGGGGTGCGCTGTGTGGTGCGCCACCTTGTGGAGGTTCACGGGGTCGAAGACGACACGATTGTGGTGGCGACCGACGCCGGACCGCGCCACTGCCGAGTAGTCGAGGGCGACCTGGGAAGTTGGCGAGTCGAGGTCGAGATGGGCCGCGCGGACATCGAAGGCGACGCGCTGCCCGTCGAGATCGGCTCTTTTGCCGCCGATCTCATCAAGATCAGCATGGGAAACCCGCACGCGATCGCCTTCGCGTCGCCCGAGCTCGACACGATCGATATGATCGGTGTGGAACTCAACGACGATCACCCCGGCTTTGCCGAAGGCGTCAACGTCGAGTTCGTCGAACAAGACGGACCCCAGCGGCTTCGCGTGGTGGTTTACGAGCGCGGCGTAGGCCGCACGATGGCCTGCGGCACGGGCGCCTGCGCGGCGGCGGTCGCCGCTATCGAGACCGGCCGCTGCGAAGCCGACCAACCCGTCGAGATCGAACTCCCCGGCGGCGTGCTGCAGATCGAGCTTCGAGACGGGCGTATCTATATGACCGGCCCGGTCGACTTTGTCTTCGACGGCACGCTCAGCGCCAGCTGGCTTGCCGACGGCGGAACGCCTGATTTGGACGAATTTTAGACACCCTCACTTTACGGACGAATACGCGGAATCAAGGAATGACGATGTCGGGACGAAATATGTCTAGAGCAATTTTGGCGCTGATCTTTTTTAGCCTGGCGCTCGGCGGCTGCGACGCGCGAGTGTTGGTGATCAACAACGTCTTCTTTATGGGCGTTACCTGCGTGATGCTCTGGTCGACGATCAATCTCAAGTAGCGCCGAGACGCCGGTCGCCCGGTGTCGCCGCGGAGGAACCATGAAGCTCGAGCAAGCGCTGGCCCCGCAGGTGGGGATCGACGAGTTTTTCCAGGACCATGTGCCCGAACTCTTCGAAGCACGCCGCGAGTTATTCGCGGCGGCCTCGGACACCCCGGTGATCGTCTCGGTGCTGCTGACCGACACCGGCGCTCGCTATACCATCGAGTTTCGCCACGACGGCTGTCGGGTCGAGAAGGGCGAGATGATCGACTTTCCGGTGGTAACGATCTGCGGGTCGAGCCAGGATTGGGAAGACGTCAAGCGTCGGACGCTTCGGATCGCAAAACCGCTGGAAAAGCGAGCCCACCGCTACGACCCGCCTCGCAAGCTCACCCGCGATTTTCTCGACAAATTGGAGCGCCACGACGGCGAGTTCCGCTTTCTGGTCGCCGGAGCCGACCGCGACGAGCCGATCGAGATGAGCCTCGTGCTCAACGACTATGATCTGCCGCCGGGAGCCCCGGTGCTCACGCTATCGGGGTCCATCGAAACCGCCGAGCAGCTCGCTCGCGGTGAAATCCGGCCCACCGATCTCGACGACAAAGTGCGTATCTCGGGTGATGTGGGCCTGGGCATCGACGTCGGCGGTCTATTGCTCGAGCACTTTCCGGAGCTCGAAGGTTGAGCGGGGTATCAATTTTGGCGGTGCCACTTGCAGCAAAACGCTCGGCGGTCTAAACATCACAACCGACATGAGATTCGAGTTGTTGCTTTCCGCTACGCGCGCTGTCCAACATGATTATTCAGCCCCGCAACGTCGGTTGGATCGAGGTCATCTGTGGGCCGATGTTCTCGGGTAAAACCGAAGAACTGATCCGCCGGCTCAATCGCGCCAAATACGCGCGCCAGAAGCTCCAGATCTTCAAGCCGCTCATCGACGATCGCTACGACGCCGAGTCGATCGTCAGCCATAACAAAACGGCACTACCCAGCCACCCCGTATCCAACGTCGCGCAGATGCGCGATGAGCTCGACGCTCACGTCGAGGTGATCGGCATCGACGAGGTGCAGTTTTTCGATGATGACGTCATCGATTTCTGCAACGAGATGGCCGACAAGGACTGCCGGGTGATCTGCGCCGGGCTCGACCAAGACTACCGCAACGAGCCGTTCGGGCCGATGCCGGCCCTCCTGGCGGCCGCCGAATACGTCACCAAGCTCAACGCCATCTGCATGCAATGCGGCAACCCGGCTCACCGAAGCTACCGGTTGGCGACCAACCCGCAGCAGGTGCTGGTGGGCTCGGACGAGCGCTACGAGGCGCGGTGTCGAAGCTGCTTTGGCGAGGGGTATACTTCGCCGATGGAAGCCGAACAGATTGAAGCCGACCAACCTGTCATCGAAGAATCCGGCACCGACAAGCCCGTCACCGAGGAGACCTGATCGTGGATTCGCAGTATACGGAGCTTTCGTACCCGTTAAATCAAATCGAGCATCGCTACGGTGACAACGTTCGCATCCTGAGCGATCCCTTTGCGCTCACACAGCTGGCCAAGTTGTGCTCACCCGAGGTGGGCCAACCGCGGTTCAACCGTCTCATCGAGATTCTCTACGAGCGCTTGCTCATCTCGGTGGTCAACACCGAGTTTCCGCGCCGTCAGGCGACCTTCGACAGCCGCATGAAGGAATATACCGAGCGGGGCGTGTTCGCCGGCCAGGTCATCGACGATCAGACGCCGGTGGTCACCGTCGACATCGCCCGCGCCGGGATCTTGCCCTCGCAGGTCTGCTATACCTATCTCAACGAGTTGATCAGCCCCGACAAGGTCCGCCAAGACCATCTGATCATGAGCCGGGTGACCAACCCCCAAAACGAAGTCGTCGGCGCCGAGGTCAGCGGCGAGAAAATCGGCGGGCCCGTCGACGGGCGCATCGTGCTGTTTCCGGACCCGATGGGCGCGACCGGCTCGTCGCTGTCGACGGCGATCAGCTATTATAAGGAGACCTTCGGCGGCTCGCCGCTGCGGCTGATCACCCTCAACCTCATCTTCACCCCCGAGTTCGTCCGGCGCATGAAGACCGATCACCCCGACGTGATCATGTATTCGCTGAGGCTCGATCGAGGCATGAGCCCCGAGGACGTCCTCGAGACGGTCCCCGGAGAGCGCTGGGACGAGGAGAGCGGCTTGAGCGAACAGGATTATATCGTGCCCGGTGGCGGCGGCTTTGGCGAGTTGATGAATAACGCCTGGATCTAGATTGGGCCGGTGTCGAATACATACTCAACAAAAGCGGCCTTACGGCCCCAGAGAGGTATCCCATTTCAGACGCACTCGAAGATATCGAAGTTCTGATCAGTAAAGAAGAACTTCAGAAGCGTAATCGTGAACTCGCCGAGCAGATCACCAAGGACTTTGCCGGCGAGCGCATTCATGTCATCGGCGTGCTCAAGGGATGCTTTATGTTCCTGGCCGACCTGGTGCGCCACATCGACCTGGATCTCTCGGTCGACTTCCTGGGGCTGTCCAGCTACGGCGACAGCACCAAGTCCAGCGGCGTGGTGCGCGTGACCCAGGACCTCTCCGAGCCTATCGAGGGCGAGCACGTCCTGATCGTCGAGGATATCGTCGATACGGGCCTGACGATGAAGTACTTGCTCGAGAATCTGCAGACGCGTCACCCGAAGTCATTGTCGGTGTGCACGCTGTTGCACAAGCCGACCGGCCAAGACATCGATGTGCCGATCGCCTACAAGGGCTTTACGATTCCCGATAAATTCGTCATCGGATACGGCCTCGATTACGCCGAACTGTATCGAAATCTGCCGTATATCGGCTACGTGCCCCAGATCGAGGCCGACGAATTGGCGGACTCGGAGAGCTGAGGTTGCGGTCGAGTGCGGCCATGATGGGGCTCGAACGTGTCCAGAAGCGGGCTCTTGACCTCTGCGCCGCGATCGTCGAACAATGCAGCAAGCGATTCAAGTGGTTGATTCATTGGAAAAAGAGCCGAGTCTCGCCGATATCATCAGGCAACAGGCTCGTCGTCGTCTTAGATCCCGGAAGGAGGAGCCGTGAAATTATCGACCCGACATCTGACCGCGCTACTATGCGCTGCGTGCTGTACGCTCGCATTGACCGCGTGCGAACAGCCCGATTGGAGCAGTCCTGACTATATCAACAAGACGCTCGAAGAGGGCGATTATACCGACCGCCGAGAGGCGATCAGCAACGTCGACGAGTTGGAAGAAGCGGACCAGAAGAAGGTCGCCGGCGCGCTGGCCAAGGTCTACCTCGAGGAAGACCGGCTCAAAGAAGAGGCGATGGCCATGCTCTCCCAGATCCGCTCGGCCGACGCCAAGGATGCCTACCTCCATGAAGCTCGCACCGACGACGCCGGCTATGCCGGAGCGGCCGCCGAGGCGCTGGGCATCGCCGGGGTCACCGAAGCGCTCGACGAAATGATCGAGCTGTACGAGTCGACCGACGACACCGATCTCCAGCAAAACCTGCTGCGTGGCTTCGTGCATATGCCCGATCCCAAGCTCGTGGCGCCGCTGACCAAGACGCTGCACCTCGACGCCGATAACAACCCGATTCGGCTGCACTCCGATTCATGCGATGTCCTCGGCGATATCGCCGCCGACTCCCCCGATGCGATCGATGAGAAGGCCCAGCGCGCGTTGGTCAAAGGCATCTTCGTGGCCAACAATAAGGGCCAAGACGTCGCCAAGGAGTGTGGCTTGGCCCTGCAGAAGCTAGGTGAGCCGGCCGTGCCGGTGCTCCTGGAGACCTTCCGCGGCGAAAACGAAGAGGTCAACACCCTGCTTCGCAAATATAATCAGGGGCCGAATTATCAGTTCCCGGCCAACAAGGCTAAGACCGACACGACGGTCATCCTCGGGATGATGCGCGCCCAGCAGGCACTCGATGTCTTCCTCGAGGACCTCGCCTCCGAGAAAGCGGCGCCCGAGCAACTCGCCGGAAAACACGCCGTGTCGTGGCGTATGAACGAAGGACGCGCGACCTCCGAGCAGCTCAAGGCGCTCGGTGAGCTCGGCGACAAGAAAGCCACCGAGCTTCTCGTTGACGTGGTCAAAAATGAGTATACCAACGACGAGTGGGACGACATCACCGACGGCCTCATCGAGCTGCAGCTTCGCCAGGATGCCGCGTTCAGCCTGGTGCGCATCGGGGACCGCGAGGCCGCCGACGCGCTGCTCGACATGGCCGAGAACGGTGTGGTCATCGACCTGGAGCGTCGCGCCGGCATGCTCGAAGAGGCCGGCCAGCCCATGAAGGTCACCGAGCGCTATCAATTCAACTGGATGATGGCGCAGGCTTACGCCGACCTGGTCGGCGCCGACGGCAAGGAAGCGCTGGCGAAGCTCGCCGAGAAGACCGACGAAGAGGAGCTCAAGAAGAAGTACGAGAGCTTCCTGCCGATGATCGAAAAGGGCGGGGCGTGTCTGTCCAAGGACAAGCCCAAAGCGCAGGCCAAATGCCTGGGTAAGCTTTTGGGAGACGACGACAAGTTGGTGCGTGAGAAGGCCGCTTATGAGCTCAGCCGGCTGCCCAAGGCTGCTGCCGCGCCGATCCTCGCCGAGCACCTCGACCACAAGGATATGCAGACCCGCGAGTTGATCATCTTCGCCGGATATAACGCCGGCGACGAGAGCCTGGTTGCCAAGATCGACGAAGTCCTCGATGACGAGAAAAACCGTCGCGGCGACGAGTACAAACCGATTCGCCTGCAGCTCAACCACCTCCGGGCGTGGCTGAACAACAATAAAGCGGCCGTCGCCGAGAAGTAATCGGCGGACCGCGTTCATATCCGACTGCACGAGACGGCCGGCACATCCGATGTGCCGGCCGTCTGCGTTCGGGTCTCAAAGCGCGGCTGGTCAAGGCCCTCGATTACTACTAATTTGGAGCGGCACGCGGTGCACAGCTTGCGCATGGGAGCCGCGCCATTGGACCGAGTCTGCGAGAATGCCAAATATGAGCCAGCCCAAGCCACAACGCGTCGAGTTACACCAGGGAAACCCCACCGTGGGACGTCTGATGAGGCGAGCTCTGGGAGAGGCCGGCTTCGAGGTGGTCGACGACCCGGGCGAAGACGACTTGGCCGAGTTGTTGGTGATCGACGTCGACAGCGGCCTGGAGCCGCTCGATGAACGCCGGGAGGCGTATCTGCAGGCCGAATGCCCGGTCCTTATAAGCGGCGTGCGGGCCTCACGCGACCTCTATGCCGAGGCCGACTGGCTGGAGCGGCCATTTGTGCCGAGTGGTTTCGTCTCACAATGCCAGGCGCTTCTCGGCAACCCGCATCCGAGTGAGCAGGAGCCGGGAGAGCAGGATTCTCGACCGCAGGATGCCAGCGCGGCCGAGGCCGGCGCGCACGACGGCTTGGTTTCGGACTCGACGCCCCAGACGCAGCGGCTCTCCAACGAGGACGCCGCGCGGCTCGAGGAGCAGCTTGGCCTGGAGAAGGGGGCGCTGAGCCAAGTTGAAGAAGACCTGCCGGTAGATGACGATACCGAAGACAGTCTTTCGAAAGCACAAATCCCGGAAAACGAGAATGAAGCGTCGTTGGGCGACACCGATAACCTCAGCCCCGACGACGGTCCTGAATTCCTCGATCTCGACAGCTCGGCGAGTATTGAGCTCGACGTCGACGACCTCGAGGATGTCGGCGAGGGTGTCGGCGGCCGCATTCACAGCCCGATCGAGCGCGAACAATTCGGTGAGGACGAACTCGCGTGGGAAGAGCCGGCCCGGCACTCCCCGGAGCCGCTTCGCAACCCGTCGCTCAACCAGACCATGCCCGACGCCCCGGCGGCGATGGCGCCCGAAGGGCTTTTCGACGAGCCATCTGATCAGCGGGCGGCCGAGGTCAGCCACAGCGGCTCCGCTCCCCAGCTCCCGCCGGAGCTCGAGCGCCACATCGAGGGCGCGGCGAAGCTCCTCGCCCAGTCGTGGGGCCGCATCGGCTTGGTCGCGCGCGAGCGAGATCGCGCCGACCATATCCAGCGGGTGCTTCGCGCGGTGCTAGGCGGCGGTGTCAACGCGGCCGCTGCCCAGATCGAGCGGATCCCGGGCGCTGAGGGCTTTAGCGGCGATCTGGCCGTCGTCTCCCTGGTCGAGTTGCTGGGCGTGGTGCGCACCCTGGAGCTGCGCGGGCGCCTAGAGGTCTCCACGGCCGAGGACGACTTCGTGTTGTACGTCGACGGCACCGATCTCGAGGATATCGAGAACCTGTCGGGCAGCGATGATCGACGATTGCTCGAAATGTTGCTCGAGATGGGCAGCATTCCCACCGATCTCTTCGACGAGCTCGCCGCGACGCTGGACAGCGAATTGGCTACGCCTCTGCAGATGCAACTGCGCCAGGACGGGTTGGTCTCCCCGGCGGACGTCAAGCGGGCCAGGCGCCACCGGGCCCGCCGGCTCTTCGAACAATTATGCGGCGCCGAACAGGGCAGCTTCGCCTTTATGGAGGTCCAGAAGGGCACGGGCCATGCCTGGCCGGTCGATGCGCTCGCCCTGAATTTGACGACGTTGCTTGACGCGCCGGCGCGCTCAGATTCGCAAGCCAGTAGCGCGCGGCCGGCTCATACCGACGGCCGTGGCGCGCAGGCGCCCCCCAGGTTGCAGGTCGACGACGATATGCCGGCGACCGTCGAAGTGCCCGAGGCGGACGGAGACTGACTCATTAAAGACTGAAGTGGTTCGCGGCGCTCCAGCCAGGCTCGGCTCAACCGCGCGCCATCTTGACGATCTCGCACTCTCGAGGGTAGGCTTTAACCTGTGTACAAACCCATCTTGCAGAACATATCCGCCGTCACTGCAGCGATTCTGGTCGCCGCGATACTCACAGCCTCGTTGGGGTGTGAGAGCAAAGAGGCGTGGCAGGAGCCCGGCCCGGAGGATACCTTCGAGCAATTTCTGATGGATTGGTACCGCGGCGAGCGCGAAGCGGCCTTCGAGGCGATTGCGCCCGATGACCGGCGCGAACTGCTCGAGGCCTACGACACGCTCGAGAACAAGCTCGACGCCGAGGATCTGCCCGACAAGAGCGATATGTTGGTCGCCGGCCGCGTCGACAATCCCTACGACCTGGCCAAGATCGAGCTCGAGCAACCGCTCGAGTCTGCACCGGCCGAGGGTGACGAGGTCACGCTGACTCTCGAATATCACGACGGTCGCGAGGGTAACGCCACGCTGTCGTGGGGAGGGGAGCGCTGGTATGTGGACCTACCGTTGGCCGGTGAGGATTCGGCCGGCGTGCCCGCCGAAGCCGAAGACGACGGTGCAGACCAGCCAGATGAGCCAGATGAGCCGGACGACGGTGAGTCCGGGGCCGATGAGAGTAACGATGAGCCCGGGGCCGCTGATAGTAACGATGAGCCGGGCGACGATGAGTCCGGGGCCGCTGAGAGTAACGATGAGCCGTAATGAGCTAGAGACGCTATGAGTGACTCGAAAGAAAATGGCCCGGAGGGTGCCGTTCCGCCCGCTAAGCCGACGTCGAAGCCTGGGAAAATGCCCAAGCCGCCGTCTAGCAAGCGTCCGCCGAAGCCGTCGTCTGCGGGGAGCAAACTCCCGAAGCCCGGCGGTTCCGTGCCAAAGCCGGGCGGATCTGCACCGCCGCCGACGCCTGCGATGCCCAAGCGCGCTCCCGGCGTGCGCCACGCCACTGAAGCGCCCGCCGAGCCTACCACGCTGCGCACCGGCGACACCGTCGGCGGGGCGTTCGTCGTCCAGCGCTACCTGGGTAGCTCCGGCGGCGGGGTCAGTTATCTGTGTGAAGAGAAGGGCAAGGACAATCAGGTCGTCATCAAAGTCCTTTCGATGCCCTATCCGGGCGACGATGGATTCGATGAGCTTCGAGAGCGCATCAAAGTGGCGAGCTCCATTCGCCACCGCAATCTGACCAAGATCCTGGGGATGGGCACCACGGCCGACGACGAGATGTTCGTGGCCATGGAGTATGTGCGCGGCTCGACCGTCTCGGGCGTGGTCGCACAGCGTCGCGAGGCCGGCGAGGAGCTGAGCCTTCGGGACGTCTTCACCATCCTCGCTCACGCTTGTGATGCGCTCGAAGCCGTCCACCAACGCACCGTCCACGGCGTGTTGACTCCCTATAACCTGTATTTGAGCCACCAAGGCGTGGTCAAGGTCGGCAACCTGACCTTTGCGCGCATCGCCGGGGAGTATCTGGCGCGCGAGCGTGATAGCGGCCCGTTCGTCGATAGCATCTACGTGGCTCCCGAGGCCGCGCGCAACCCCAGCGAGCTGTCACCGTCGGCGGATCTATTCAGCCTGGGCATGCTCGCTGCCGAGTTGCTCAGCGCCAAGGGGCTGCCCAACGATCGCAAGCGTGCGCGCCACGTCGCCCTCGACGGCATGGGCAAATACCCGCCGTCGCTGGTCAATTTGATCGCCTCGTGCATCGACTCGGCCCCGGAGAACCGGCCGAAGAGCGTGCGGGTATTCCGCGAGACCTTCGAGGACGCCGCTCTCGAGGCTGGAGAGACGCTCTCCGGTGCGCCTCCAGAGGGGGGGCTCCCGCTCGAGCCGGCCGTCAAAGAGGAGTCCAGCGGATCATTGGGCGACGAGGATAGTGACCTCTTCGACATCGATCTGCCCGGCTTCGGCAGCGCCGATGGCGACGCCGACTCCAGCGACGGCGAGGAGCGCTACCTGGTCCAGAAGAGCGGGCTCGACTACGGCCCGTTTACCAAGGAGCAGGTCCTCGAGCAGCTATACGCCGACGAGATCGACGAGAATACCGCCGTGCTCGATCGTGTCACCCAGGAGCGTATCGAGCTCGGCGAGATGGCGGTCTTCGAGGAGGAGGTCGCCGAGTATATCCCGATCCGCGAGGAGCGACTACGCCGCGAGGCGGAGGCGCGCGCCGAGCTGGAGCGAAAGGTCAAGAAAGGCGCGTCGGCCGGCCTCATGATTGCCGTGGCTGCCGGGGTGCTCATGCTCGGTGTCATGATCTATCAGTACGCTACTCTGCCCGACCCCGAGGCGCTGCCCATGGACCGGGCATTCGCGTCTCTGGATTATAAATTCTTGCCGCCGCCCAAGGACTTCGAGACCGTGGCGGTGGACAAAGACCTGATGCAGAGTATCTTCAATCCGAAGGCCAGCGAGGCCGAGATCGCTCGCAAGCTCAAGAAGCGCGCCAAGCGGCGTGGATCGGGCAAATCGCGCGGCTCATCCGGCGCCGGCAGCAACGTCACCGAGGTCGATATGGGCAGCGGTTCGGGCTCGTCGCGCCACCTCAGTGACACCGAGATCAACCGGATTATCACGTCGCGATTCGGCCAGCTGCGCTCCTGTATCATGAAGGAGCTCAACTCCAACCGGTCGTTCAAGGGCGTGACGGTCCAGTTCTTTATTCGACCGTCGGGTACCACCGGTGGCGTCAAGATCAACGAGTCGAAGTACGCCAACCGACCGGTGGGCCAATGTCTCAAGCAACGCTTCCGCTCGATGAAGTTTCCCGAGCACGGCGCGATCAGCAACAAAGGTGTGACTTACCCGCTGCGTGTACAGTGACCTCATCATTCAAAAGGAATGTTGCCCAATGACTCCAGAGATACTCGAAGAGATTCTAGTCGAGCAATTTGACGCCGAGAAAGAGGGCGGTGAGGTCCTGCTGCCGTCGGCCGCACGCGTCACGCTGCTGTTGACCGCCGGCGATTCACTGATGCCGGTCAATCGCGTGCGTCGAATCTCCTTCACGACCGACTATGTGTCGGTGACGACCGACGAAGAGCGCTATTTTATCGACCTCGAGCGCATCTTCGGAGTGCGCCAGGAGGACTACGATGCGCGCTCGGCTGAATCTCGACCCGGCTTTCACCACGGTTGAGCGCCCATTTCACTGAAGCTTAGCCCCCACGGCGTCGATGGATGCACTCGAGTTGGACCCACCCGACCTGGACCCGCAACAATTCGGGTTGCCCGATGAACCGCACGCCGAGCTCGAGTTGGTCGACGAGACCGACACGCGCAGGCTCGGCCGGGCGTTGGCAGCTGCGCTCGGCCCGGGCGCGTTCATCGGTCTTATCGGCAACTTGGGGGCGGGCAAGACCACGCTCGTCCAGGCGCTCGTCGCCGCCGTGACGCCCGGCGCCGAGGCCACCAGCCCCACCTACACCTTACTCAACGAATACGAAACCGACCCGCCGGTGGTCCACGTCGACCTGTACCGATTGCAGAGCTACGACGAACTCGAGTCGATCGGATATTGGGACTATGTGGAGAGCGGCCACGCGATCACCTGCGTGGAGTGGCTCGACCGCATCCCTCAGGCTTGGCCACGCCACGGCGTGCTCGTCGTGCTCGAGCGCGTCGACACACACCGAAGCGCACGGCTGTGGGCCACCGACGAGTACCGTCACGTCATTGATTCGGTCGCCGGCGGAACACCGAGCGGTTGACAGATGTTGCAAAGCGTGACAGCCGAGTCTGTCGTGATTATTGGTTTCGCTTACACCGTTTGGAAGGCCCAAGTATCGTTATGCAGAGCAGTGAGCAGACAAAATCCGACGCCGATCGCGACGTCGAGTTGATCGCCCCACGCCAGAAGCAGCTGATTCGTCAGGCGCTCATGGCGCGGTTTGCCGCGTTTTTGAAGCCCGGCGAGTCGCTCGACCTGGACGCCGAGAAATCCGAGGACTACGTCTACGCCACGTTGATCGTGGCGTCGGCGGATCACTCGTTTCGCCTCGATCTAGAGGCCTCGGTGCTCGCCGCCGATCTGCAGGTCAATAAGCTGTCGGACCCGGACGCCTACCTCGATCTGGCTTTCGAGTTCTTGAAGCTCCAGCTCTACGAATTCTTCCGGCAAGATCGTCAGGAGCGCTTTCACATCGATTGGCGACTCTATCCGGTCGAGAAGGCCACGATTCGCTTTCGCGGAGAAGCCACCAAGCCGAGCCTCGAGCGCGAAGCCGACGCGATGCTCGAAGCGGCCGGCCCGTCCGAGCACGCCGACGAGCTCACGAGTGAGTTGCTCGATCGCGATCAACTCCCCGACGAGCTTGTCGACGCCGCAGATATCACTCCGACGTCCGACTGACTCCAGCCCCGAGCCGCCATGCAGGGAAGCATCACCACGGGTTTTGTCGTCGCCTTCTACGCCATTCTGGGCGTCATCGCCTGGATTTTGGCGGGATTGGTCGGAGACCTGAACCTGCTCGAGTGGCATAACCTCCACGGGACCGAGTTATACGTCGACGCAGGTATTGGCGCGGTGGTGGGCATCCTGGTGGTGTGGGCGAGCAACGTCCTCGACCGCAAGGCCGAGTGGGCGCGGGAGCTGGGCCGACAATTCGGCAAGGTGCTCGGCTCGCTGAGCGTCACCGAGGCGTTTATCTTCGCCGCGGCGAGCGCCGTGGGCGAGGAGTTGCTCTTTCGCGGCTTCTTGCAGCAGGCGCTCACCGAAGTCGTCTTCTCGGGGGCGTGGGCTGATTGGGCCGGCCTCGTGGTCGCCAGCCTCGCCTTCGGCATGCTCCATGTCGGGCCGAACTTCAAGAAGATGTGGCCCTGGACGGTCATGGCCATCGTCTTGGGGGCTGGCTTTGGCTGGATGTACTTGTACACTGGAAATATACTCGCCCCCATCCTGGCGCACTTTACGATCAACTTCTTCAATCTGCAGTCGATCGGCCAAAAGTACGGCCACCTCAAAGACGAGCCCGAGCAAGAGTAGTTTGGAACCTTATACTATCATCACCACCGTCCAGCCCCTGCTGATTGCATGGGTCGGGGCGATCGCCTTCTTCGTCACGCTGGCCGTCATCGCGATTATCTCGCGCGGACGGACCTGGTACGAGCTCGGATGCCTATTCTTGTTGGTCTTTCTGGCGCTGTCCGCCGCTGGCCTGCTGGGCGCCTCGACCGTGCTCGACGTCGTGATGATCGATCTGGAGATCATCTCGCTCAAGTAGACCACTGGCTCTAATCGAGCGTGCACATCGTCTCGATCGGACAGCTCGGACAATGTTCGTCGCTCCTGCGGTGGATGCAGCTGCCCGAAATCCCCAGATGACATAGCGCAAAGTCGTATTTGAGCGGATCGTCGGGATCCATCAGCGCCAGGGACTCGGTCACTTCGATGGCCGCCTTCATATCGGTGCTCTTGCGCTCAGATAGCCCGAGGTAGCGACAGAGCCTGGCGGTGTGGGTGTCGAGCGGCATGATCAACTCGCTGGCCTCCAGGCTGTCCCAAGTGCCCAGGTCGACGCCGTCCGGGCCTCGGCCCATCCACCGAAAGAATAGATGCAGCCTCTTGCAGGCGCTGCCGTCTGCCGGGTCCGGCAAAAGATAGCGAAACCCGCGGGTGAATTCCTCGCGGACTCGCCGCCGGCGCAACTGGCGGACAAAGAAGCTCGCCCGTTGGAGGTGATCCTCTGCGGGCGCGCTCGCATACAAAGCTTCGAGCGAGCCAAATTCGCGCTGCACGCTCGCCGCTGCGACCAGAAGATCGACCACATCCGCGCCACGGCTCATACGATAGACGAACGAGTCCAGCTCCCCCGCGAGCCGATCGGGGCCGAGTTCATCGACGGCGGCCGCGGGTGAGGTGCCTAAGACCTCAAGTATCGCTTTAATGCCAGCCTTCAATAGCTCGACGCGCCCGTAGGCCAAACAGCTCGATAGCAGAGCGACGAGTTCGCGATCGCGGCGGTCGGGATAGTCCCAAGAGTACTCCACAGGGTCGTGCAGGCGCCGCTGAGCGAAGTCGCAGTCGGCGATCAGCTCTTCAAGTACAGGTTTAAGTTCTTGTGCGCGGGAAGGGCTCAGCATGATCAACGCTCGAGTTCTACTAGAAATTTTTTGACGGTCGGCCAAGCTCACGTAGTGTGATGGATGTGGTTGTCGCACAATGTAGGACAAACAACGACAAGCGCTTATAACCACCGCCGATATTCACTGTGTCTGCCGATTTGCGGAGTAACTGATGGCCGCCAAAAAGAAAATTACCTTGTATATCCCCGAAGACCTCGTCAGCGAGACCAAGCAGGAGGCGCTTCGCCACGACCGCTCGTTGAGCTGGATCGTGGAGATGGCCTGGCGCATCGCCCGGGAGCAAATCCAGTCGATGCCCGGTGTGATGGAACTCCAAGAGGGCAACTGGGAAGGCGCGGCCGAGTAGGGCCTGTTTACCCGTTCGGTTCGATGGGCTACAAATGCCCCTGCGGCCAGCCGCCCGTTGTGCGAAACCCCGTGATGTGAAGCGACGGGCGGCGCCACTTCTTCCAGAGCCTAGACCATGTCGGAATCCCAGCAACCTTCGGAGCCAAGCCGTGCCGAGATCAAAGAGCGCACAGCCACCATCGTGCGTCGTCTGGGCTATCTCGTCTTTATGGGCGGGGGGCTGTTGATCTTCATCCCGATGCTCATCGGAGTCGGCTCCGGCATCAAGAATGAACGTATTTGGGATCCGTTCACCAAACAGCCCGTCTCCAGCTCCGAGCGCGCCGTCGACTGCCAGGAGCACGCCAGACGCCTGATGATCGAGGCCGGCGGCGAGGAAGATCTCACCGCCCGCTGGGACGAGCCCTACCGAGCCTGGCTGAATCGTTGTCGAGACGACCACCCCGAGCTTTACGATATGCTGCGCGAGACGCGCCAAGAGCTGAGGCGTCCGCAGAAATAGGTCCGTCAGGGTTGTGCGGACACGGCCATGCGAAAGTGGCCGCTGTCGTCGGTGCGGCTCTGGCCGAAGACGACGGTGCGTCCTCGCACCTGTCGGTAGACCTCGACGGTCACCTCCCCAACTCCCATCAAATCATTGCCCGCCGAGTCGCGCGCGCCCATCACCGAGCCCAAAAGCACGGCCGGCTGCGGGAGCTGTAAATCCAGCGACCCGCCGTTCTGGATCTGCGTCGGCGAGATCTGCTCGAGTATACGTGGCTGACCGGAGTTCGCCGCCGGCACCACCATGAGTTCATAGGAAGCCTTCTCCAGCCAGACGTCGAAGTATCCGTCTGCGTCGGTCGTGGCAGTAACGGTGCGCGGGTCATGGGTGGTGCGATCGTCATCGGCCAATTGGCGAAACTCGAGGCGAGCAGAGCCGACCGCACGTCCGCTGCTGTCGGTCAGCCGGCCGTCGATGCGCGATTTGCGAGCGACCTCGAAGTCATCGAACTCGTCCACACCGAGCGTGCCGTCGAATTCGAATCGGGTCCGTGCCAACTTGGAGTTGACCGGCGGGATGACCTCGAGCGTGTAGCCGGAGGGCAGCTCATCGAGCGCGCTGGTCGAAGGATAGAGTTCGACGGCGACGCGGCCGTCCTCATTGACGTCGAAGCGGCGGCGAAACGTGCCGTTGCCCAGCGGACCGCGCAGCACGACCTTCGTCGAGCTCCACGTCGAAGCCTCGACATCGCCGTCGAGCGCGCTCAATTGCACCGAGATGGACACCGGCTCGGAGGGGTAGGCACCGAGGTTCGTATTCTGCAATCTGCAGGTGCCCAGCTCTCGGTCGGAGGCGTCAAAGCAGGCGCCGTCGGCGACCTTGAAATAACGCTCGAAGACGCTTGTGGGGACCATCTCGTCGGACGAGGCCGGCACCACGTGCAGGTCATACCAGCCGGTATTCTGCTCGACCTTGACCGAAAAGTCGCCGGCCTCTTTGACGTCCGAGACCGCCTCGGTGTCACTGACCGTGCTGGTGTGTTCTCCGTCGGCGGAGACCGCATATACCTGGGCGTTGGCGACCTTCTCCTCGCCTACGCTGCCCGATTGGCCGACGAAGATCTCGCGCATGACTTTGCCCCCGACGGTCAAATGCGGCGGAATCGTCCGCTCCAGGATGGTATTGCTCTCGAAGGTCTGGTCCTGCCAGCTCGTCTTGGGACGAGTGGTGCGGTCTTCGGGCACAAAGGTCAGGTCGTATTGGCCCGGGGTGACCTGCGCGACGAAGTCCCCATGTTCGACTTCGGTCTCGCTCATGAATACGCTGTCGCCGGCGCCTTTGGGCCGAAAGATCAGCGTGCCGTTGGGGCGGCCGGCATTCGAGCCGGCGTAGCGAATCCCTCCCGATTGCTCCGAGTCTTCCGAGCCCCCACCGCTACTCACTGTGATGCTGCGCTCGAGGCCGAAGCTCAGCCGCTCGTCATAATTGACGCGGACGCGGTCGATCTGTTGGGGCAAAAAGTCAGAGGACGACGGCGGGATGAACCGGAAATTTAGCGTCGTATCGTCAATATCGCGCGCCGAGCAGAAGCCTTCACGGCACGACTGGCCCGACGGGCATTCGGAGTCCTGCTCACAGTTGGAGCCGGTCACTCCCGCCTGGCCGGCGTCATCTTGGAGCGCACATCCGCCCAGCAGTAGTGCCGCGGCGACTAAGAGTATGGCTCCCCCCCTGACTGGGTAAGCGATGGGCTTCATTATTTACTCGGTCAAACGGAATCATTCAATTGAATCACAAATGCCAGCTTCATATTTGAGGGTCCACGAGTACGCGACCGTAAGGGCTCCTTCGGCTTCGGTAATCTCACGGGGCACCGGTGACAGCGACTGAAATCTGCGGTCGCTGACATAGAGCGTGATGACCTCGGTGCCGGGGGCGTTGATCTCGAGGTCGCACGGGGCGAAGACATACTCGACCGGGCCAAAAAAGAATTCGGCGCCCACTTCTCCGACCGCGCCACCGGTCTGCGACTGCGTAATAATGCCAGATTCATCGCTCAAAAAGAGATAAAATAGCTCCGGCTCGTTATTGGCGTCGTATAAATTCGCGGCCAATTGCACTTCGGGGCTTTGCTCCAATGACTCGCGGGTGACCGGCACGACTGCCGACTTGTCGTCGGGCAGAAACGGCTGGATTCTGGGCGATAGGTTCGGCTCGTCTCGCGGCTCGATAGGCGGCGAGAGGATACACCCGGCGACCAGAAGCAACCCGAGTATCATCGACATCCGAGCCCCGCGGCCGACCCACCGGGTGCCACCGGTGGCGCTGCTAAGACGTTGGGATGCCTGGTGCATCTGGTGTTTCTGTGTGTGCAGAAGGCGTGCCATCAGACAACGGGGTGTGTGAAACGAGCGAAAAGGAGGCCGGGGCGTCAAAACCGCGACATCGGCGTCAGCGCCAAAGGGCCGATTCGGACGTAAATGTCATAGTTTGCATCGTCGCTCGGGCTGGTTTTTGACTCAGACCTCGAGATCGCTTCGTTCGAGGTAACGAAAAATCGTGCGCGGATCGACGTCGAGTTCGCGGGCGGTCTGGGTGCGATTTCCTTCGTTTCGCTCCAGCGCCTCCATGACGTAGCGCAGCGCAAAGCGCTCCTTGGCATCCGATAGCGGCATGATTGGCTCGAGCACCTCCGGCGGGAGGTCGAGGTCCTCGGGGGTGAGCATGCTGCCGTCAGCCAGGACAGTGGCCTTTTTGAGACGGTTTTGAAGCTGTCGGATATTGCCCGGCCACGCGTATTTGCGCAGCGCCTGAATGGCCTCTTTGCTCAGCTCCTTGTGGGGGACGCCGAGCTCTTCGGACAATTCGTGGAGCAGGTATTTGGCGATGAGTACCACGTCATTGCCGCGGTCTCTGAGGGGCGGCAGCTTCAGCATCACGACATTGAGCCGGTAGAAGAGGTCTTCGCGAAACTCACCTTCCTTGACCGCCTTGTCGAGGTCCTTATTGGTCGCCGCGACCACCCGGATATCGACCTTCTCGGGTTGTGTGGCGCCGACTTTGGTGACGGTGTGCTCCTGGAGCACCCGCAGAAGCTTGACCTGCAAGTTGACCGGCATCTCGCCGATCTCGTCCAAGAAGATGGTGCCGCCGTCGGCGGCCTGAAATTTGCCCTCGCGGGTCTTCTCGGCACCGGTAAACGCGCCTTTGACGTGGCCAAAAAGCTCGCTCTCGAGCAGGGACTCCGGAATCGCGCCGCAGTTGATGGTCACGAACGGCTCGTCGGCCCGCGGAGAGCGCTGGTGGATCTCGTGGGCGATGAGCTCCTTGCCGGTGCCGGTCTCGCCGGTGACCAGCACGTTGACCGTGGTCGGGGCGACCTTCTCGACGGTCCGATAGATCTCCTTCATCGGATCGCAGGCGCCGATAATGCTGCCAAAGCGCATCTCGGAGAGTTTCTCGGAGAGCAATTCTTTGTCGAGCTGCAGGCTGCGGACCATGATCGCGTTGGCCACGATGAGGCTGGCCTGAGAGGCGAAGATGGTCAGCAGGTCGAGGTGGCGGCGCTCGAAGAGGTGGGCGATATTCTCGTTTCCGACGTAGATGAGCCCTAGGAGCCGTCCGCGCTCCAAAAGCGGCACACACATCACGCTCGACAGGTTCAGGTTGACCACCGACTGCGAGCTGTTGAACTCGCTGTCCTGCAGCGCGTCGCTGACGATCAATGGCTCTTTGGTCTCGACGACCTTGCCGATGATCGAGTCGGAGACCTGCTCGACGGCGTCTTCGATATTCTGCCGGTCGATGTTGCGAGCGACCTTGATGCGAAACTCCTCGTCCTCGAGCAGAATCAAAAAGCCCTTGTCGGCCGAGGTGATCTCGATGATCGAGTCGAGCAGGACATCCAGGAGAACCGGCAGCTCGTAGTCGGACAGCAGTTTCTGGGAGAACTCGTGCAGCTTTTTGTAGCCCTGGATCTCGGCGCTCTTGACGGACTTGTCGCCGCCGTCGGCGGCCTTGGGTGCCCCGCCAAAGATCGAAAAGCGCAGCGACACATCGCCGACCTCGACGCGGTCGTCGTGGTCGAGCTTGGCCTTGCGCTTTTTCTTGCCGTTGACGCGCACTTCGCAGCTGCGCTCGACGGGGCGGATCTCGAAACTCGACCCGTCGAGCTGCACCATGGCATGGCTGGCAGCTACACTGGGATCGTCCAGGACGATGTCATTGGTGCCGGCCGAGCCGATGGAGCTCAGCTTCTTACGAAGCGCGAACTCCTCGTCGGTCGAGCCGTCGGGGCGTTGGACAATGAGAGCGGGCATATTGAGCAACCTAGATGGAAGCGGAACTGACGGATCGGCGATGAGTGGTCGAGCACCTCGTGTAAAACGAAGAACTTTGCACGCAGAATTTCCTCGACGGGAATTTTTACCATGCAACGCCAATGCCACCCAATCCTATTTGAAGAGATGCCCCGTTGTCATCTTCCCCGCCGCTTCGAAGCTCCGGCGGCGGCTCGTCGAGGGTTCGGATGCGAATCTCCTGGCCTTCGTATCGCTGCAGGGCGTCGACAATCGACCACACGTAGAGGCCGACGAAGGCCCCGAGCCCCACATATTGGGCCACGCGCCACTGGCGGGCGTGGTCGGCCTCATTGCCCGCGCCCGGCTCGTAGTAGCCGTCCTGGCCACGCAGCGACTCGATCATCCAATAGCTGGCCACGTTAATGCCCAGCGCCGCGCCCTGTGCGGTCGCAAAGAGGGTCCCTTGGACGGGCTCGTCGTTCTGGAACTGGCCTACGCCAAAGGGCATGAAGTTGACCGCGTAATTCTTCAGCCCGACTTCGCGCTCGATATAGACGGTGGTCAGGGTCTCGCGGGTCTCGCCGTTGCCGACCTGGTCTTGTTCGGCGCGAATGGCGTCGAGCTCCTCGGCGTGCTCGTCCATGACCGTCTCGAAAAACTCGACGACGCTGGCCGGATAGATCAGTGGATTGAGCGGGCGGTCGGGCTCGGCGCGAAGCCGGGCGAGGAACTGCGCCTCGGCCTGATCGAGCAACTCCCGGCGGGCCGTCGCGTCGGTGACCTGCTGGGCCTCGAAATAAAAGCCCACCCCCAGGAGTGTGCGGGCGCTGAATTCGAGCTCCTCGTCGTCCAGGGTGCTCTCCGGGAGTAATAAGGGCTCGAGCAGCGGCCGAATCATATCGAAGTCGGCGTCCTCGAAGGCGCGCTCGGCGCGCTCGACGCGGGCGCGGGGCGACGTGGGCAGATCTTTTTGGGAGATCGCCGGAGAGTCTGGGACGGGTGTCGCGGCAGCCTGCTCGGAGCCAGATGACTCGGAGCCAGATGACTCGGAGCCAGATGACTCGGAGCCAGATGGCTCGGAGTCTGGCTGGGGTTCCGAAGCAGGGTCCTCACCGGTGCCTTCCTGAGCCGACAGCGGCGTCGAAACCGCGAGGCTCAGCAAGGTGGTCAGCGCCAAGGTGGGCAACAGACGTCGATACATCGAAGGAGGCTCAAAAAGTGACGTTTAGGGTATGCTCTTCGCCGGGGCGCACCGTCACCGTGCGCGTTCTGGACACCCGCGGGTTCTCCTCGTCGCGAATGTTCAACGTCACGCTGCTGGTCGGCTTTTGGCGGCGTTCGAATCGGATGGGGATGGTGCCTCGACGCCCGCGGCTTCGCAGCTGGTCGTCGACGAAGACCAGCGCGTCCTTATTGGACACGACCTCGATTTCAGCATCCTTCCAATCCAAAGTCACCTGGACCTTGTCTGCGCGGGGGCCGTTGACGACGAGTTCGTCGCGATAGGCTTTGCAGCCATCGGCCGTCGCGCGGATACGGTGCCTCCCCTCTGGCAACTCGACGCCTTTGTACCATAGATCGACCGGCTCGCCATTGATCTCCAGGTTGGCCGAGGGCGGAAACAGCTTGAAGTCGATCTTATGGGTGGGTGGAGATTCGGGCTCGTCGGCCTTTTTGTCTTCGGGCTGCTTTTCCTCGGCGGCCAGTGGGGCGTGAACCACTTTTTTGGGGGCCGTGGTCGTCGTCAGGCTGAGCGGGCGGTCGCTGAGGGCGGCGCTGGCCACACGGGCACGGCCGACGATGTCGACGGCGGCTCGACGGCCGAGCACTTCACCGGAGGCACGCGATAGCGCGTCGGTGGCCAGCATATGAGCACGTCCTGTGTGCTCGGCGACCGACTCGACCGCCCGCGTGGTCGCCTCGGCGCGGGCCAACGCATCCTGGACGGCGTTATCGGCCGGCTCCTCGATATCGGAAGTCTGTGTCCCGGTGACGATCCCCGTGCCCACCAGTAGCCAGCCCGCCGCCCCGATCAGCGCCGCGGCGGCCAGCGCCGCCGACACCTGGAAAATGCGTCGGCTGCGGTTGAGCTGCTCCAAGCACTCCTCGACCTCCGGGTTATTCGGGTCGTAGGCGAGCACGCGATTGAAATAGGCGAGCGCCGAGGGGATATTTTTACGCTCGACGGCGCGTTTGCCCCGGCCGATCAGCCGCGGGACGATCTCCTCGTCGAACCTCTCCTCGAGCTGTTGCGGGTCGTCGAAATAATCGCGCACCAGCCGGTCATTTTCCTCAAAGCCGACCGAGTGCACCGCCGCGAGGAGCTCGCGCTTGACGGTGTCGACCGACGAGTAGCGGTCTTTGGGCTCCTTTTGCAGCGATTTACAGATAATGCGCGACAGGTCGTGGCCGATCTTAGGCTCGAGCATCTCGGGCTGCTCGAAGCGACACTCCATGACGTTGCGCAGCACTTGCGGGGCGTTGTCGCCGCAAAACGGCAGCTCGCCGGTGGTCATCCAATACAGCACCGTGCCCAGCGCAAAGACATCGGCGCGCTCGTCGACCGGTTGGCCGTCGATGAGCTCGGGAGCCATATGAGCCGGGCTGCCCAGCAGGCTGCCGGTCTTGGTCATCGTCTCGGCGTCGATGACGTGGGCGATGCCGAAATCCATCAATTTGACCTGGCCCTCGTCGGAGATCATGACGTTTTCGGGCTTCAGATCGCGGTGGATGACCCCGTGGCTGTGGGCGTGGTCGAGCGCGTTGCATATCTCGACGCCGATCAACGCGGCGGCTTCGGGCGGGGGAGGGCGGTGGCGCTCGATGAATTGGCGCAGGTTCATCCCCGGGATATACTCCATGACGATGAACGAGCGCTCGTCGGACTCGTCGGAGACATCGTAGACGTCGAGGATATTCGGGTGGCGCAGCCGGGCGATGGCCTCGGCCTCGCGGCGAAACCGCTTGCGATTCTCGGCCTTCTTGGCGAGGTGCTCGTGGAGGACCTTGACCGCGACTTCTCGGCTCAGAGCAGTGTCACGCGCAAGATAGACCACAGACATCCCGCCCTGACCGAGCTCTTCGGTGATATCGTATCGCGCTATCGACGTGCCGATCATGACGGGCCTAGGGAGCGTCACTGTGTGACTTTGAGACGTGGCCGCCCCGCAGCGGCTAGGGTGTTGCAGTACCGGGAGAGTCTATGAAGGGTGTGTTTCGGTGTAAAGACCCCGAACGACTCCAACGTCAATTGGCGCTCCGGCACAGCGACTCGAGTGATGACTGTCCAGATCCATAACGTAGAAGCTCGGCGGTCTGTTCCTCGCTTCGCACCACCAGGGAGGCTGCGACCCCGGCGCGCAGCGCGCTCGGGGTCCAATCGACGCCGGGCTGCTCGAGGGCGTCGAGGATCTCGGCGGCGTGGCCTGCTCGAAGCAAGGCTGACCAGCCGGCTGCGTCGATGCGGTCGACGCGAGCCAGTGACGGCGCTTTGTCGGGACGCCGCGGCTGGCCGGTCGATGCCTCGTCATGGCCGGGGGCGAAGCTCGCGAGATCATCGCCGAAGACGACCTCCTCGAAGAAGCGCACCCGCCGCAGGCCCACCTGGTTTTGGACGCGCTCGAAATTTCGTCGCGCCTCCATGAGAGCCTCTGCGGCCGGTGAAGGCCGCCCCTGGGCCAGAAAACGGCGCGCCACCACGAGCGAGGCGATGCCGCGGGCGGTCGAATCGGAGGCGGTCTCCAGCATCAACTCACTGGGCGGCCGCTCGGGCATCGCCACCGCCAAGGCGCTGACCTCCGGGTCGACGAAGTGCTCGAGGCGATAGTCCACCGGCAACAGGCCGAAGCAGCTGGTCGGCGCGTCCTCTGCGGGCTGATGGCGCACGACCGTGGCGATCGTCCGTCGAGTGTGGGCGGAGGCGTCGTCGGGGATCTTTGCGCTCTTCTCGAAGCGCAGATACGCCATCAGCAAATCTTGAGTCTCTTCGAGCTCGGCGTTTCGGCCGCCGCAGTTGATCGCGCGGGCCAGGTGAGCGTCTGCCTGTTCGAGCTTGCCGACGCGGGCGTGAGAGACCGACAGCGCCAGATTCCAGCGCTTGCATGCGGCTCCTTTCTCGTGTTCGGCGGTGAATTCGGCGAAGCGCCGCAGCAGCGCGGTGCGCTCGGGGCCCGCGGCGGCCGAAGCGACTGCTTCGAGCAGCGGCGCGGCGCGCGTGGCGAGCCTCGGGTGGTCTCCCAGTCCCGCTGCGAGGGTGTCGGCAAAGGCTTGCGGCGACTCGCAGGCCGCGGGCAGGGCGGCCGAGATGAGCCAGCGCGTCGCCGGCAAGGTCGGGTCACTCGAGGCGGTGTCGTCGAGGGTCGCGAGACGGGCGACGCTATGGGGCGCGCCGTCGACTTCGACACATATTTGGCTACTGTCAATTTGGTTACTGCCAGTTTGGTTACTGCCAATTTGATCACTGCCGACTTGCTCACCGCTCGTTCGTCCGGCGCGCATCGCCTCGGCGCCGGCTGCGACGAGCGCCTCGAATAGATCGGCGCGCATGTCCGGGTGGACGAGCGGCATCATGGCTGCGCCCACAGAGAGCCGCTGGGTCGCCGACAACCCGGGGGCGCCGTCGACATTCGAGAGCAGCGCAGACAGCCGGAAACCGGGCCGCCAAGCCCCTATCGCGGTCGATGAGAGCGCGTCGACGATCGTGTCGACACCGCGCTCGTCGACGCTCTCGAGTATGGCGGCGAAGTTCCGGCCGTAGATGTCCGGTAGACATGTCGAGGCGTCCGCGCAGGCCTCGGCTGCGTCGGCGCGAAGCGCCTGGTCGATGGCACTCCCGTCGGCGGCGTTGGAGTCGGCGTCTCGCGAAGCCACCAGTAGGTCGGCGGCGTCGAGCCACTTCGGCAGGCGCTGTTCCTCGTAGAAGGCGAGGGGACCGTTGATTCCCCGGCTGGACGCGCGAGTCAGCGCCTCACGCAGCTGCACCCATGTCACCCACAGGCGTGCGCGCTCGTGCTCTTCAAGCTCGCTGAGTTCGACGAGGCGATTCATCGCCTCGGAGTATTCGGCCTGCAATCCGAGCGCCGCAGAGACCCAGGCGCGCCCGAGCACGAAGTCGGGCCGATTTCCGGTATGCCAGGCGTCGCTCGTCGATATTCTCCCAGCGCGCAGCGCCGCCTCCGGGCGGCCGGCGGCCGACGGGATCTGCATAAATTCGAGGGCCAGCAGACCGCGCGCTCGTTCATCGGGCAGCTGACTCAGCGCGCGTCCGAGATAATAGTCTGCCGCCGCCGCCGAGCTGGTGCCGAGCGCGGCCCCGAAGAGGGCGAGCGTGCGCCGGGTCGCCGCCGAGCGAGTCGGGATCGCGACCGGCTCGAGAGCGCCGAAAGCAATACCGGCGGCCATCTTGGTGCCGGCGCGCCACATCGGTCGATACAGAGACGGGATATAGAGGGTGATCTGCTCGGCGGAACACTCGATGAGGACATCGGCTCCGGTGCGCACGGCGGCGGCCTCGATATCGGCCGGATGGCCGGAGGCCGGAAGTTCGGCGGCCTCGAAGACGTCGAGCGGCTGGAGGCTGTCGTCGAGGTCGAGCTCCGAGCAGCTCGCGTCGAGCCCCACGCGGGCATGGAGCAGCGGCGTCGGATCTCGGCGCGCCGGCACGGCGATCCATTCGCCGCCGGCGGCTCGATCGTCGACGAGCGCGCGACCTTCCTGCGCGATGCCGTTGACGCTCACGGGCAGCGACATTCCCCACTCGGAGTGGGGCGTCACGTCGAGGCGCAACGCCTTCGAAACGCTGTAGAGCCGCCATGCGCGTGAATGATCGCGCGCTGTATCGCGTGTTCTGATGCATTCATTCGAGGAAACCTCGGCGTCCCGGCCGCGGCATACTCCCCAGCGTCGCAGCTCGTCGGTGGAGTCGATGCCCACGAGCTCGCCTGTGGCCTGGGCTCGCGGCTCGACATCGCCGGCATCGAGCCGCTGCAGGAGCACGCCCCAGGAGCGATTCAACACGACGGTATAGAGATGGGAGGGATGGCGGGCATCCTCGGCAACGAAGCCGACCAACTGGCCGGGCTTCCAGGCATCCCCGTCTGAGGCGTCGCGCTCGGGGACGTAGGCCCACAGGCCCTCGTCGGTGAGCACCAGCTCGCCGGAGGCCGCGGACGTCGACGCGGAGCGAATCTGAACGGGAGGCACGATCGATTGGCGCGCCGACGGGGGTTGTGACCAGACACACCCGCCGAGGACGGCGATGGCCAGCAGAAAGATTAGAAATCTAGGACACGGGATCATTCTACGACACAGGAGCATAGGGGCGGGCGACCTCAGGCGAAGGTCAGGCGGATGCGGGTGCGACCGACCAGGAAGCAATCGCCGTCGATGAGTTCGACGGCGTTGGCAATGCGAATAAACGTGCCCGTGTCGCTGTCGACGTCGCGAAGCAAATAGCGGTCTTGTTCTCGTCGGATGACCGCGTGGGGCGATGCAAGAAGGGTGTCCTCGGGAAAACAGATATCACCCTCGGAGGCGCCGATGGTCAGGCGCTTTCCGATGGGATGGACGCCGCCGACCAGGCCTCCCTCGATGCGGCGAACCAGTCGCGCCGGCGAGCCGACCCAGGCGGCGCCGAGCTGTGCGGGCTCCTCGGCCCGCGAATCCTCGGACTCGTCGAAGCTGGTGCGAAATTCGAAGCGCTGCTCGCCGATGACGATCTGATCGCCGTCTTCGAGGGCGAGGTCGTCGGCGATGCGAAGATAGACGCCGTTTTTGCTGGCGAGATCCTGCAGGACCAGCGCGCCGTCGCGCTCGAAGAGTTGGGCGTGCCAGCGCGACACGAAGCCGTCTTCGAGCTCCAGATCGCAATTTTCAGTGCCGACCAAAAAACGACGTGTGTCCACCGGCCGTCGCGTCTCCATCGTGCCCCCCGGGCTCTGGATGACGAGCATCGGGATCGGACCGGCGGCGCCTTGGGCGGTCGACGCCGCGGACGAAGCGGATTCGGCCATGGCGCCGGGGACCTCGATCCCATCGGTAGCCACGTGTCGGCTCAATTCTCCGACCGTTTCGATCAGCTCCGGGCGTCCATCGAGGCTGGAGACCACCGCATCGGCGGGCTCGCGAGCAATCCGAAACGGAAAGTCGGACGGCTCGTCGACCACGTCGACGGCGTCGGTTAGATCTTGGATTTTAGAGTCCGATGGGTCGGGCATGAACGAGGGCGGGAGGTGGAATATTTTTGACGTTCTACGGTTAGATCCACGATAGCACAGCGGGTGAACTTCCGACAATCGGGGGTCACGCCCCGGTCGCCTCTCGTCGTGTGCTCGCGGGCTCTTCGGGGATTGGGAGGTTCGGCGGCGGCAGATATGCGCAGTTGAATCCGCCCCGATATGCGCTTACACCCATGTGTGGCCTATGTTATATTTGCTGCAGCGCCAACGCCCGCGAGAGCCGGCGCTGCCGGCCTCATCTTCAGCTTTGACATCTCGAAGGGTTCGACATGAACGCCCAACTCCCAAAGCCTCTCTTAATCAGCGCACTTGCGGTGCTCGCCGTCGTGGTCAGCTTCGGCTGTGACAACCCGTCGAACCAGACTGAAGAGCCGGCAGCTTCTGCGCGCGCCGAAGCGCCCGTCGCCGACGACGAGGCAGATAAGGCGGATAGCACGCGCAAAGCAAAGCACACCAATCGCTACGACGTGAGCTCGCCCGAGCAGGCCATTGGGGCAGGCCAGAAGCAAAAGGTCGAGTTGGGGATTACGTCCGCCGACGGCCTCAAGATCAACAAAGAGTTCCCGTGGAAGATCGAACTCACCCAGCCCGAGGGCGTCGCGTTCGCGCAGACGACCTTCTCGAAGTCTCAGATCGATTTGGGCGAAAAACAAGCGACCATGGCGGTCTTTGTCGAAGCCGAGCAAGCCGGAGCCCATCAGATCGAGGCGACCGGTAATTTCAGCGTGTGCAACGACACCGAATGCTACGTCATTCGAGACGAGCCGCTCGATTTCAATCTCGAGGTCGCCGCGGCTGAGGGTCCAGCCAATGCGGGTGCGGGCGACGATCAAGTAGATCCCGAACAGGCCGACCCCGATGAGGCCGAGCAGGACGCCAAGCCGACGCCCTGAGGCGGCCGACAACCAGTCAACTACGCCGCGCCGGCTCGTCTCAATATCAAGAGGGCCGCGTGTCACATGACTCGACATTAAAGAGATCCATGACCGACGGTCAAAATATTCTGTCATCGCTCGCCAGCGAGATTCGCGAAGATTATGGGCGCAACCAGCGCATCCTGAGCTTTGCGGAGTTTCTCGACTTATTTGCGGATCAGCCGCGCAGGCACGCCCGAAACGCCGTGCAATATCTGCGTGACAGCTTTTTGCACTACGGCACCCAGACCAAGCCCGCCGTGTGGGGAGATGTGACGCATTATCGGCTCTTCGACGCCCCTTTCGACGAGGGTAAAGAGCGTCTGGTCGGCCAGGAGCGCGCCCAGCAGCGTGTGTTCCGGTTGCTCGACAACTTCGTGCGCCAGGGTGAGGTCAACAAGCTGATCTTGTTGCATGGGCCCAACGGGAGTGCCAAGAGCACCTTCCTCGATATGCTGATGCGGGCGCTCGAAGCCTATTCGGAGACCGAACAGGGGGCCATGTATCGCTTCAATTGGGTCTTCCCCAATGAGCGGCTGGCATCGGGCTCCTCGATCGGCTTCGAGGGCTTTAGCGCTCGCGCCGTCGAGGAGACCGATCTGGACTCGTTCGCCTACCTCGACGAGGAGCAAATCGACGCCAAGATTCCGGCGGATATGAAGGATCATCCGCTCCTGCTCGTTCCGCTCGAGCAGCGACGCGAACTCCTCCGGAAGAATATCTCCGACGCGATCTTGCCGGGCTACGAGCAAGAGGATGGCGCGCGCCTTCGCGAAGAATATGCCGAGGCCGACGGCGAGGGCGACAAGCAGCCGCCTTTCGTGCTCAGCAAATATATCTATGACGGCGATCTGAGCCATACCAGCCGTCAGATCTTCGACGCGTTGATGACCGCCTACAAGGGCGATATCGAGAAGGTCTTCAAGCATATTCAGGTCGAGCGAATCTTCATCAGCCGGCGCTACCGCATGGGCGCGGTGGTCGTCGAGCCGCAGATGCGCGTCGACGCCAACCTGCGCCAGCTGACCGTCGACCGCAGCCTGGGGGCGTTGCCCTCGAGCCTGCAAAACCAGACCATGTTCGAGCCGTTCGGCGACCTGGTCGACGCCAACCGCGGCATCGTCGAGTACGACGATTTGCTCAAGCGCCAGCCGGAGCTGAACAAATACCTGCTGGCGACCAGCGAGAAGGGAACCGTCTCGCTGGAAAACCGCATCTTGCACCTCGACCTGGTCCTGACGGCCACCGCCAACGAGGACTACCTCGACGCGTTCAAGCAGACCCCCGATTACTCGTCCTTCAAGGGGCGCATCGAGCTGGTGCGCCTGCCGTATTTGCTCGACTATAATATCGAGGAGGTCGTGTACGACGAGCAGATGTCTTCGGTCGACTTCATCAAGCACCTGGCCCCGCATACCACCGCGGTGGCCGCACTTTGGGCGACGCTGACGCGCCTCAAGCGCCCCAACCCCGACCACTACCCCGCCGAGGTGCGCGAGATCGTCTCCGCGCTGACACCGCTGGAGAAGGCCGACCTATATTCACGCGGGAAGGTCCCCGAGGGCATCGGCGCCGAGAAGGCGCGCGAGCTCAAGCGGGTCATCCCGTCGATGATGAGCGAGGGCGAGGGCTCGAGCGACTACGAGGGCCGCTATGGCGCGAGCCCCCGCGAGATGAAGATGATCCTGCTCAACGCCAGCCAAAACGACAACTTCCCGTGCTTGTCGCCGCTGTCGGTGTTCAAGGAGTTGCGCGAGTTGGTCAAAGACCCCTCGGTCTTCCCGTTTTTGCAGATGAAGACCGACGGCGACTTCCACGACCACGACGAATTCATCGAAGTGGTCACCGAGCGCTATCTCGACCTCATCGACACCGAGATCCGGAGCGCCATGGGATTGGTCGAAGAAGCGCAATACGAGGACCTATTTGCCCGCTATATCGACCACGTCAGCCAGTGGCTCAAGGGTGAGAAGGTCTACAACCGCATCACCGGCCGCCACGAGGAGCCCGACGAGGAGTTGATGGGCAGTATCGAGGAGATGCTCGATATCGAGGAGGATATCGAGGACTTCCGTCACGGACTGATCTCGACGATCGCCGCGTACTCGATCGACCACCCCGGCGAGAAGATCAACTATCGCAAGACCTTCCCCAACGTCTTCGATGCGCTCCAGCGCAAGTTCTACGAGGAGCGCCAGCAGCAGATCCGCCGCATTCAGGAGAGCCTGCTGCGTTATTTCGAGGACGAGAAGGACAAAATGGAGGTCGCCGAGATCGAGGCGGTCGAGACCACCCTCGACAACATGCGCCAGCGCTACGGCTACTGTGACCAGTGCGCCCGAGAGGCAGTGGCGTTCTTGCTCTCGAACCGTTATAACGATTGAGAGACAACGAACGTTGGGGCGTCGCCGCTTTGCACGATGCGAGCTGCGGCGCACTTCTGTCTGTCATGGAGAAGTTCGTATGCGTTTTCACGGCTCGTTTCGATTGCTGGTTGCATTCTTAGTAGGCGCCTCGCTGGCGCTGGGCTCGATTTCGAGCGCCTTCGCCGGTCCCACCGAGCGCTATAAGCAGCAAGCCGAACAATTTCAAAAAATGCTCGACCAAGCTGCCTCCAACAATGGTGCCGAGGCAGCCCAAAAAGATATCGACCAGGCCCGCAAGTGGCTCGAGGACGCCAACGTCCTTCTTGCCAAAGGCGACGACGAGGCCGCCTCGAATCTGTTGAGGCGCGTCAAATTTTGCGTCGAGCTGGTCAATCATATGGTGAGTGCCGGTAATATCCAGCACGCCGCCGACGAGCAAGAAGCCGCCTATTATGGTGCCAAAGACGACCGCATCCCCGAGCTCGAAGCCGAGGTCGAGGAACTCAAGGAACGGAAGAAGGAGCTTCAGAGCCAGCTCGACAAGCTGCGCTAGAGCTCTTTGACGCCCATCCGCTGGTTGGTAGATGTCTATCGGAGTTGATCGATGGTGACGAACAGTCCGCTCAGGATGATTCTTGCTTTATGTCTGGTGCTCGCCACGAGCACTATGGCTCTCACAGGTTGCTCGACGCCGCCCAAGCCCAAAGAATTGGTCGAGCTCGAGCGTATCCTCCAAGATTCGGAGGCCCGGGAGGTCAAAGAGGCCCCCGGTGCGAGCAAGTTCTTTCGCGAATCACGCCAATATCGGCGCGTGGCTCTCGAAGCCTACAACGACGGCGAGCTCGAGCGCGCCCAAGAATACTCGATTTTGGGTAAGCTGCGCTACCGCACCGCGGCGGCCATCAAAGAGCAGCACAAGGCCAAGAAACGCCTCGACGAGGCCAACGCCAAGGTCGGCGAGGTCAACCCCAAAATCCAATCGCTCAACCAAGAGCGCAATAAGCTAAATAATGAGGTCGGTGACCTCGAGCGGAAGGTCGCCCGGGCGCGCAACGAGAAGGCCCAGAAGGAGCGGCGCCAGAAGGCCCTCGAGAAGGCCTCGCTGCGGCGAAACGACGACACCAGCGACGCCGAAGCACGCGCGCTTCGCAACAAGCTCGACGAGGCGCGCGACGCCAAAAAAGCCGCCCTCGACGTCAGAGCCGACGAATTTGCCAAGGGCGCCTTCAACCGCGCCAACAACCAGCTAAAATCGACGCTGTCGATGCTCGAGAGTGGGTCGGCCTCCGCCGACTCGGCCAGCGAGTCGGCCGGTCAGGCTACCAAGCTATTCCGAACCGCCGCCCAACAAGCGCGGCCGAAATATCAAGAGCAGCAAAAGAAGATGCAGCCGGCCGCGCGCCGCGCCGCGCTGCGCAAAGAGGCCGCGAACAACTTCGGCGACCGCTACACCTTCCAGGATGCTCGCGGCGTGCGCGTGGTCCTGGCCATGCTCTTCGACGAGGGTGATGCGGCGATTCGTCCGCAGAGCGTCACGCTCGTCAAGGCGGCCGCCAAGCTGGCCAAGAAGTATGACGAGGCCGAGATCGTCATCGAGGGCTACACCCGCAAGGGCAACCCTACGGCGAACCTGGCGACCTCCCAGCTGCGCGCCAAGAAGGTGCGCGACGAGATGAAGCTCGAAGGCGTCAAGGACAGCCGGATGAGCACCACCGGCGAGGGCCAAGACCGCATTCGTTTTACGGATGATCCCGCTCAGAACGATCGGGTCGAGATCATCTTCCGAATCCGCGACTGACGTGAAAATTTGCGGCTCCAAACCAAGCCCCGTCGACGTCGCCCGAGCTCTTAGGCTCGCCGACGCGTCGGGGCTCTTATTTTTCGACTCCGCGCCGGCCGAGGGCGCCAAAGACGCGCGCTGGTCGATCCTCTGCTGCGCGCCGACGTCGGTGCTCAGCGAGCGGCAAGGGCGCTTCGTCGAGATGCCCGAAGGCCGCACGGTTGCTGATCCCGTCGGTTGGCTCTCCAAATCCCGGCTCAGCACATCGGTGCCAGACCATCCTGGTCTGGAATCTCTTCCGTTCCACGGCGGCCTCGCCGGCATGCTCGGCTTTGAATTCGCCTGGCACCTCGACGACGTCCACGCCCAGCAAAAGCCCGTCCCGACGCCCAGCGTCTGGGTCGGAGATTACCCCGCCGCGCTCGTCTACTCGCACATAGACCGCACCTGGTGGCTCACCGGCGACGCCGACTCGGACGCCGCCTATCGACTGATGGAAGCGCTCGAAAAACCTCACAGCGAGCCGCTCCAAGCAGCCAATGCAGAGTGCTTCCGGTTGTCGGTATCCGCCGACGAGTATGTCTCGCGTTGCCAACGAGCCATCGACGCCATCTATGCCGGCGAACTCTTCGAAGTGAATTATACCGAGCGATTCTCGGCCGACTGGTCGGGCGACGCGTTCGCGCTTTATGAGCAGCTTCGCGCCACGAGCAGCGGAGCGTATTGCGCGTTTTTGGACGCCGGAGACTTCCAGCTCGCCTCGGTCAGCCCCGAGCAATTCCTGGAGGTCGACCGCGGCCGGGTCATCACCCGCCCGATCAAAGGCACCCGCCCGCGCTCGGGCAATCCGGCTGAAGATGCGCGCCTGGCCGAAGAACTTCAGACCAGCGAAAAGGACCGCGCCGAGAACGTCATGATCGTCGACCTGATGCGAAACGACCTGACCCGGGTCTGCGAGCTCGGCAGCGTCCGGGCCACCGAGATCTGCGGGCTGCACAGCTTCGCCGGCGTGCATCATCTGGTCTCCACAGTCGAGGGAGACGTTGCTGACGGCTTTACGGCCATGGACGTACTCCTGGCGTGCTTCCCGGCCGGCAGCATCACCGGCGCGCCCAAGCTTCGCTCCATCGAATTCATCGCCGAGCTCGAGGAGACCAACCGCGGCCCGTATACCGGCTCGCTTTTTTATGCCTCGCACCAGCCCAATGGAGCGACGGCGTCCCTGCCGTCGAAAGCCGGCCGCCTCGACAGCAGCGTCCTCATCCGAACCGCCGTCGTCACCGACGGCACCATCCACTACGGCGCCGGCGGCGCCGTCGTCGCCGACTCCGACCCCCACGCCGAATACGAAGAGGCCCGCGTCAAAGCCGGCCCGCTGGAACAGGTGGTGACGGATGACTGAAGACCCTCATATTCACCTCGATGACCGAAGCTATCTCTACGGCGACGCGCTCTTCGAAACCGTACGCGTGACGGAGGGCGGGGCGGTCCGCTGGCTCGACCGCCACATCGCACGCCTTCGCCGCTCCGGAGACGCACTCGGCTACCCATCCGACCACATCGACAAAGCCATCCGCACGCTCGAATCACTTCCGGCCAGAGAAGCGGGCATCTGGCGTGTCACCGTGCCACGAGCCCCCGAAGGCGCGCCATTTGGCGGCTCCGCGACCATCACTTGCCGCCACCGGTCGTACTCCGAGCCCACGCGTCCGGCGCTGGGCTTGGCCGAGGGCCTCTATCTGCCAGACGACACCCTCGCCGCCCATAAGACGACCAGCTTCGTGCGCTATATCGAGGCTCGCCGTCGCGCCAAGCTCGCCGGCTTCGACGATGCTATTCTGGTATCGGCAGACGGGTTGGTCGGCGAGGCGAGCTGCGCCAATATTGTGGCTGTGATTGCCGGCCGAGCAGTGACGCCAGCGGCCCGCGGTATTCTGCCGGGCGTGACCCGCGCCGGCATCCTCGAGCTCGCCGACGCAAACCGAGATCCAATCGAGGTGCGCGAGCTTGCGCTCGACGAGCTTCGCCAAGCCAGCGAAATCGCGCTCCTATCGGCCGGTGTCGGCGTCCTCGCCGCGGCGTCGCTCGAGGGCAGGGCGTTGGCACAGGACTGGACGACAAGAGCTCAGGAGTGGCTGCCGTGAAGCATTTAGCCGGCCTGGACAAGCGCTGGGGGCACAAAACAACCGGCGAGGTCGTCCTGCTGGACAACCGCGACTCGTTTGTCTTCAACCTGGCGCATCGCTTTGCCGAGCTCGGCATCCAGGTCGTCGTCGTCCGCAGCGACCAGGTCACGTTGTCCGAGCTCATCGACTGGAAACCCGCCGCGCTGGTTGTCTCGCCGGGCCCCGGCCACCCCGACACCGCGGGCGTCTCGGTCAGCGCTATTTCGCACTTTAGCGGCACGATCCCCATCCTGGGCATCTGCTTGGGCCTCCAGGCCATCGTATGCGCCTTCGGCGGCGCGGTCGGCCCCAACGACGCCCCGATGCACGGCAAACCGAGCCCCGTGGACCACGACTCGACCGGCGTCTTCGCCGGGCTCGCCGATCCGTTCGTCGCTGGCCGGTACCACTCGCTGGTCGCCCGAGAGCCACTGCCGACGACGCTACGCGCCAACGCCCACACCGACGGCTTCATCATGGGCCTCGAGCACCGCGAGCATCCGACCTTCGGGGTGCAATTCCACCCGGAGTCGGTGCTCACGCCCGACGGCCTGGGATTATTGGGCAATTTCGTACGATATCTCTAAATGGAGCGCGGGATGCCAGCCCGCATTGGGCGACATCGCCGGGGTTGCAGTCTAACCCCGCGATGGAGACCAAAGACACGCAAGATGAGGCAGGATGCCTCATGGCGGGCTAGAAGCCCGCGGCCCATCCTGGTTTGTTCTCGGACGCTCAGAAGACGTCAGTCCTTTTTCCAGACCAGGATGGTCTGGCACCGATTTCTACACGAGCGCCTCGAGGGCGTCGTCGGCGGCCTGGCGCAGCTTGTTCATGCCGAGGCGGTCGAAGATGGCGCGGGCCTGTTTGAGTTTGTCGGTGCCGGTGGCGGCGTCGCCGCGGGCGACGAGGTATTCGCCCCAGGCCGATAGGCAGCGGGCGAGTTGGCCCTCGTTGCCGACCTCGTCGAGCAGGTCGGCGGCTTCTTCGAAGAGGGTGGAGGCTTCGTCGTCGGTGTCGGATTCGGCGGCATCTTTCTGGGCGGATCCGGGGGCGGCGAAGGTGGCGTGGATTTCGGCGAGGCTTTGCTTGCCGATGCCGACCAGCGTCTGGGCGTCGAGTTGCTCGGCCAGGCCCATGGCCTCGTCGATGCGCTCGAAGGCGAGCTCGCGCTCGTCGTTTTGGGCGGCGACGGCGGCGAGGTTTCGCAGGATGTCGAAGAGCACGCGTTTGTCGGCGGTCTCCTCGGCGACGCGCATCGCGTTTTCGAGGTGTTCCTCGGCCTCCTCGAGGCGTCCGGCGTCGAGGAGCGTCTCGCCCAGGTTGTTGAGCACGATGGTCTCCAGCGAGCGGTAGCCGATGTTGCGGCCGATCTCGAGGGATTCCTTGAAGAGAGTGATCGCCTTGGCGGTGTCGCCGCGCTCCAAACACAGCACAGCCAGATTGTTGAAGCTGTCTGCAACCCCCTGGCGGTCGCCGGCTTGTTTGCGCAGGTCGAGCGCCTCGCGGAAGTAGACCATCGCGTCTTTGAGCTCGCCTCGGGCCAGCTTGAGGTTTCCGATATGGCTCAGGCTCAGCGCGATGGAGCGCTTGTCTTCGAGCTCGCGGCGCAGCTGCAGGCCGGCGGAGTAATATTTGAGCGCCTCGTCGTAGTGGCCGCGCACCCATTTGATCTGGCCGATATCGTCCAGCGTGCTGGCGATGCCGCGGATGTCGGCGTCCTCTCGGAAGAGGGCGAGCGCCTGCTCGAAGGAGGAGAGGCCGTCGTCGTATTCGCCCATGCTCCGGTAGGCGCGGCCGATTTTGTTGTAGGCGGCGCCTCCCTTGCCCATATCGTCGACCAGCCACGCATAGCGCAGCATCTCGCGGAAATAGGCCAGCGATTGGTCGACCTCGCCGAGCAGGTTATAGATCGTGCCGAGGTCGTGGAAAGCGTCGATCTTCAGGTCGATGTCGGCGTCGGAAAGATAGCTCAACCCGCGCGTGAACAGGTCGACGGCGCGACGATTGGCGTAGTGGGAGGCCGCGCGGCTTCCGGCTTCGAGGTAGTGGCGCGCGGCGTGCTCCAGGCAGCGGGCGTTGTCGAAGTGGCGGGCGATCAGCTCGCAGATGTGGTCGTCGTCCGCGGCGGCCTCGCGCTCGAGCCACTGTGCGATCATGCGGTGCAGACGCTCTTTGGTCTGCGAGTCGATGTCTTCGTAGACCGCCTCGCGCTCGATGCGGTGCTTGAAATACAGCTCCTCGTGGGGCGCGATGCGCGTGTCATCGCGCCTGCGGACCATGTCCTTGCGCTCGAGACTCTCGATGATCGACTCGACACGCTCGTCGAGCGAGGTGTCGGTCCAGAAGGTCTGGACGGGCTCGTGGTGGTCGGCGTCGGTGCGGTACAGGCAGCGAAGCAGCTCCGGCCAGAACGATTCGCCCACACAGGCGGCCATCTCGAGGACGCGCCGCTCCTCTTTTTCGAGTGCAGCCAGCCGTGCGCGCACGGTCGCCTCGACCGTGGTGGGAAGCTCGACGTCCTCGACGCGCTCGGCGCGGATCTTCCAGGTCTGCTCGCGGGTGTCGACGACGCCCTGGCTTATCAGAATGCGGAGCATCTCCTCGACCGACAGCGGGTTGCCGTGGGCCGCGTCGACGATCTTGTCGACCAGCGCTTCGGGCACCTCGTCGGCTTTGTGCAGCGTGTCATGCACGAAGCGACGCACCTCGCGGTCACTGAGCGGGGCGAGCTCGATGGTCTCGTCGATGGGCATCTCGTCGAGCATGCCCTCGAGGAAGACCTCGTCGGGATTCCAGGACAATACGAAGAGCACCGGGTGCTCGCCGAGGTTCTCGGTCAGGTGGCTGATGAGCTGCGCAGATTGGGTCGTCGCGTATTGCAGGTCTTCGAGCGCGATCACCAGCGGGTTTTGCTCCGCGTCGGCCGCCAGCAACTCCAGCACCGCGTCGAAGCTTCGCTGATCGAGCTGGTGGGCGCCCTCCGAGTCGCGGATATCGGGCACATACGGCGACTCCTCGAATTGCATGCCGATGAGGTGGCCGACCAGGTGACCGACGCGGGTGGCCTCGGTCTCGTCCTCGATGATCGCAGCGACCGCCTCCAAGAACTTGCGGCGTGCCGACTCCGGATGGTCCTCTTCACCGATATAGAAGCGATTCTTGAGCAGGCGGGCGAACATCGAATACGGCCCGCCGGCTTCGTCGCGGCCGGCAGATTGCACGACGACAGCCTCGGAGAACGAGGTGTCGAGCTCGCGGCGAAATTCGGCCAGCAGTCGGCTCTTTCCGAGCCCGGTCGAGCCGGTAAGCCCGACCACGCGCACCGACTTGGAGTCGGTCGCGGCGTCGAGCCAATATTCGAGCCGGCCGATCTCGTCGTCGCGGCCGACCATCTCGGTCTCGATGCCGTAGACGCGCCAAGTCTCCAGCGGCTCGCGGTCTTTGGCACGGCTGAGCGTCATCACGCGGGTGATCACCGCCATCGGCGTGCCACACGCCGTGCAATACTCTGCCGAGACGGTGTTCAGCGCGCTGCACGAAGGGCAGGGCGTCTTATCCGCCGAGCGGCTAAGCTGCGAGCATTGCCCACACAGCGCCTCGCCCCAATCGACCGGAACGTCGCATTGGCCGCAGGTCGGCTCGGGAAGATCGGAGCCACAGCGACCGCATAGATCGGTCGGTTCTTCATTGAAAAAGCCACAATACGCACAATTCATGGCGCACACCTTCGCAGAATTCTTGAATGAGAATCCCTGCTTATGCCGGATTCAGTCGAATTTCAAGACGTGGATTCAGCCTACGGTGTGCGGGGAGGCCGCGCAAGGCCGCGCTACCATGCCTTTCCAGACGCCGTAGCTTGGTGTCGCGCCGTGGCGCATAGCGCGAAGGCCTCTATAGCCGGGGGTTGCGCTCGAACCGAAGGTGAGAGTGCCTACCCCCGGATCGCGCGATCATTCCTGCAGGGAGTCCGGTTCGACGAGGGTGACGCGGCCGCCGGCGTTTTCGATGACGCGCTTGAACTCGCGGGCGCGGTCGAGGCTGGTGCCCCAGGCGATGACGCAGGGGGCGTCTTCGGCGAGCTTGGTGGCCTCGTAATAGTCAATGTCGAGCAGGATGCTCAGCACCTGGCGCATGCTCTTGTCGGAGTAGCCGGGGTGTCTGAGGACCACGTCGACCAGCGGGGTGGTGGCGTCTTCGCGGCGCAGGCGAGGGTCGGTGTAGTTGCCGGCTTCGAGTTCGGCGGTGCCGTCGGTCTCGAGTTCCTCGCCGGAGAAGCCGAAGACCACGCCGCTGGTGTCGCTCTCTGCGCGCCGGTGGTCTTCTCGGCGGCGAAGGTGGGGCTTGTCTCGGGCGGGCGCTTCTTTTTTCCTGGACGACTCGCTCGCTTTGCTTGTCTTGGTCGGTCTGCTGGGTTTGCTCCGCTCGGAGCGGGGCCGTTCGTCTTCTCGTTCGCTTTGTTCGAGTGTGCCTTGATCCGCCGAGGAGGGGCGACTGGCGAGCACGTCGAGCAGCGATAGGCCGAGATCGTTGAACTTCTTGAGGCGCTCGAAGAAGCGGCCGAGCCGGTGGCTGAGGCTTCCGAGTGAGTCTTCGTCGGCGATCCCTAAGCCGGCGGGCTCCATGCCGAGCTTGACGGCCAGGCGCCCGTCGTCGGCGTCGGGCTCGTAGAGCATCAGCTTGATATCGAAGCGGGCGCGCAGGCTTCGCTCGAGCGCGCGGCGAAGCCGACGCTGGGTATTCTCGCCCACGGCGCCGGCGACTTCGAGCCGGGCGATGATGATGTCGTCTGAGACCTTCACGCGATAGCTTTCGAGGGTGATATCTGCGTCGACACTGGCGTCCTTTTTTTCGGGCGCACTCTTATCGTCGCCACCACCGATCGTCTCGAAGACACCACCGCTGGGTGTGTTTCGTTTCTCTTCTTGCTGCTCTTCGTCTCGTCGGTCTTCTTCGGTCTCGTCGTCGGTGTCCTGCTCGTCTATCGCTTCGGCCTCCGACCGCACGGCACCCGAATCTTCGTCGAACGCCTCGGCCAACTCCGAGGCGTCTTCGCCGGCCTCGGCGCGCTCGATATGAGTGGCTACGCGGTTGAGCGCGTCAATCGTCGCGCCGAAGCTTTCCTCGAGTGGTACTTTAGATTCGAGCATCCAAGGGCGCTCTGCGGCCGTCAGCTCCCAGTCTGCGCCCGAAATATTGCTCAAGTGTTGCCTGAGCTTTTGGGCGTAGGCTTCGCCGGCGCCCGGGACGGCGAGCTGGACGTGAATGTGCATCGCCTCGCCGTCTGGCGAGACGACCACGCGCAAAAAGCCGCGCTTGGAGAAGCGGGTCAGCGTTTGAAACCAACCCGACGGGCGCTCTTCGGGCCCCTCGGTCTCCTCGACGTCGATGTCGCGGGTTTCGAAGACAGTCTGCCAGGATTCGATTTTCTCAGTCACAGTCATCGCTCTTGGTCATCTCCAGAGAGGTCTGAATCGGGCTCGTCATCTTCGGACTTGTCACCTTCGAGCGGGGGCTCGGTATCTTCGACCTGCTGATCGGCCGGTTCGTCACCGGAATCATCGGCCGGCTCACCGTCGTCGGTGCGAGCATTTTCATCGGTGCGAGCCTCGTCGGCTTTGCTCCCACCCAGAACGTCTTTGAGGGGGATGATATTCGGATATTCATCGGGGAGGAGTTCCTCGAGGGAGGTCTCCTCGTCGAATTCGATGCGGCTATCCTCGGGACCCTGAGGCATCCCGCCGCCTCCGCCCAGGTGCGCCGGGCGTCCGGCGGCAGCGCTGCGATCGGGTTGCCGGGCGTTGTCGTCGTCGTTGCCCGTGTCGTTAGCGTCGTCGTCGTCGCCTGGCAATTTATCAATCATCCCCATTTGGTGGGCGTAGTAGACAAAGAGCGCTCCGTAGAAGGCCACGGCGAGGACGCCGGCGGACGCAAAGAGGAACGCCTCGCCGGCCAATCGCATGATGGCGACCAGCGGCGCCAATTGCGGGGTGTTCATCGTCAGGTTGCTAAAGATGAGCACGCCCCAATAGAAGAACAGCGGAATCAGCAGCAGCGTGGCCGCAACCAGCAGCAGCCGGTAAATTTGGGCAAATTTGCGCGTGACAAGCACCGCACCCTGCAAAATCGAATCTCCCAGCGTGCGCCCCTCGATGATCAGCGGCGCGGCCGCGATCTCCATCGTCAGTCGGATCAACGCGACGAGGCCGGCCAAAAGCGTCAGCGGCGCCGCCCACAACACTCCTTTGAGCCAGACCGAGGCGTCCGCCATCGACGCCGAGCCGGTCATCGTGGCAATGGCGATGACGAGGCTCGCCCCCAGCAGAACCATCGCCAGGTGTGCGGCCATGGTCGTGATGCGCAGCGCCAACACGCCGGGGAAGTGGCTCGTCAGGTTCGCAAAAAAGGTCCGAAACGGCCGGATGCGCCGGCCTCGAGCGCCCTCGGCGAGCGCGCCCCAGACTCCCGAGAGCGCGAGCACCTCGACCATCAAGCTGAGCAGCCACGCGCAAAAGACCACGCCTGCTGCGCCGATCAGAAACCCGGGCGTGGCCAGGCTGGCGGCGAAGTTGTCGACGGCCACGATCGGGTCGGGCGCGTCGTCGAGCACGCTCCGAAATTGCACGGCGAGCACGACCATCAAGAACGCCAGCGTCCCCAGCGTGACAACAGTCCGCACGAAATCGGCCGCCAGCTTCCAAACCAGTAGCGAGATGTCGTTTTTGACGATATGCCAGGCGGCATAATAATAAGCTTTCGGGTCGAAGGCGGACGTCGCCCCAGTGTCGGCCCCGTCAGCCGGCCGGCCAGATCGACCCCTCTCGAGAATGCCGGAGAGGTTCAGGCGTGAGGATTTTCGAGTTTCTCGGGTCATGGTGGGTCGCAAGCCTTCGTTTTACTGGGCCTCTTTGCTACATCTGTGGTGGTTTGTTGTAAACTGGGAGTGTTGTTGTGGGTGCGTGGTTATTGGTGATCGTGCGCCTGACGGTGCTTTCGGGTTTCGGGTTCGTGAGTTCGGACCCGACGCGGCGCATCGTATGATTCCCAGATTTCTGCCTTCGATGGTGCTATCTGCGAGAGGTTTTCCAAGAAGCTGGATAAGGAACCAAGAAACCCTAAACCAAGAAACCCTAAACCAAGAAACCCTAAACCTCCAACGCTCGAAGCATCAAACCTCAATCACCTATCGCGGCACAGAGAGGCACAAAAATGACATTCAAGAATAAATCGGTATGGATCACTGGCGGCGGCAGCGGTATTGGCCGCGCGTTGGCGCTCGAATTTGCTCGCCAAGGTGCGCGTGTGGCGGTGTCCGGGCGCAGGCTTGCTAAGCTCGAGGAGAGCGTCGAGGCGATCAGCGCCGCGGGCGGCACCGGGCTGGCGGTTCAATGTGACGTCACCGAAGAGCAGCAGGTCATCGAGGCCGTCGAGCAAGTCGTCGACGAATTCGGCGCGCTCGACGTGGCCGTCGCCAACGCCGGTTTTGGCGTCGGCGGGCGCGTCGAGGATCTGTCGGCTGACGACTGGCGACGCCAATTCGACGTCAATGTGGTGGGAGCGGCCATCACCGCGCGCCACTCGCTGCCGGAACTGCGAAAGACCGACGGCCGCGTCGTGCTGATGGGCAGCGTCGCCGGCACGATCGCCCAGCCGGGCAATTCGGCGTATTGCGCGTCCAAATACGCCGTGCGCGCGATTGGCCAGGCGCTGGCGATGGAGTTATCGGGCGAGGACGTCAGCTGTACGCTGGTGCAGCCCGGGTTTATCGAGAGCGAGATCGGCCAGGTCGACAATAAAGGCCAGTTCCGCGAGGACTGGACCGACAAGCGGCCCCAGCAATTGATGTGGCCGGCCGACAAGGCCGCCCGGGTCATCGTAGAAGCCATCGAGAAGCGCAAGCGCGAGTTCACGTTCACCGGTCACGGCAAAGTCGCCAGCTTCTTCGGCAAGCATATGCCCGGCGTCGTCCACCACGCCATCACCAAGTTTAGCGACTGAGTATCGGCTTGAGGCTTGCGGCGTGGGGCTTGAGGTTGCCTTTCCACAAGCCTCACGCCCCAAGCCCGTCTGACTAGCGCAGGCCTTCGGAGCCGCCGTGCTCGAGGCCGTGGTCGTGGGGCAGGCTGCCGCGTGGGGCGCGGAAGTAGACGAACGGGGTGTATCGCAAAAAGTTCGACACCCGGGAGGTGTAGATATCCGCGTAACGCTCGACCTGTCGGGTGAAGTGGCTCTTGTCGTTGCCTGCGCGCATCAGATAGCCCCAGAAGCTGTTGAAGTCCTGGCCGTCGCGGATGGCCAGCGGCTTGATCTTATTGTCCAACTCGACCAGCTCCTGGCGCAGCTCGTCCATCATCTGCTTGATGGTCTCCGGGTCGCGGTCGGTCGTGTCGACGTACTCCTGTTTATTGCGCTGTCGCTCGAGCCGAAGCTGGCTGTAGCGGTCCTCCAGGCGCATCTTCTTGCCCATCATATTGGAGATATCGCGCTGGCGCCCGTGGTTGACCTGCACGGCGCGCAGCTCGCGCTCGAATTCGCGCACGATCAGCGCGGTTCGCCACCTGAGCACGCTCTTGGTGACGTTGACGTCGCTGAAGAGGTGATCGCCCACATAGAGAATCTGGTCGCCGGATAGACCCAGATAATCCTCGATGAACGAGGCGTTTCCGCCCAGATATACGCCGTTTTCGGTCAGCGGGCCCACGCACGGCTCGAGGAGCCCCTGCTCGTTGACGACCTCGAAGATCGGATTGTTACCCGAGAAAAAATCGGGCTTTCGAGCCGAGACCACCGTGATGTCGAAGAGATCCTGCCAGGTCATATCGCCGGGCAGAAACTGATCGACGGCGTAGTCCATCATGAATTGGGTATACTTCCACTCCGAGTTGGTGATGAGCAGAAGCTTCTTGCCGGCCTCGCGCTGGTCGAGCAGCGCCAGGGGCATCTCCGGGTCGGGTTCGACGTAGCGCTCCGGATCGCTCATGATCTCGTCTTTGAGCACGCCCTCGAGGTGAGCGGCGTCGAGGGTCTTCTGGACGCGCTCGAAGAGCGTCTCGTAGCTCAAGATCTCGGGGAGCCGGCCCTCGTCGAGCAGGTCGATGAGCTGGCAGTAGATGGTCGCCGCCGAGATCGAAAATAGCGTGTTCAAAAACCGCCACCGGGGTTCAGCGAGCTCCACGAGGGTGCGCGTGTATTCGTCGCGCATCTCGCCATATTCCATCGGGCGGGTGCCGTGCATGGCCTGCTTGATATAGCCGAAGCGGTTCGCCTTGACGACGTTGCCGAGCTCCTTGTCGATGACCAGGCCCCGGGCGACCTGCTCGGGCTCGAAGGCCAGGTCTTCGACCGGCCAGCCGTCCTGCAACAGGCGGGCTTTGACATGCGAGTAGGCACGCGCCTCCCACTGGTTCACGTTGTAGTGAACCAGCGTATAGTCCATGTCGTAGCCAATCGCCTTGATCGAGCGCAGGTTCAGCGTGCGGTTACAGTAGATGCCGCGCGCCGGATCGAGCTCGTCGTAGGCGTTGTAGAGGGTGTCGGACGGCTTGGTCATTTGATTCTTCGGGGTCTTGCTCATGAGTCCTGCTATTTGGAGCGTTCGAGTGTCGAATACGTCAAATCAGGGCAGATCCGGCCGATCGAAGGTTTCTGCATCAAAGAAGCCGCAATCCTCCATGGACAGCTCTTGCATGCACGGGTCGTCGGAGATCGACTGCCCGGCGTGGGTCAGATACCAGCCGACCTGGTTGGTCATAAACGTCGCGATGCCAAAGCCTCGGTCGGTGCGCGGCACGTTGAAGGTGTGCTCGCCGTGAGTGTCCAGATAGGGCAGGCGCAGCGCGCTGACGCCGTGGTCGGTCTGAACCGTCGCCCGGAGCGGGTGCTCGGCGTCCGGGTTGGGATCGTCGGGATCGTCCGAACCATGCGTCGAGATGAACGTGCCGTTGTCGAGATCATCGGGGTCGAAGAGAGTATTCTCGTAGTCCGGGAAGCGATTGAGCCAATGCAATCCCTCATAGACGTAGTTATCAACCAGGAATTGGTTCTCCGTTGTTCCATACTCGTCGACAGAAAGTTGCGAATCGAGCACCCCGGCGGCGCGGGCCAGTGAAAGGGCGGTGTTGATCGGAACGGTCTGGTCTCCAAGGGTGCCCACGGTCAGGAAGTTCGTCCAGCCATCTTGATAACGATCGTCCTCGTAGGGGTAGGACAGCGGGTCTTCGAAGTAGTGGCGTGCGTAGATGGCCGGGTCGGCTGCTTCGAGCATCATCTGCGAAATCGCCAAAAATTTGCGAAAACGCGGGGTCTGGCGCTGCAGTCCCCAGCCGGTCGCTAACGCCGCCAGCGGCGCGCCGGCCGGATAGAGCACGTTCTGGAAGACGGCGTTCTCCGGGAAGGTGTCGATGGTCTGCTTGAGGGTGCCGTCCGCCGAGCGGACCTCGATGATCAGCGGATCGCCGAATTCGGTGGGGTCAGCGGCCAGATGCGGCTCGATCTCGGCGCGAGCTTCGTCGTCGAGCGTCGACGCGTCGAAGTTCGGGAAGCACTCGGCCAACGGCGTGCAGGTATTGTCGGGCGCGCAGTAGTGGCCCTCGTCGCACTCCACCCCGCCGCAGTCGATGACTTCCCTGCAGCCCATCAGGTCCTTCTCGACGCTGACCTGCGGGTCGAGGCCGAGCTTGGCACGCCGGGCCATGGCGTCGTCGGCGTCGGCGGCGATGCCCACGCGAAACTGACCGTTGCGCACGCGCACCACCGCTTTTCGCTCGTCTTCGGGGATGAATTCTCGGCCTTCGCGCTCGAGATTGCGCAGCACGATCTGGTCGCCGTTTTCGATGTCGTCGATCGTGCCCATCGGCACTCGACGCTCGCTGATGCCGCTGGCCAGGTGCCACTGCAGCCGCATCGGGCCGTTGATCTCGCCATCCTCGGTCGGCGCGGTACCGGTGAGCAGCGGCCCGAACATCGGCAAGAAGACACCCACCCGCACATTTCCGATATCGGTTCGGGTGGCGATGTCGCCCAGGCCGCCGCCGCCGGCGTTGGAGGCGCCGGCGCGAATGGTCGGCTCGATGCCGGCGAGCACCGCCGTCTGAAGCCCGCCCAGGGAGGTGCCCCAGGCCAGGTAGGTCTGGTCGCCGCCGAAGTCGACGGTGCCGTCACCGTTGAAGTCACCGCGGATTTCTCCTTCACCGTCACCGTCCTGGTCCCAGCCGGCCACCTGCGGGCGCCGGGCTTTAATCCACGGGTCTTCCTCGTCGATCTCATTATCCCAGCGGGTTTCGCCGTCGAAGCTGCGCAGAATGCGCACCAACTGCATCTGGTCGATGGTCGTCTGTCGGATCATATCGCGCGAGTGCAGGATGTCGGAGACGAAGTAGTCCTCGCCGGTCTCCACGGCGCCGTCGTTATCCAAGTCGCGCGCGCGGTCGTGAGTGAGCACCTCGCGCAGCTGAGGCAGCCCCATATTGGCGGCGACATCATCGAGCAATTCGTCGTAATTCGACGGGATATCGAGTCCGTGGCCGGCGGCGTCGATGGTGCAAGTGGCCAGGCCGAACTTCGCCATCTGACCGGCGAAGGCGATCATCTCGAGGCGCGTCGACGAGATGGCGTGGCTATAAATGATCGTGGGGTAGGGCGGCTCGCGCCCCTCCTGTTTGGCGGGAACCGCACAGTGGAAGGTCACCTCGCCCGGGCGCACCCGGGCGGTACCGTCGGCGAGGTCGATGTCGAAGACCTCGTCGAGGTCCAGGGGATTCGTCTTCTTGAGGGGGGCGTCGGCGCCGGGATCGGCCAAGCCGCTGCTATCGCCCAAAAAGTACGGCGACATAAAGCTGCCCGAGACCAGATATTCGATCTCGAGGAGTGCCTCCTCGAGGACGGCTGTATCACCTCCCGAGCCCAGCGCCTCGGCGGCGACAGGCGTTAGAAGCGGGATGAGCTCGTCGAGACTGAAGGTCATCGGTGCTTCGTCGTCTTCGGGGCCGGGATTGTGGATGAGCTTGAACTCGGCCGGATACTCCTCGGACAGCCAGCTCAACGGCCCGTGGCCGTAGAGTCCGGCGCGGATCTCCTCGAGTTCGCGGGTCGGCGAGCCGGTCGTAAAGGTCCAGGCAAATTGGACGCCGTCCAGATCCGAGTCGAAGCGATCCGGGAATTGGCTCGGCAGGATGTCTCGAAGCGGCTCGAGCTCCGGAGTCTGACGGGCGTGGTTGATCGCCGGAAACGGGCTCTCCACCGGCGAGCCGTCCTCACCGACCAGGTCGCTGGTGAGCACCACCGCGTAGGTCGTCTCGGAGCGCAGCGGGCGCATCGACCGAATGATCAGCGAGTTCGTCTCGCGCTCGTAGAAGTCGAGCAGCTCGCCCGGGGCGAGCGGGTCGCCGTCGGGGGTTCGGGTATTCGGGCGGTCCCAGACGCCGTCGTCATCGGTGTCCTCCATCGGGTCGAGCTCGCCGTTTCCGTTGGTATCTTCCTCGGCGACCGTCTCGAACAGCAGGTTGCTCCCCTGTGAGCGCGAGTCGTTTGCGAAATAGGCATTGGGGCTATTGAGGGTCAGCGGGAAATTTCCACGCCCCATATCGAGCATTTTCAGCTCGCCGAACTCCGGGCTGTCCGGGTCGACGTCGACCAGGTAGACCACATCATCGGCGAAGTCGGGGACCGACTCCTGGTGCCGCTCGATGATCCGCTCGACGTCCAGCGGCGCGTTGAAGCTGACCGAAATCGGCGTATAGACGCCAAAGCCGCTCATCCGGTTGATATATTTGCGGACCTTTGCCTCGGCGTCGGTCGCCCCGAAATAGGACACGTTGATGCGCCGATTGGTCGGGCTGTCCGGGTCGGTACGCGTCGCCACGTCGTTGGGGAAGGGGATGTCCGGGAACGGCCAGTCGTCCAGGTTGAAGACGACCTGCGGCCCACCGGACTGCTCCGAGGTTCTCAGGCCCTCGGGGGGCTGATTATCGTCGAAACAACCGGCAGTAAAAGTGAGCAGAGCGGCCAGACCCATCCAGCGCAGAAATCTCGAGCGTGCAATCACGGCGTTCTCCAGAAACATCAATCAGATCGATATGTTTCCGAGAGTGTACGCCTTGTGCGCACCGCAGGTAAAGCCGCCTCGCCCCTTGCTGCAAAATACAAGAGAAGGCATTTCAACGCAGAGGGCGCGGAGGACGCGAAGAGAGGAAAAGTTAATGCCTTTCCTTCGCGCTCTCTGCGCCCTCTGCGTTGAGAACCACTGGCAGCCAAGTCCGGGCTGCTGCTAGTCGCCGAATTGCTCGGTGTAGTCTTCCATGGACGCCTCGATGACCTTGTAGGCGTGCTTGCGGCCGTAGATCTCGTCGACGTCGACGTTGCGCGACTTCTCCCAGTCAGGGGCGGTCTTGTAGGTCGAGAAGTAGTGGCGCAGCCGCTCGACGAGTACGTCGGGCAGATCGTCGATGTCATCGACGCCTGCGTAGAATTGATCGTTGTCGAGCACGCCGACGATCTTGTCGTCGGCCTCGCCCTGATCGATCATGCGCAATCCGCCGACGATGCGCGCGTTGAGCAGCACCTCGGCGCGGTTGATGGCCCGCTCGCTGATCACGCAGATATCCAGCGGGTCTTGGTCGGCGCGCTCGGCCTTTTTGCTCGACAATCCTGCCACCCGCTGCGCGCAGTAGGTGCGCGGGATGAATCCGTACAGCGCCGGAGGCTGCGAGGAGTAGCGCTGCGGCCGGTCTACGCGCAAATAGCCGGTCTCTTTGTCGATCTCGTATTTGACCGTGTCGAAAGGCGTCAGCTCGATATAGGCGTGGACGACCTTGGGCATATCAGGCCCGATGGAGAGTCCATGCCAGGGGTGAGGTCGCCAGCGATAAAATGGGCTAGGGAAGGCCATGATCAGGGGTCCAGGGGTCCAGGGGTCGGGGAACTACAGGGGTTCAGGGGTCCAGGGGT